>CAZITF010000140.1:4250-7159 GCA_964542095.1 uncultured Rhodobacterales bacterium
GGGGCAATCGAGTTGCAGATCAAGGCCCGCGCCCGCGATGGTTTCGTATTCTTCCTTCATCGCATCGGCCAGTGCAGCCAGATAGGCATCGCGCGTCGGATAGAAGTCGTTCTGAAGGAACAGAGAAATGACTCCGGGCGAGGCCGCATTCATGAAGCCGCGCTGCACCCCGTGTTTGGCCATCGCCGCCTTGAGGTTGGCGATGTCCTTTTCCAACTCGCCCTGCCCGCGGCTTTTCACCTCGCCTGTACACATGGGGCGGGCATATTTCGGCGTGCCGCCATCGTCGGCCAGACGCTTGAGAAAGCTGGGAAACTTCTTGAGGTCCGCGGGCGCGTTGCGCGGGCTGTCACCGGAAAAGCCGGTATAGCGATCCTTGACATAGGTGGCATAGGAAATCTTGGAGGTCTCGCCGTCGCTGACCACGTCCACCCCTGCCGCCACCTGGCGCGCGACGGTGTCATCGACCGCCCGCGCCATGGCCGCGTCAAAGGCGCTTGGGTCATAGTCCTCGCCGCGTTCGCGGGCAAAGATGAAATCGACGACTTCCTGGGTGCGTGGCAGGCTGCCGACATGGGTGGTGAGAATGGTCAAATCAGGTCTCCTGTTCGTGGTCCTTGCGCGCCATCAGCACGCTGTGTTTGTTGGTTTCGGGGTCTTCGGCCAGAAACCCGGTGAGGCGCAGCCCGAGTGTTTCCAGACAACTCGCATAGCCCGCCGGGGACAGGGAGGCGTGGTAGACCGCCTCGCCTGCGACCGTCCCGGTCACTTCGCCCTCTTTGGGCCCGACGGTCATCAGCAGCGACCCACCCGGAGCAATGTGGCGCGCCAGGTGGGCAAGGCAGGTGCGTTGTTCGTCGGGACGCAGGTGGAACAGGCTGTTCCAGGCGATGATGCCATCGAATGTCTCGCCCAGATCGAGAGCGCGCATGTCAGCCTGCCGCCAGTCTCCGCCGGGCCAGCGCGTGCGGGCGATGTCCAGCATCGCGTCGGCGTAATCGACCCCGGTGACCTCGAACCCTTCGGCGATGAACCAGCGCGCGATGGGCTCGCCCGCGCCGCAGCCCAGGTCAAGCACCTGGCCCCCGGCAGGCAGGCAGGCGGCAAAGCGTGCCAGCCAGCGCGCCTCGAACAGGGCGCGCGAGCGGGATGTGTCATAGGCCGAGGCGTGGCGTTCATAGACGCTGCGGGTTTCATCCGCGAGGGGGTCGAGGTCGCTCATGTAGGCGTCATTTCAGTTGCACGAGGTCGGCCCCGTTCCAGTACCAGATGAAACGACAGCCGCCATCGCCCCGCCCCGCGCTGTTGCACATGGACAGCGACCCGCCAAGGGACACGCCCTGCAAACCGTTGGTCAGGGGCTGCAGATCGACCCCGAGCGCGAGCAACTGCACTGGCCCTCCGGTACGGCCATAGGCGCTGGAGAGGTAGACATCGGCGCTGCACATCGAGGCCCCGCAAAACGGGCGCGTGATGCCCTGATTGCAGACCACGCCGCCCCAGTCGAGAACGGCATCCTCAACCCCGTCGCCGTCGATATCGCCGCGCAGGATCGCGTCGGCATCGACCCGTGCCGCGCCCGAGCAGCCGTTGAAGATGTCGGCGCGGGCGTAATCGGCCATCGCGGCAGGCGCACCGGAGGCGGAATCGTTGCCCGCAACAGGCGTGTCTGCCCCGGCCCGGAACCGCCCGAGCGCCGCTGGAACCGCATGACCCAGTTCGGCCCAGCGGGTCACGCAGGTGGTCAGCGTTGCTTCAACCGCTCCGGCCAGCCCCGCGACGCCAAAGTCAAAGGCCTTGCCCTGACCGGTATCCAGCACAAGGCCCGTCGCCGTCGGCAAGGCGGCGATCAGCGCGTCCGTCATCGGCAGCCGAACGACGGTGCCGCTGAATTCGTCCAGTTCGAAAGCAGGCAGTCGATAGCCGTTCTGACCCAGAAAGATGGTGGCCCCGGTCTGGATCATGCCTGCTGACCAGTCGAAATACGGCTCGTGCATCCCGATATAGACCTCGAAAGGGCCGGTCTTGTGGATTTCGTTTTCGAAGTTTTCGAGCGGACTGCGCCCCTGCGGTGACGGGGCGGTGCAGGTGATGCTCATGGTTTTCGACCCATGCACGGCCGAGGCATAGATGTTGGCCCCGAGATCCTCGACGACGGCGCTCCATTGCGCCCCGGTCTGCGCGCTGGCCGCCGAGGCGCAGACAGTGACCAGCAGGGCCGGGATCAGATGCCGCAGCCGCTTCATTATCCGGGTATCCATGTGGGTCCGGCCGGATCGTCAGTGGCCACGATGTGAAAGAGCGACGCCTCGCCCGTCATCGACGGCACCGCGTTGTGGGGGATGTGTTCGGGCATGCTCATCGTGTCGCCCGGCGCGAGGGTCGTTGCGCCCCCTTCCCACGTCACCCGCCAGTGTCCGCGCAACGGCATCAGGACCGAGGGGCGATCGTGCCGGTGCATGTCTGCGGTTGCACTGCCCCGCGTGATCAGGTCAACCTCAAATCCCGGCTTGTCCCGGATGATCCCCGTCTCGCCGATCACCTTGCAGGGTTTGTGCTGGCCCAGCGCCATCATGTCGTAATAGCGCCGCACGCCCATGCCGACGACCTGCATCGGAGACATTTCGGGATAGGTTTTCAACTCTTCCTCGCTCAGCACCGGCATCGGCGCGACACCGTCGGGCAGGCTTTGGCCCTTCTTGCTGTCATAGAGCTTGCCGTTCTCACCCAGCACCAGCCCGTGGTCGCGCGCATCCTCGATCACCTGCGGCGCCCAGATCACCCCGCCACCCGCGTCGTCGCCGCCAAGGATGGCCATGATCATCCCGTAATCGGTGCCGATATTCTCGAAACCCCGGAAAATGCCGGTGGGAATGTTGATGATGTCGCCCTCTTGCAGCACCACTTCG
>CAZITF010000141.1:0-7042 GCA_964542095.1 uncultured Rhodobacterales bacterium
TGGCGGCGCGCAGCTCCGCCTCGGTCTGGGCCAGCTGGTTGGTCAGTTCGGCCTCGCGCTGTTGCAGATAGGTGATCGCCTGATCGCGGGTTTCCTCGGCCTCGTGCAATTCCTGGCTCATCCGGTCGAGTTCGGCCACGTCTCCGGCGGCCACGCGGGTAAAGCGGTGGATCAGCCAGTTGGCGAACCAGCCCAGACAAAAGGCGACGAACAGAACGATCGCCGTCGCAATGACAAACTCGGCTCTACTCATCTGCTGGTCCTTCGGTGCCGTCACTCGGAACCTCTGTATCGCCCGAACCGGCGAGGGATTCCAGCGTTGTTTCGCCGACAGGCAAACTCGGTTTCGGGCGGATCAGCCTGAATTCGATACGTCGGTTGGCTTCGCGCCCCTCTTCGCTGTCATTGTCGGCTATCGGGTCGGTTTCGCCGTAGCCCTTTGCAACATAGGAGGCGGTCAGAACGCGCCGCGCCCGCAGTTCGTTCAGCACCGATTGCGCCCGCGCCTGGGAGAGGTCGAGGTTCATCTCCTCGCGCCCCTGGCTGTCTGTATGGCCCTGAATTTCCAAAGGAATGTCGCCGCACAGTTTCAGCACCTCGGCGATGTCATCCATGGTGCCCAGGGTGCTTGCGTCGATCGTCGCGCTGCCCGGTTCGAAATTGATTTTCGAGGCCGCCACGATCGCGCCGATCTCGGCTTCGCACTCATCCGGTGTCGGGATCGAGGCGACCGGGTCCAGCTTTTCCTCGTAGACGACGCGAATGTCGAAGGTCGCCGTCTCGCCCAGCTTGGAGGCCAGAATCGAGGCGATGTTGGTGCTGGCCTCGGGATTGCCGGTGGTGCCTGCCACCACCAGCATGTCCGGCGTCACCGTCACCGCCCCGTTGGACAGTTGCGCCAGCGCCTCGAGCCCGGTCAGCACCCGCACCGGCCACGATCCGGGCAGGTCTTCGACCAGCCGCGTGGCGGTGTATACATTGTCCGACCCGAATGCCGCCTTGGCATAGCTGTCGGCCACATTGCGCAGGTTTTCATCCGTCAGCCGTCCGCGCAGTTGCACCAGCCCCTCGGGGCTGAGGGTGGCGACGAATTCGGGCGGGCCCTGATTGGGGTCCACCGTTTCGGGCAGCTTGGCATATAGCGCGAAAACATCCGGAAGGCGGTTCTCCAACTCGCCCACCACGCGGTCGAAATCGGCCTGTGACGTGCCTTCGGCGGCGACCAGCGTCACATCCGCATCCGAGAAGGTGATCGACCCGCCCCCCAGATCGGACAGGGCGGCGATGGCCTGGGTCACGGCCCGTCCCCAGTTGGGGCTGGGCACGCCCATGCCGACGGTACATGTGCCCGTCCCGTCCATGCCCGCGGCGCGCGCGGCGGCAAGGATCTGGTCACGGGTGGCGTCCGTATCGGCCGAACAGGCGTCGAACCGGGTGCTGGTTTCGTCCATCACCAGGCGCAGCGTAAAGGGCGTGATCACCGGGCGTGGTGCTGCCACATCCATGGTCACCTGCAATCCCGGCGGGCTTGCGCGCTGCAGCCTGCGTTCCAGCCGCGCCTTTTCCTCGGCGCTGTCGGTGATTGCGGTGATGGTGACGCGCCCGGCCTCGACCGAAACCTTGGCACGGGGCAGGTTTTCCATCGCCGTCAGGGCAAAGCCAAGTGCGTCCTCCCAGCCCTCGGGGGCGGGATAATCGGCCGCCTCGATCAGGTCGGTGACGGGCAGGGGGCCACTGATGGCGCGCACCCGTTCCAGCACTGCTTCGCGGTCCGTGGTGGCGGGCATCAGCCCGATGATCGACAGGCCCGCGTCATTGCGCAGGATCTCGGCGGAAAAGCGGGGCGGGGCGAGGGCGGCGGCGGCCTCGACCTGCATGTCGTCGATCACACGCGCCGCGTCCACAACGGTGCCCGCGGCGGACAGCGCGGCAAAGCGCACCGCTTCGGTCGGCGCGATCCCGGCCAGTGTCACCTGCAAACCGTCCGCCTCGACCTCGGCCCATGTCATCTGACGTTCGTCCAGCGCGTCGCGCACCCCGATTTCCGAGCTTTCCTCGATCAGTTTCACCGACATGTTGGCCGCCACCAGAGACAACAGGGCTGCCGCAAAGAATGTGCCGACAATGATGAAAAGCGAAGACAGACGCATCGGCGGGCCTTTTGAGGTTGTGAGTGCCCGACAGACCTAAGCCCGTCGCGGGCATGTTTCAATCAGACGAACAGCGCTGCGACAAAAAAGAGGAGCGGAATGATGCCGGTATCCCGATTTGCGCGAAACAACCGGAGGCATTTGGCCGGGTCTTCGATGTCGAGGCCGCGCAATTGCCAGGCCATGTGCCAGCCCATCGCCCAAGGCCCCCCGAGTGCGAGCACCATCGCCATGACCGATGCCTCGTCAATGGCCGAAAAGATCACCGCGATGCCCATCAGCCCGACGGTGGCCATCAGGAACCGGCGCAGCCAGGGCGCGGTTTTCGTGCCGAACAGACGCGCGGTGGACTTGATCCCGATCAGCGCGTCGTCTTCGGTGTCCTGATGGGCGTAAATGGTGTCGTAAAACAGGGTCCATGCGATACCGGCGAGGTACAGGACCACGGCAGGCGCCTCGAGTGTTCCGCTGTGCGCCGTCCAGGCCAGCAAGGCCCCCCAGTTGAACGCCAGCCCCAGAAACACCTGCGGCCACCATGTAAAGCGCTTGGCAAAAGGGTAGATGGCCACCGGCACCAACGCGAGGATACCCAACAGGATCGCGTTGACATTGAAGGTCAGCAGGATGCCAAAGGCCACAAGGGCCTGCGCACACATCCAGATCACAGCCCCGCGCACGCTGACCTGTCCCGACGGGATGGGCCGCGACCGCGTCCGCTCGACCTGTCCGTCGAACCTGCGATCCGAGATGTCGTTCCACGTACAGCCCGCCCCGCGCATCAGCCACGCGCCCGCCGCACAGCCGACCGCGATCCACGCATCGAACCACCCCACCTGTCCGTCATGCAACATGGCCAGGCTCAGCCCCCACCAGCACGGCAACAACAGCAACCACGTCCCGATGGGCCTGTCCGCGCGGCTCAGCCGCAGGTAGGGCCGCATCGCCGCAGGGGCCAGCGTATCCACCCAGTTGCCTTTTACGGCGTCGGCGACGTGACCGTCTGGTGAAGGGGTCGGGTTGGTCATATGGTGCCTTCATGAGTGATGCGAAAATCCGCCTTTGTGTAGATCACCCCCTGGGGGCAGGGCAATCCGTGCCGTTGTCGCGGGAACAGGCGCATTACCTGTTCGGCGTCATGCGGCTGGGGGCCGGGGCGGGCGTGCTGCTGTTCAACGGGCGCGACGGTGAATGGCGCGCAACGGTCGCCGAGGCGGGCAAGCGGGGCGGCGTGCTGTCATGTGCGGAACAGACCAAACCGTTGCAGATGCCCCCTGACCTCTGGCTGCTCTTTGCCCCGATCAAGAAGGCGCGCACCGATTTCATCGTCGAAAAGGCCGCCGAGATGGGCGCGCGGCGGATCGTGCCGGTGCAAACCGACTTTACCAACGCGGGCCGGGTGCAGCGTGACCGCCTTCAGGCCCACGCGGTCGAGGCGGCAGAGCAATGCGGTGGCACCTATGTGCCCGAGGTCGCCGAGATGGCGCGGCTTGACCGGGTGCTGGCGGATCTGGGTGACCGGCATCTGATGTTCTGCGACGAGGCGCTGGCGGGGGCGAGGGCGGAGGACACCTCCGCCTT
Organism: uncultured Rhodobacterales bacterium; assembly: GCA_964542095.1. Classification (GTDB taxonomy): domain Bacteria; phylum Pseudomonadota; class Alphaproteobacteria; order Rhodobacterales; family Rhodobacteraceae; genus Tateyamaria. The sequence continues at coordinate 3,729 of CAZITF010000141.1, forward strand.
ACCGGACAATCGCGGACCCTGGGCCATCCTGATCGGGCCGGAGGGCGGGTTTTCCGACAGGGAACGCAGGCGCCTGCACGGACTGGACAAGGCCCACGCCGTCTCGCTTGGCCCGCGCATCCTGCGTGCGGACACCGCTGCAGTGGCGGCGATGACTGTCTGGCAACAACGGCTTGGGGATTGGCGATGACCGCTTTGCGCCGGGCCGGGCCGCAGGATGCAACTGCGCTCGATGCCTTCCTTGCGCAACATGCGGCCACCTCGATGTTCCTGCGCTCCAACCTTGCCGCGCACGGCACCGACAACGCCGATCACCGGCACGGCACCACCTTCTATGTGCCGCAGGGGGCGGAAATCGACGGCGTCTTCGCCATCTCCAACGACGGCGTCCTGATGGCGCAGGCCCCCGATGCCCCGCCCGAGGCCTGGGCCGCCTTTGCCAGGCAGATCGCCGGGCGGAGGGTCGCCGGAATGACCGGACGACCCCGGCAAGTGGCGCAATGCCTGGCCGCAACCGGGCTGATGCCGGGGCCATGGGCGGTGCTGGCGGACGAGCCGCTTTACCAACTGACCCTGTCGGACCTGCCCGACCTGCCGGGCGACGTGCGCAGCCCCGAACCGCGCGATCTGGCGCTGCTCGAACTGTGGTACGCGACCTATGCCCTCGACACCGGCGAAGTGCTGGCCGAAGACGGGCCATCCCCGCGCGCCAGGGCGCGCGCGGCGGCGGCCATCGGCAGCCCGGACGTGGTGATCCTCGAAGACGGCGGCACAGCCCTCGCCATGGCGGGGATCAACGCGCGGCTGCCCGACATCGTGCAGGTGGGGGGCGTGTTCACCCCGGACGGGATGCGCGGCAACGGCTATGCGCGGCGCGCGGTGGCGGGGCTGTTGCGGCGCTGCGCGGGCGAGGGCGTGCGCGACGCGGTGCTGTTTGCGGGCAACGCCGCCGCCGCGCAGGCCTGCGAGGCGCTGGGGTTCCGGCACGTGGGCGAATACCGCGTGGCGCTGCTGCGAACGCCCGGACTGGTCGAGCGCCCCACCTGAATCGATGCCGCTGCTTAAGGCCCGGTTCGCAACCGGCCCAACGGCGCGGGTCGGCCCATTTGGCGCGTCGCCGCGTTGCGCCGTGGGCGCAGTTTTCAACGATGCAGTGTTTCTCCGGTGATGCCGGGCTGAAACAGCGGTTGCCACAAAAAAGCCATTTTACATCAATGTGTTATCACATCAACTCTGCTGGCTATTTTGCGACTTCAAGCAATTTGAAGATACAGTTTCCAGAACGATGGGCCTCGCGGCTGTTTTCACTCTCGGCGCTGCGGCAGCACAGGCTGTCCCTGTTTCACCGACCAGCTATGACATGGTCAACGGCAACACCGGATCGTTCACCTATTGGGACGACACCTATAGCGTTTTCGATTTAACCTGAGACATCGCGCATCACCTAACGCGTTGAAATCTTTGATTTCAGGCAGCGTTGGGTGATTCAGGTTTAGCGAAAACTGCTTTATAACGGCACCGGCTCGACCACCACGTCCGGGGCGGCCCTGTCCGGCGGCACCGGTGACCTGACCGATGGCGTCATCGCGACCGGCAACTGGAACGCGGGCGACGCTCCGAAATACGTGGGCTGGGTGATCATCAATCCGACCATCACGTTCACTTTCGCGCAAAGCCATGATTTCACCAGCGCGACCTTCTATTTCGATGACTCCAATGGTGCGGGCGGTGTCTCCCAAACCGGCTCCGTTTCGATCAACGGCAGCAACCGGTCGGTGCCGACCAATCCCGGATCCGCGCCGTTCAGCTTTACCTTCGACCTGACCGGAACGTCCACCGACACGCTGACAACCCAGCTGTTCCGCAGCAATTCCTGGGTGTTCCTGAGCGAAGTCACCTTCGACGCGGCCGCACCCTCTCCGGTGCCGCTGCCCGCAGCCGGTGGCATGTTGTTGCTGGGCCTTGCAGGGTTTGGCGCGCTGCGTCGCCGCCAGACCAGGGGCTAGAGCGTCGTCCAGAAAACCTGACCCATTCTGACGTGTCACGGGTGAAAATGGCCCGTCCCGAAGGGCTTGCCCTGGCTGGCGCATCGGTGGGCACAGCGATCAACCAGATCGCGGCCGATCCCTGCACCCACCGCTGACATCCATCCAGGGCAAGCAGAATTGGATCAGGTTTCCTGGACGACGCTCCAGGCGGCCTCCACGGCTTGCCATCCGCCCGTCCGGGCCTTTACCCTGTGTGTCACCAGATGCGCAGGGATAGCCACCCATGACCTTCTTCCGACCCGAGGCAACCGCCGCGCTCTGGCGCTGGCGCGAGGTGCTGTGCGGCATCGCCCTGGCGGTGCTGGCGCTGTGGTGGCTGGCCGGGCCGGGCGGATTGCTGGGCTATCTGGCGCCGGTGATGCTGGTCGGGGCGGGGGCGCTGATCATGGTGGGCCTGCAACGGGGCCGCTTTCGCGGTGCGGGCGGCGGCCTTGGCACGGTGCAGGTGGACGAAGGGCAGGTGATCTATTTCGGCCCCCTGACAGGTGGGGCGGTTGCCCTGCGTGAGATGTCGCGGCTTATTCTCGATGGGGCACAACGCCCGGCGCACTGGCGGCTGGAACAGCCCGGCAACGCGCCCTTGATGATCCCCATCGATGCGGACGGGGCCGATGCGCTCTTTGACGCCTTCGCCAGCCTGCCGGGGCTGAAAACCGAACGGATGCTGGCGCAATTGCACGACGCGCCGACAACACCGGTGGTGATCTGGGAACGGGCCGGGGCCGACCTGTCGCAAATGCGACCGCTGGGGCGGGCCTGACGCGCGGGGCGCAGGACACCTGCGCCTTACCCCGTAAGGCGCACCTGTGGTGCGCCCGGCCTGCTTCCTCCTGATCCATTTGTGTGCGCCCCCGCACATTGACACCCCGGCGAAATCGCCCCATCCCTTTCGGCTCAATATCAGGCCACAGCGGAGCGTGCCCATGTCCATCCCTCAGTCCGGCGGCGGGCCGATCGAACATCACGACCAGCTGGCCCAGTACATGGCGGATGGGTGCAAGCCGCGCGACGCATGGCGCAGCGGCACCGAGCACGAGAAATTCGGCGATGGCACCGACACCCTCAAACCGCTCCCCTTCGAAGGACCACGCTCGATCGAGGCGATCCTCGGCGGCCTGCGCGACCGCCACGGCTGGTCCGAACTGCGCGAGGCGGGCAAGCTGACGGGCCTCGAAAAGGGGCTGTGCAACATCTCTCTCGAACCCGGCGGCGCGCTGGAACTGGCGGGGGCCCCGCTCGAGACGATCCACGAAACCTGCGACGAGG
>CAZITF010000142.1:0-7018 GCA_964542095.1 uncultured Rhodobacterales bacterium
GCATGGCCACGCTGAACACGATGCGCGCGATCCTCAAGGATGCGCGGATGCGCGAACAGGCGGGCGAAATCCGCAAGATGCTGCGCAATCTGCACCGGGATGTGGAACTGGTGGTCGAACGCGCGGGCAAGCTGGAAACCCATTTCGATCAGGCCCGCCGGGACGTCGAAGGGATTTCGACGGCAGCTGAACGCGCTGGCAAGCGCGCCGCCCGGCTGGACAATTTCGACTTTGAAGAGCTGGAAGCGCCAACGGCCAACGTGGTGCCGCTGCAGGCACCGGACAGTTAAGGCGCAGCGCAGCTACGCCTTACGGGCCAGCCGATCCCGAGGTGTTTGCTATTGCGTAAGGCGTAGCTGAGCTGCGCCCTTGTCGACCAAAGGTACACGCACACCGGGTTGTATCACTGCCGGATCGTAAGGGTTGCGCGCGAACACCTCGCGCACCAGCGGGCGGAAATGATCCAGAGGCAGCGACTCGTAATCGGGGTCGAAACTCGACTGGTCCCAGCGTTCGCAGAACGTCGCACAGTCGTCGAAATAGGGATGCCCCGCATAGGCGTCACGCTTGTGCGGATTTCCCCCCACGTGATGCCCGTAATAGATCATCTGGAAATCGCCATGCTTTTCCACCACCCATGTACACTGTTCGCGCACAAACGGCTTGAGGACGCTCGCCGCGTATTCGTCGTGATTGTAGGGAGCAAAGATATCCCCGATGTCGTGCAGCAGGGTCGAAACGAGCCAGTCGGTGTCCGCCCCGTCCCGCCACGCACGCGTTGCCGATTGCAGCGAATGGCCCAGCCGGGTGATCTGGTAGCCTGACAGCCCCTCGTCCAGCGTTTCGAGCGCGGTCATGAGGCGATCCGCCGTGCCTTTTGTAAATTCGACCTCGTGCTCGGTCAGGAACGCATAATCTTCGCGGTCACCGTCTTTCATGGCGGTAAATTTGACCTGATCCATCATGTGTAAAACTCCGTTGACCCTTTGGCACCCTTCATCATGACGCGGGACTGTTCGGCGCGAATGTCATCGTAAAGGGCGAGGGCTTCGGGCGCAAAGGCCTGTTTTGGCACGGGCACATGGATGAAGTTGCCAAAGCTGTCTGTCCCACGGGCGTGCATGGCGTAATCCTTGCCACCGACATTCTGGGACATGTCCGGGCGGATATAGCGCACCACGCAGGCGATCCGCCGGTCGCTGGTGGTGTTGGGGCCAGAGCCGTGGATGGTCAGGCCGTGATGCAGGCTCATCTGGCCGGGGTGGATTTCGATGGCGGTCTTGTCTGTGTCTCGGACATCGGCTTTCACCTCCTGCCCGCGGCTCAGCAGATTGTTGGGGTCAAAAGTGTCCTCATGTTCGAGGATCGCGTTCTTGTGGCTTGCGGCGACAAACTCCATGCAGCCGGATGCGGGCGTCGCGGGCGACAGCGCGATCCAGGCGGTCACCAGCCCGTCAATCGCGCCCAGTCCCCAATAGGTGAGGTCCTGATGCATCGACACGACATGGCGGGTCTTGGGCTCCTTGATGAAGAATTCGGTGGAGTAAACCAGAATATCCGGGCCCAAAATACCCTCGATCACGTCCAGAACGGCAGGATTGCGCGCCAGCCGCGCAGCCAGAGGCATCACCACATGGGCGTTGATGCGCTTGTATGTGTTGAGCGGGTGCGGCAGGTCGGCAGCGCGCCAAGTCGCCTCCAACTGCTCAAGCTCGCTGCGCGCCGCCAAAGCCGCCTGCGGACTGACAGCGGGCAGGGGAAACAGAAAACCGTCGCGCCAATACCCGCCGATTTGCGCGTCCGTCAAACGCCCCTTTTCAAGTGATATCGTGTCCAGCATGACGCCCTTTGCAAAACATGACGATGCGTTCAGCGTCACTGACCTGAAGCGTCGCTTCTGTTCTGGACACGACATCGGGCACGTCGATTCCGGTCAGGCGAATATGCGGTAATAGAGCCAGTCTGGCAGAAACTGCGCGCCCCGGAACAGCAGCGAAAACAAGGTCGGAAAACTCTTCTTGAACTGGTCAGTCAGCATCAGTTCGAACATTTCGCGTGCCGCGTCTTCTGGTTCCATGATGAACGGCATCTTGAAATCGTTCTTGTCGGTCAGCTGGGTTTTGATGAAGCCGGGATTGGCCACCTGCACCCGTACGCCGGTCTTGTGCAGATCGGCATACAAACATTCGGCCAAGGACATGGTGGCCGCCTTGGACGCGGTATACCCGATGGAGCCGGGAAGGCCCCGGAACCCCGTCAGAGAGGAGGTGATCAAGATGTGCCCAGCGTCCCGTTCGACGAATTTCGGCACGACCTGACCGAGGACGCGCACAAAACCGGTAAAGTTGACGTCGGCCATTGCAACCGCCTGCTCGGCGTTCCAGGCTTTGGCTGAAAACGGCCAATAGACCCCCGCCAGCAACACCACCCCGTCGATCTCGCCAATGGCTTCGGCGGCCGCCTTCACGCTGTCGTCATTCGCGATGTCCACGGTCTGGTACGACGCCTTGCCGGGCAGTTCTTTGACCAGCGCGGCCAGCTTGTCCTCGCTGCGCGACGAGACGATCACCTCGATGCCCGCTCGGCTCATATGGTGGGCGAGCGCCTTGCCCAGCCCGTCGCCGCCTCCGACGATCCAGTATCGTTTGCCGTGCAAGTCTATGTCGCTCATGCTGCTTCTTTCATGTCCGGTTCCGGTGCAGGGCGCATGGTGGCCACTAGTTCAGCCACTTTGACACCGTATTTGCGAAACTGCGAGCGATTAATAATGGTTCCATTCGGAGCCAGATACATCCAGTCCACCGTATCCAAAACGTGCCCGCCAGACTTTTCAGGCAGTTTGAAGCGGTAATTCAACAGCACGGCGTTGCCGGCCTGCTGGCCTGTGCCTTCGCCTTCGACATCGTCGGCCAATGCGCGGATGCGCCCGTCATTCCCCAAGGTCAGGTCCCAGGCCCGCGTCTGTTCGGATCCGTCATCATATCGGAAGTGTTCGTTCATCACCCCCCGGTTCCCTTCCCACCGGCAGTCGAATGCGCCCACGAACCGGGACGAGACGCGCCCGGTCGGGCCATAGATCACGCCCTCGCAGATGATGGGCCCGTTCAGGTGGGTGCGGATGTCGAAAACATTATCGTCTGCGGCATAGTCCGCGGGGGATTGTGCGAGAAACCCGGCATAGCGCGACCACGCCCAGTTCAGGGCGACAACCACGCCGGCTCCGACCAGTGCAAAGATCAGTCCATCCATGTCACGTCTCCTTCAGGTCCGTCGTCGCCAGCAAACAAATGGCGACAATCTTGAGGCCGCAAGGCACGGCTGCATAAAGCAGCGTGAGAAGCATCAGCGCTTCGGGCGTGTTGCTGGCTGCGCCGCTGTCAAATCCCGCCCACTCGAGCAGCGGAAGCAGGGTGACAGCGGCAAAGGCCAGCGTGAATTTCGAAACAAAGGACCAAAGGCCGAAGCCTTCGGCAGCCGAGGGGCTGATCCGGGCCATCCGGTTGGCAAAGACGGCAGGCAGCAGGGTCAGGTCCGCGCCCAGCGTGGCACCGGACGCAATGCAGATCACCGCAAAGGCGATCCAGTCGCCGGGTCCCAGCATGATCGCCCCGCCAAAAGCCAAGATGGCCAGCGCCATCGCGCTGAGCAGCACGGGTTTGGTACCAAAGCGTTCGGCCCAAGTGCCCCAGACGGGCGCTGCAACGGCAGCGCTGAAGAAGAACAGCAGCAGCAGCGGTCCCTCGAAACCGGGGGCCAGAAGGCGACTTTCGACAAAGAACAGGAACAGGGTCGAACTGACAGCCACGGGGGCCGCGTTGACCAGCGCGATCAGTAGCAGACGCCGCGCCAGGGCATCGCCCAGCACCGCGCGAAAGCCGACCGAGGGCGGCAAACCTTCATTACGCCATTCGCCGCGCATCATCACGACAGCGGCGAGGGCAAGCACGCAAAACCCCACGGCGAACCCGGCAAACGGCGCGTCCATGATCCCGCCCAGCAAAACCGGAGCAATCGCGGCCACACAGACACCCAGCAGGGCGCCCGTCTCGCGCCAGCGGGCCAGCGACAGGTGCCCGTTGCCGGGCAGCCGGTCGGCCTTGACCACGCCCTGCGCATAGAAGTTGATGGTCAGAAAGCTGAAGGCGGAAAAGACGCCCGTCAGCATCAGCGCAAACCAGATAAGCGGCGACAAGAGCGGCGGTACCGCGAACAGCCCCAGCATCGATAGCGCCATGATCAAACAGCCGATCAGAACCCCAAGGCCGCGCCGACTGCGCATGGCTTCGCTGAGGCGGCCAAACAGCGGATCCTGCACGACATCAAGCAGCCGAAGGACAAACAGAACCGCCCCAAGTGCGGCAAGGGAAACGCCGTATTCGTCCACGTAGAACTTGGGCGCGTGGATGTAGATCGGCAGCCCGGCGGACGCGAGCAGCGCGGCAAACACCGCATAGGCCGAAAGGCGATGGGGCGCGATGTTGCTCACCGCGATACCTCGTCGGTGGGTGGTGCAGGGCAAGGGCGAAAGGTCGCCTTCTTGAACCAGAGCTTGAGCGCCTGCCAGTGGATCAGCGCCAGCACTCGTCGCGCGCCAAACGGGCGCCGTATCAGGGCGCGCAGGACCGAACGATTACTAAGCGCTGAACGCTTTCCCGTCAGTGTCGCGATCAGCCCGCCTTCACCTCGGGTATAGTCGATCCAGACGCCAATCCTGTCGTCGCGGATGTCAAAGCGAAATTCGTAGCCGCCCTCGATCGGCTGGAAGGGCGAAACATGCAGCACCTTTATCGCCAACAGACGATCTTCGGGCGCAATCTCCCGCAGATCGGAGTGATGCACCAGATAGCTGTGCCGGTCGCCGAACGTGTTGGTGACTTCGGCGATAACGGCGATCAGGGCGTCGTCATCGCGGCGGCACAGCCAAAAGCTGACCGGGTTGAAGACGTGCCCCAGCACCTTGGGTTGCGCCAGCAATTCGATCCGGGCCACGCCGGTGACCTGATGGGCCTCCAGCACATCCCGCACCCATGCCGCGCCGCGCCCGTCTTTTGGCAGCCCGCCATGATCGACATCATCCAGCGCCATCAGTCCGCGACCGTTGCGCGCAAACAGGGACGGCGTGCTCACTTCGGCCTCGGCATCCAGCAACATGTAGTCAACGGAATAGCGAAAGGCGTTGGTCACCGCCCCCTTGCGTCCGTGGTAGGTTACGCCGGAAATATGATCGACCGTTGCGGTCATTTATGCGGCCACCCGAAGGCTTGGGGTCCGGTTGATGGCCCGCACGACGTCCACCGCGCTGGCAAGGCCATCCTCGTGGAACCCGTGGCGCATCCATGCCCCGCAGAACCACGTGTTATTGGCACCGTTCATTGCCCGCACGCAGTCTTGCGCCGCCAGGGCGGCCAGATCATAGACCGGATGGCGCAAGACCGTCTGGTCATAAATCAATTCGTCCGGGATCGTGCGCTTGGTGTTCAGCGTGACGAAATGCGGATCATCCATCGGCACCGGTTGCAGCGAGTTGATCCAGTAGGTCAGGTCGATCCGGTCGTTTTCCACGCCCGCATCCTCGGTATAGACCCAGCTGGACCATGTCTGGCGGCGCTTGGGCATGATCGTTTCGTCCCGGTGCAGGATGACGTCGTTTGGCTGGTATTTCACGGCCCCCAGCGCAGCGTTTTCCGCCTCGGTCGGATCAGCCAGCAGCTTCAGGCTGTCATCGGAATGGGTGGCGAACACCACTTCGTCAAAGGCTTCCCAGTCTCCGCCCCAGGCCTTGACCTCGACCCCGGCCTTGGTGCGGCGCACGGATTGCGTTGGCGCGCCCAGCCTTATGTCGACGCCATTGGTCCGCATCGCGGCCTCGAGGCGGCGCACATATTCGACTGAACCGCCTTCGACCGTGTACCACTGGTGCTGGCCGGTGTGGCTGAGCAGGGCGTGATTTTCGAAGAACTGGATCATCGCGTGGGCCGGAAACTCCATGATCTTTTCCGTCGGCGTCGACCAGATCGCGCCACTGAGCGGCAGCAGGTAATAGTTGCGAAACCATGTACCGGTGCCCATCACGTCCAGAAACTGGCCTATCGTGCGGGTGCGGTCTTCGGTTGCGACACGCAGCGCATTCCGATTGAAGCGGATCACGTCGCGCACCATTCCCAAAAAGCGCGGGTTTACCGCGTTGGAGCGCTGGGCAAAGAGCGCATCGAGGCTGGCCAGACCATATTCCAGCCGACCTCCGTCAATGGAGGCCCCGAAGCTCATGTTGGACTTGACGACCGGCACGTCGAGTTCGTCAAACAGCGCCGCCAGATGTGGATAGTTGGCGTAGTTGAACACGAGAAAACCTGTGTCCACCGGCTGATCGCCGTTCTTGCCGGCCATGATTGTGCGGGCATGGCCGCCCAGGCGCGGCTCGGATTCGAACAGCGTGACGTGATGATCGGCGCCCAGCATATGGGCCGCTCCCATCCCGGAAATGCCGCCTCCAATCACTGCGATGCGTTTTCGGTTGGCGGTGAAAGCTTCAAAAGGCATGTCTTGCGGGGATCCCTGTCAGTGGTGCGCTTGAATTGTTTACGTCTCACTGCGCAAAACGGATGAAGAAAGACCAGACATTTATTTTTTGATCCGAATGCGGCGAGGGACCGTAGACCCTTCATGTACGCGGGTTTACACACGGCACAACGACATGCTCATCCGCCACTGGATTTGTTTCCTGTGGCGACAGGACCTGCAAAGATGAATGACAGTGACGGCAAGCGGATGTTGTGGGTAACCCACATGATGCGCATCCGGGACAATCAGGATCAGGCGGCATTTGCCGAGCTGTTCGAACACTTTGCGCCACGGGTCAAAGGGTTCCTGATCAAGTCCGGTTCTGACGCCTCATTGGCCGAGGAGTGCGCGCAGGAGGTGTTGGCCGCCTGTTGGCACAAGGCACATATGTTTGACCCTGCGCGGGCATCCGTGCCGCGAGAGATATTCACCTTCCCTCCGCGCCGCTCTTCCGATC
>CAZITF010000143.1:0-7017 GCA_964542095.1 uncultured Rhodobacterales bacterium
GTCACGCACCGACACATGGCCGTTTTCATGCAGTTCGACCTCGATCCAGGTGGCGTGGCCCGCGACGGCCTCGTCCATCGAGTTGTCGATGATCTCGGCCACCATGTGGTGCAGGGCGCGGTCGTCCTTGCCGCCGATATACATGCCCGGCCGCAGCCGGACGTGTTCCATGTCCTCCAGTACCTGAATGGAAGAGGCGTCATAGTCCGAGGCCTTGGCGGCCCCGCTCAACAGGTCGGTCATGGCAGCTGCTCATTATTGTTGGTTTGGCAGCGAGTATGGCAGACGGAGATTTGCGGGGGAAGGGGTTAGACCGTGCATGGACGTGCCGTGCAGGCGAAACAGGCGGACACCGGGCCCGCCTGATCGGTTGTTGACCTTCGACGCGGTTCTAGCTGCGCGTCTTGCGGCGGCGCAATCCGGCCAGGCCGCCCAACCCGGCGATCAGCATCCATCCCGCGGCGGGCAGCGGCACCGGAGAGATGTCGGAAACCGCCGCCAAGGTCCGTCATCCCGGACATCGTGTAGGACAGGGTATAGGCGCTGCCCACGGTCCCGGCGCCCGTGCTTTCGAACACGGACCCGCCGAGCAATGGGTCCTGACCCTACGCCATATTCGTTCAGGTTTGCGACGGGTTTATCAGGGTGGAGTAGCCACCTTTGCGAGAAAATACAGAATTAAATGTTTATTAACAGAGTTTTACCGATTTATTCGACACCAAAAGTTTTCATTTGAATTGCAGCGCTTATTCGAAACAACGCGCATGATTTCAGATGAATCGTTTCTGGGCACTACCTGCGGTAGGCGCGTCCCGATTGCCCAATTGATCAGTTTCGCAAGGGTGAATCGGGTTTCAGCGTCTTTTTCGCAATCAGCATGGCCGGCGGAGTCACCCCGGCCAGCGGGTGCCCAGAAGGCCTGCCACCTGTTGTTCGTCCACCACGCGGCGATAATGTTTCATGCTGTGATCGGGCCCAAAGACAGAGCGTTTTGCCCGCGCCCGGTGTACAAAGCCCATATGGTGGAACGAGGTTGGCAGATCGCACACCGCATCATCATCGCGGTTGATGCACAGACACAGGTCGGAATGTTTGATCGCCCCGCGGCTGCGGCGTGGGCGCGGGGCGGCAAAGCCGATGCCGGGCACGCCGTAGGTGCGCACAAGGATCTGCGTGGCCGCCGCGCCCAGTGAATGTCCGATGATAAATTTGGGCCGCAGCCGTTCCCGTTCGAGCCAAGCATAGATGACCTGCGCATGGCGCAGGAACCCCTGATGCCAGATGGTGCCGGACGCACCGGCCTCGGTGTCGTCATCATTCAGGCGGAACCGTTTGCCGCCGATATTGAGGATGCGCAGGTTGAATTTGAGGTAGTCCGCGACCGAATTCGATCCCTGAATCAACAGGATATCCCCCTTGAGGAACAGCGCCTGCACGTCATCCTGATCCAGTTCCTTGCGCAAGGCGGTCGCCAGCGATCCGTGGTTGCGCCCGGCATAGGACGCTTCGGCCATCTGTGCGGCCAGTTTGATTTCATAGCTATGTAACATGGCAAATACCTTCGTTGAATACTGCCACTATGACGCGAAAACACCCGCAAGCAAAGCCGGGATCAAGCCAGCCAGTCCCGGACGATTCTTGCGATGCGTTCGGGATGCTGGTGCAAGACCCAGTGATCACCGTCCCTGATCGATACGCGGGTAAGGTCGGGTACGAAATCCTCCAGTCCTTCCGTCGCTTCGGGCAGCAGCGCGGTGTCCCCTTCGCCCCAGATCAGCAGGTGCGGGCAGTGGACCATGAACCGGTCTGTCGGCAGGTCCGGCAGTTCGACCGGCACGCCGGGCTCCGCCACTACCAGCGGCGAGGCGCGATACCAGTTGATCATGCCTCGCAGGCCCGATTGCCGCCAGACGGCTTTTTGCGCCTCAAGCACGTCTCCGTGCAGCCAGCCGGTGTCCATCTGTGCGGAAAACAGATCCATCAGCCGGGCAAAGTCATCCTGTTCAAGCGCCGCATCCGAACCCTCGCGCCGCAGCGCGTTGATGTATTGCGACGCTGTCGATTGCGCGCCACCGGCGGCAATGGCGCGCTGAAACGGGATCGGGTGCACGCCGTTGGCAACGATCAGATGGCTGACAAGATGGGGCATGAACATCGCCAGCCCATAGGCCACCGCCGAGCCCCAGTCATGGCCCATCACGATCACCGGCTCCGGTCCGATCAGGGCCGCCATATCTCCGACCAGGGCGTCCATCGCATAGGCTTCGACCTCATCCGGGGCATAGCTCGCGCCATAGCCCCGCTGGTCCGGGGCGATACAGTGAAACCGGTCCGCCAGGTGCCGCGCCACTGAGTTCCACGCGCCGCCATATTCCGGAAAGCCGTGCAGCATCAGAAGCCTGGGCAGGCCCTCCACCCCCCATTCGCGCACTGTGAATGTGTGCCCGTTCAGATCCCGCTGCGAGACCCGCATCATTCGCCCTTTCCCTTTGTCTCGAACCGCAGGCCCTTTGCGGTGCGCGCCGCGAACCCGGCCCAATAGGTGTGGTCCTCGGTTGGCTTTCCTGCATCGTCCAGCGCATTCAGCCCGTCATTCGAATTCGGGATCAGGTCAAGATAGGCCGCCATTTCGGTTTCCCCACGCAGATGCAGACCCAGGAAGGCCGTCGCGAAATGCTGGGCGATGTTGTTCATCCGCGTCGTGTCCCAGACGGCGTCGGCGTAATGTTCGAAGGGTACGAAATCGAGCGTGTCCGACGGCAGCCAGGCCTCGGCCGGGGCAGGCATCGGGGCGGCGGCGTTGTGATTGGCGTTATCGAATGTCAGCAGGTGCCGCTCGATCCCCACCGCGCCGTCAAACACTCCGCGCATTGCCTCATAGACCGACACGTCGTCGTCACTGCCCGCCATCAGCATCAGGGGCACGCGCAATCCAGCAAGCCCGTCCAGGTCCCAGAAGCCCGCATTGTTGCCCCATGGGCCTATGGCGATGATCGCCTTGATACGCGGATCCATCAGCGCCTCGTGGCTTTCGGACCCGGCAAGGTGCCGGGCCAGCAGCCCGTTCGGAGTGCCCCAGCTGAATTCGGTCGAGGCTTGGGTGACCCCCGCACCGCCCAGGATCAGTGCACCGTACCCGCCCATGGAATAGCCGATGACCCCGGTGTTGTCCGCATCGACGATATTACCCAGCGGGCCACTCAGTGTCGCCATGTAATCCACCACAAAGGCCTGATCGAGGGGACGGTTGAGCAGGGTCGAGCCAAAAGCCCCCTGATCGGAATAGGTACTGTCAGTATGGTCGATGGACACCGCCACGTACCCTTTGGAGGCGAGGTTTTCGCCCAGATGACTCATCAGGTATCGATTGCCGGGATAGCCGTGGCTGATCACGACCAGCGGAAACTGCGCACCGGAGGCCGGCACCGCGTCGCGTGCGGCGCGTCCTGTCAGGGTCACTTCGGTCACTCCGTCGCGCAGGATCGCAGTGTAACTGCCGCCCTCGACCGTACCCAGTTCCGCCGGGTACCAGACTTCGAGCGTCAGGGGGCGGTCATAGCGGGGCACCTCGCTGTCGGTGACATTCAGCACATCGATGCTGTCGGGGATGGTGGCGCTGAGTGTCTGTACGCCGACCGGAAACAGTCCGTAACCCGCCAGTTCCGGTGCGTCCGGGCGGATACGGTCGATGGGATTGGCAAGGGCCGCCCCCGTCAGCGCAGCGGCGGCGAGAGTAGCCATTGTCGGGATCGGGCGGATCGTCATGTGAGTCTTCCCTTGCAGGTTTCCCGCAGCGCGCGGCGCACCGGAAAATTTCGCCATTTACGGGAATCATTGTGACAGAGCGTGGCTGTCGATCAAGGCCAATCGCCCCTGAGTCAGTCTGATGCCTCAATATGAGCCGCCCGGGTTGAGCCGCATGGATCGCGTCGCTGCATATCTCGGACGTCCAAATTGCGTGCCCTTCCGCTTGCGTTGAGGCTGATTTTCGCCTCGCCCCGGGAATGTGCCTTCCGCATTGGCTCATGGACGCGGGCCTGCGGATCGTGATGGACGCGGATGGCATCTCTGGAAAGGGGGCGCGGTGCAGTCGCCCCAAGGCGATTTCTGTGCGCTGCTGATTTTTCCGGATCTCGGGCCGGAACAACCCTAGGTGTCTTTTCCCAAGCGGCGAAGCCGGGCCGTTGTTCCTGTAGTGGAGCCGTGGGGAAATGGTCTGAAAGGTGCTTGCGCCTGCCAGTTTCATCACCATTGCGCTGGCAGGGGCCTGACTGGTGGTGCAGGGTGGGCTGCGGGCCCATTCGTCACGGGGCCGCGTGTGCGCCACGGTGCTGGCGCTACCAACGCTCTGAGGCGAACGCGCGCACCCGCATGCGCAAACCCCAAACAGGCCGGGGCTTTCCTCGCCCGAAAAGCAGGCGTAAGGGAGGGGCATGGCCCTCTCGCATATGTCATATTCCGGTCACGCCCGCGCGGTGATGGTCCTTGGTCTGCCGCTCATCGGCGGACATCTTGGCCAGACGGCCATCGGGATCACTGACACGATCATGTTGGGCCGCTACGGGGTCGAGGAACTGGCCGCGATGACGGCGGCGGGCTCGTTCTTTTTCGTGCTGTTCCTGATGGGGTCTGGCTTTGCCTGGGCCGTGATGCCCATGGTGGCGTCTTATCACGCCGAAGGAAACGAGATTGCCCTGCGCCGCGCGACACGCATGGGGCTGTGGTTGAGCACGGGCTTTGCCGTGGCCGTGATGCCGCTGATGATCTGGTCAGAGGCGATCCTGCTGGCCCTCGGCCAATCCGAACAGGTGGCCCGCGACGGGGCCGATTATCTGCGGATCGCGGGCTGGGGGATTTTCCCTGCCCTGATCGTGATGACCTTCAAGAGCTATCTGGCCGCCCTTGAACGCACGCAGATCGTGTTGTGGATCACGCTGGTCGCAGCGGTGATCAACGGGCTGGCGAACTATGCCTTTATTTTCGGCAATTGGGGCGCGCCCGAGATGGGGATCGAGGGGGCGGCGGTCGCCTCGCTTGTCACGCAAGCCGTGTCGCTGGTCGGGGTCATCCTGTATGCCCTGTGGGCCTTGCCCCGGCACGCCATCCTCGTGCGGCTCTGGCGGCCCGATTTCGATATGCTGGGCCGGGTCTTTCAGCTGGGCTGGCCCATCGGGCTGACCTCACTCAGCGAAGTGGGTCTGTTCGCGGCTTCGGCCTTCATGATGGGCTGGATCGGGACGGTGCCGCTGGCGGCACACGGGATCGCCCTGCAACTGGCCTCGATCACCTTCATGGTCCATCTCGGCCTCGGCAATGTGGCGACGATCCGGGCGGGCAATGCCTATGGGCGGCGCGATCTGAGCCATATGAAGCGTGGCGCGCGCACGGTGATCGCCATGAGCCTTGCAATGGCGCTTGCGACCATCGTTCTGTTCATCACGCTGCCCGAGCAACTGATCGCCATCTTTGTCGATGCAGGGCAAGAGGCGCGCGACGAGGTGGTGGCAATCGGTGTGGTTCTGCTGGCACTGGCAGCCCTCTTTCAACTCGTCGATGGCGCGCAGGTGGTCGCGCTGGGACTGTTGCGCGGGGTGCAGGATGCCAAGGTGCCGATGGTGTTGGCAGCGGTGTCCTATTGGGTCGTGGGCATGCCGGTTTCCTACGTGCTCGGCTTTGTGCTGGGATGGGAAGGGGTCGGGGTCTGGCTGGGGCTGACGCTGGGTCTGGCCTGTGCCGGAGTGGGGCTGATGATCCGTTTTTGGTGGGTCATGGTGCCTCGGCTTGCCCACGGCGAGGCAGCAGATGCGCCCGCTGATCCAGCACATGCCCTCTTGGACAACCCGCCCGTCGTGCCACAACAGCGGCCCTAACTTGCGGATGTCAGCCTGTCGGCCTTTTTGCGCACAAGGACCGAGCGCAGGTCGTGCATCGCCAGCAAAAGCGCGTCCGTGACATCCTCGAGCTGCGCGTCGCTGGCGCGCGATTGCGCCCATTGGGTGGTCAGATTGAGATAATCGACCGCGCGGTGGATGTCGTCGATATCGCGATGGGCGAGCACCTGCGCGCGTTCATCCATCCACGCCTTGATCCGGGCAAGGTCGGTTTCGGACAGGGTGCGATCACCCTGCGGTTTGATCTCGCCATTGCGGATATTGACCACTGCGATCTGGTCCATCTCGATACGGCGCTGCCGGTTTTCGGTGTCCACCCGAAACACGGCCGCCCCGTTTTCGCGCACGCGAAAGTAGTAGTCAGGTAGTTCGGTGCCCATCGCCCCTGCCTCAGGTCAGTCCCGCACAAAAGGTCTGAATGCGGTTGCACGCTTCTTTCAGCGCCTCGTCGGACGTAGCGTAGCTGACCCGAAAGTTGGGCGATACCCCGAATGCCGCACCAAAAACAACGGCCACCCCGGTTTCCTCGAGCAGGGCGGTCGCGAACGCCTCGTCGTCCACGATGACACTTCCGGCCGCGCTGGTCTTGCCGATCAGCCCCTTGATCGAGGGATAGACGTAAAATGCGCCTTCGGGCACCGGGCATTCCATGCCCTCGATTGCGTTCAGCATCTCGACGACCAGATTGCGGCGCCGGACGAATTTTTCGTTGTTGGGGGCCAGGAAATCCTGCGGCCCGTTCAGCGCCTCGACGGCCGCCCACTGGCTGATCGAACAGGGGTTCGAGGTGGATTGCGACTGCACCTTGCGCATCGCCTTGATCAGCGGTTCAGGCCCACCGGCATAGCTGATGCGCCAGCCCGTCATCGCATAGGCCTTGCTGACCCCGTTCACCGTCAGGGTGCGTTCATACAGGCCCGGTTCGACCTCGGCGGGGGTGCAGAACTTGAACCCGTCATAGGCGAGGTGTTCGTACATATCATCCGTCATCACCCAGACATGGGGATGGCGCATCAGAACGTCCGTCAGGGCCTTGAGCTCGTCATGGCTGTAGCCGGCACCTGTGGGGTTGGAGGGCGAGTTGAAGATCAGCCCTTTGGTCTTGGGCGTGATCGCGGCCTCAAGC
>CAZITF010000144.1:0-7001 GCA_964542095.1 uncultured Rhodobacterales bacterium
TCACCTTCCCAAACGCTATGGCGACTGGATGACGACCGAGTTCGCGGCGCGCAAGAACGAGGAATGCTACAACCACGTCTATATCCTGCACCACCCGGACGAGGAACGCCCGGCCTGTCGGCCATTGCGCACATCGCCTGCCTATGACCGCCAGGCGGCCAGGGGGGCGCAATTCGGGTTCGTGAACGGGTGGGAGCGGCCCAATTACTATGGACCTGTGGATGCGCCGGAAAATTTTGACCACGATTCCAGAAGCTTCCGCCGGGGAGACTGGTGGCAATACGCCCATGACGAGGCGCGCGCGATCCGTGAAGGCGTGGGCCTGATCGACGCCCCCGCCTTTACCAAGCATCGGATTTCCGGCCCCGGCGCGACCGCGTTTCTGGACTGGTTCACCACCAACAAGCTGCCCGCGGTGGGCCGCATCAACCTGACCTATGCGCTGACGGCGGCAGGCACCACGCGCACGGAATACACCATCGTGCGTTTGGCGCAGAATGATTATTATCTTGTCTCCGCGGGGGCGTGGACGGCTTACGATCAGGATTACCTGTTCAAGGCGATCGAGGATATGGAGCCGACATTCGGGCGGATCAACGCGGTTGAAGAGACGACGCAGTGGGGAGTTTTCGCCATCGCGGGGCCGAAATCGCGCGAGGTTCTGAAGGCGCTGATCAAGGATGCGGACCCGGAAACCGCGCTGTCCAACAAGCGCTTTCCCTGGTTGACCATGCGCAATATCGAACTGGGCATGTGCCCGGTGCGGGCGATCCGCGTGGCCTATACCGGCGAGTTGGGATGGGAATTGCATCACCCGATCGAGATGCAGAATTACCTGTGGGATCAACTGCTTGCCGCTGGCGAACCGCACGGGCTCAAGCTGGTGGGCGCGCGGGCGCAGAACTGGTTGCGGCAGGAGAAATCCTATCGCGCCTTCGGCACCGAACTGGGCCGCGATGCGACACCTTTGGAGGCGGATTTGCCGCGCTTTGTGGATCTGTCCAAGGACTTTCACGGGCGCGATGCGATGCATGCCATCGGTGTGCGTTCGAAATGTGTGACCCTGCTGATCGACGGGCCGCAGGATGCCGATCCGTGGGGGCGCGAGGCGCTGTATCATGGCGAGCGGCGCGTGGGGCGTCTGACCTCGGGCGGGTATTCGGTGGCCTTCAGGAAATCCATCGGCATGGGCTATGTCACGCCCGATCTGGCGGTGCCGGGCACGCGGGTGCAGGTCAAGATGTTTGACCGGCTGTGGGACGCCGAGATCGTCGTGGACAGCCCCTATGACCCCGGGAACGAAGCGATCCGCAAGGACGGGTGAGGGGGCGGCGGGGTGAAACCCCGCCTTACCGGATGCTGCGCCGGGCCAGCCAGCTTTCCCAGGCGTCGCGCGAGCCGTTGAAGACGTTGATGTCGATGGACCCGGGCGTGTTTGGCAGGGTGCCGGTGGCGGTGTACTGCCAGAAGCGCCAGGGCTGGCCGGGAAAGGCCTCGGCCGGGGATTTGGCGGTGGTGCGCAGCCAGAATTCGTAGCCCTTGAGCTTGTCGAGTCCGGCGTCCTTGTAGAACCCCGGTGTGGTATAGATGATCGGGCGCTGGGCATAGTGCGCCTGCACCGCGTCGAGCCATATTTTCATTTCAGAACGGACAGTTGCGGCATCCGGGCGGCGCCTGCAAGTGGGCGAAAACGGGTTCCATTCCATGTCGAGCACGGGTGGCAGGCTGCCCGGAATGCGCGGCACGTTGCGGATGAAAAACCGTGCCTGCACCTCGGGGGACGTGCAGAAATAGTAAAAATGATAGGCCCCGCGCACGATGCCTGCGCGGCGCGATTTCTTCCAGTGGTCGTCGAATTTCCGGTCTTTGAGGTCGCCGCCCTCGGTCGCCTTGAGAAAGGCGAATTCGATGCCTGCGGCCCTGGCCCTGTCCCAGTCGACAAAGGTCTGGAACCGCGACGCATCCATGCCGCGCACCGGATAGGTGCCGGGCTGGCGTCCGGCAAAGCGGACCGGGTCGGTGTCGCCGATGACGATGGGGCCGTTGAAAGGGGCCGGGGCCGGGGCGCAGGCGGCGAGAAACAGGAGCAGGACGGCGAGGGCACGTGTCAGCATCTTGACCTTTCACAAAAGCGGGCGGGGGAGAGGGCGTTGATGGTCGCGTCATCGATCTGCGGGCTGTGGCCAAAGACCAGATCGGCCAGCAACCGGCTGGCGGCGGGCGCGGTTTGAAAGCCATAGCCGCCCTGCCCCGCGCACCAGAAAAATGAAGCATTTTCAGGGTCTTGGCCCAAGACAAGCGTCCGGTCGGGGGCAAAGCTGCGCAGCCCCGCCCACGAGGACAGAACCCGCGTGACCGGTTCGGTGACGTGCCGGGCGTAGCGGTCCAGCCCTTCGGCCAGCACCATGTCGTCGGCCCATGCATCATGCGGTTCCACCGGGTCTTCGTCCGCCGGAGAGACCAGCAGCGCGCCCGCGTCGGGTTTGGCATACCACGTCTCGCCGACGCCGAAAAAGATCGGCCAGCGCGACATGTCATGTCCGCCCGGAGCCGGGATGCGCGCCATAGACCGGCGGTGCGGCGTGATCCCGATGGGGGTGACACCCTCCATCACCGCGATCCGGTCGGCCCATGCGCCTGCGGCATTCACCAGGCTGCGGGCGGTTAACGTTTCGTTGCCGCAACGCACGGTCCAGCCGGTGTCGAAATGGATCGCCGTGACCCCTTGCCCGGTCAGAACCTGCCCGCCATTTGCGCGCACCGTCCTTGCGAAATCCTGAATCATGCGGTCGGTGTCGATGTCGAAGGCGTCCGGGTGATAGGCGGCACGGGTGATCGTATCGTTGAGGATCGGCACGTGCCCGCGCGCCTCGTCCACCGAAATCTCGGGGCATTTCATGGTCTTGGCGTCCGCCTCGAAACCCGCGTCCTCGCCCGTGCGCCCGACCAGCAGAAAGCCGCGCGGCGACAGGTAGGGTTGGTGAAAGGCCGCACTGGCGTGATTGAGGGTGATGACCGAGGGCAGGCCATAGTTTTCCTCGAACAGCGCGGCAGAGCGGCCCGAGGCGTGATAGCCGAGCGCGCTTTCGCCTTCGATCAGCGTGACACTGGCGTGGGTCGACAATCGTGCCGCGGCAGAGACACCCGCGATGCCACCGCCGATCACGATGATGTCGCTCATGCCTCTTCGATCCGGTCCGTGGCCGGGGGCGGGGTCACGCTGAGCGCGGTGATCTGTGCGTAGAGGTCTGCCGTCATGTCGAAGTCGAGCGCGGCCAGCGAGGGGCCGAGTTGCGCGGCGGAGCGGGCCGAGACGATGGGCCGGGGGCGGGCCGGGTGGGCCATCGCCCAGGCCACGGCGAGCGTGGCCGCCTCTGTCCCGAGATCCTGTGCCATCCGGGCGAGATTTGCCGCCGCCTCGCGCATCCAGTCGACGTTGTAGCGCGCCGCATACATCGCATCCTCGGTCAGCCGCCCGGTTTCGCCGCGCGCGTATTTGCCGGTCAGCAGGCCGCCGCCGAGCGGGGAATAGGGCACGATTTCAAGCCCTTGATCCACGCACATGGGAAAGATTTCGACCTCGGCCTGACGTTTGACGAGGCTGTGCATGGGTTGCACCATCTCGATTGCGACCTCGAATTGCGCGGCGACGGCCTGCGCCTTCATCACCTGCCATGCGGCAAAGTTGGACACCGCGATGTGGCGGATTTTGCCTGCGTGTTTGAGGGTCGCCAGTGCGTCGAAGGTTTCCTGTAGCGGCGTGTGATCGTCAAAGCGGTGCAGGTAGAGGATGTCGACCATGTCCAGCCCGAGCCGCTTTTGCGACGTCGCGAACCCGGTCAGGATGTTTTCGCGGCTTGATCCCCCTTCGTAGGCGGCCTTGGTGGCGATGATCAGGCTGTCGCGCTCGTCCTGGATCATGTCGCCGAGCAGGGTTTCGGAGGCCCCGCCGTTGTAGACATAGGCGGTATCGAAATGGGTGATCCCGGCGGCGCGCGCGGCGTCGAACATCGCGCGGCTCTGGGCTGCGTCGGCGCGGCCGCCGAACTGCATGGTGCCGAAGGTGAGGGGTGAAAGCGGGGTGCCGTTGGGGGATGTGATCATCACAAATTGGTGCCACGGGGGCAGCGTGCGCGCAACGGTTAATGGCGAACGCGCCGCGAATCGGCGCAAAGCCCGTTAATCAAGGGGTTTGGGCCATGCACAGGGCGTGCACACCCAGTGCACCCCCCGTACACCGGGCGATGCACCCCTGCGTGGTTAACGGACCGTGCGCCCGGGAGTGTTACCAGAGTGTAAATGCCCGGATGGCCTTGTGCCCGTCGCGTGATATGATGATTCCATCATTGCGGAGAGGTAGACGTTATGGCGGATGGGTTCGAGCAAATGGTGGATGCGGCGCTGGATTTCTTCCCGAAGCTGGCGGCCAACAATTCGAAAGACTGGTTCGAGCCGCACAAGGCCCATTACAAGGACGCCATCGCCGGACCTGCCGGTTTCTTTGCCGATCTGATGGCCGAAGACCTCGCCCGCCTCACCGGCAGGCCGCACAGTCCCAAACTGTTTCGCATCTACCGCGATGTGCGCTTTTCCAGGGACAAGACCCCGATGAACACCCATCTGCACGTGATGTGGTCGCCCGCGGACAAGGATGCGCTGGCCCCGTCGTGGTTCTGGGGGCTGAGCCCGGAGTTTTTCATCCTCGGGATGGGAGTGATGGGGTTGCAGGGCGACAGCCTGGCCCGCTACCGCGCGTTCATTGATCGTTGGGGCGACGGGGTGCAGGACGCGCTGGACGGGGCGGCGGCATCTGTCGGGGCAACGCTGAGTGACTGGGGGCCGGAGCCGCTGAAGAACGTGCCCAAGCCCTATGCGCCGGATCACCCCCATGCGGAGTTGCTCAAGCGCAAGGCGCTGGCGGTGAGTGCGCCGATGCCGGGGGACTGGCGGGCGGCCGGGCTGGTCAAGGCGACGCTGGAGACCGCGAGGGGGGTGTTGCCGGTGTGGGAGATGTTTGACCGGCATGTGTGAGCGGGCTGGTTTGGTTCAGAGACCTGGCGGAGCGCGCGTGCGATCATGCAGGCGATCCATGACGTGCATGGTCTGGATTGGGCAACCCGGCGCGCGGCCCTGATAGATCGCATTTGAACGAAAATGAGCGGGCATGGCCCCCTGTCCGGCAACCTCTTGTCAACGGCTTTGTTCCAGTTTTGTCCTCACGCGATGATTTCAGAATGAGGTTGCTATGGAGCGGATGTGGGGCCTGTTGGCCTGCGTGGGATTGTGTGTTCAGGCGGCTCTTGCCTGGGGCGAGGCGCTGCCAATGGCACCGCGCCCGAGCCTGCTGAGCGAGCGCAGTCCGCTTTATGTGCAGACGGCTGTCAATGCGCCATCCTCGCCCAGCCTCTTTGTCGGGAAAAGCGGGTCCAGCCTGTTCAGACCCATGCCCGTATCGCTCAAGGCCCTGCCCACCTTCGGATCGATCCCGTCGCCAGGTGTCGGGCCGGTGGGGCAACTTCGGTCGCTGATCGCGCGGGCCGAGGCGGGCAAGAAAGGCTATGATGCGGTGCAATACGGGGCCGATATCCTGCCGGACGCGCCACCCACCGCACTGACCATCCAACAGATTTACGACTGGATCGACGACACTCCCGGACAGCCACATGCCATCGGGCGCTACCAGTTCATCCCGCCGACGCTGCGGCGGCTGGTCCGGGATCTGGGCATCAGCCCCGAGACGCGGTTCAGCCCAAGGGTGCAGGATCAACTGGCCAACCTGTTGCTACAGGAAGCCGGGCTGTACCGGTTCCTTGCCGGAGAGATGGAGCGGCAGGCTTTCATGAACAACCTGGCCAAGATCTGGGCCGGGCTGCCCAATGACACCGGCAAATCGCACTATGATGGCTATGCCGGGAACAAGGCGACGATGACCTGGGCGTTTTTCGACGCACAGATGGCGCGGATTTTTCCGGGCTGAGTCGTGACCGTTCGGGCGCCGGTGACTGAGGGCGCTTGCCCCGGCCGATGACGCGGGCACGGCGCAAAGGGCGGGGGGGGTGGAACCTGCCGCCCCACTCGATTGGCGGGTGGATAGGGCGAATCATGTGCATGACCCGGCGCCCTCGGTTCTCTCGCATGACGGGTGGAATGAAGGAAATGCCCGTGCTCGCGCTGTGACGGGCGAGAATGACCGCGGGACGCCTCCTTGGAAAAATATGTATTCAAAATCATATGTTTGTGGTGAATCCACCTTGAAATGAGGTGCGCACCTCAAGAAATGTGTGGACGTGAGGTGCGTACCTCAAATAGCGTTTGAAATGTCTGATGGACGATTCGGCGGCGTGGATTGAAACGTCGGCTTCACTCTGGGAGGAGAACCTATGAAACATTTGAAACTGGCCTCAGCCAGCGCGCTCAGCATTGCAGCAGCGTCATTTGCCGGCACCGCGCAGGCCGAAGAGCTGACCCTGTGCTGGGCCGCCTGGGATCCTGCGAACGCGCTTGTGGAACTCAGCAAGGAATTCGAAGAGCAGTCCGGCAATACCATGAGCTTTGAATTCATCCCGTGGCCAAACTTTGCCGACCGGATGCTGAACGAGCTGAACTCGGGCGGCAAGCTGTGCGACCTGCTGATCGGTGACAGCCAATGGATCGGTGGCGGCGCCGAGAACGGCCACTACGTCAAGCTGAACGATTTCTTTGATGCCGAGGGCATCAGCATGGACGATTTCGCCGAAGCGACCGTCTATGCCTATTCCACATGGCCCAAGGGCACGCCGAATTACTACGCGCTGCCGGCGATGGGCGATGCGAACGGCTGGTTCTATCGCAAGGACTGGTTCGCCCGCGACGACATCAAGGCCGCCTACAAGGAAGCCACCGGGCAGGACCTGCGCGAACCCCAAAGCCAGAAGGAAATGCTGCAGATCGCGCAATTCTTCCAGGGCCGCGAGATCGACGGCAAGACGGTCTATGGTGCCTCGATCTTTACCGAGCGTGGC
>CAZITF010000145.1:0-6994 GCA_964542095.1 uncultured Rhodobacterales bacterium
CCATCTGCACGAACCCCGCCGCCGGGTAGACATTGCCCGAGGTGCCGATGGCGGCAAAGATGTCGGCGCGCGCAAGGGCCGCCTCGATCCGGTCCATGTGATAGGGCATTTCGCCGAACCAGACGATGTCGGGGCGCGCGGTCGGGGCGGCGCAGAGCGGGCAGGCCTGCCCGACCTCCATTTTCAGCGGAGCAGACCAGCGGTGATCGCAGGCGCTGCACAGGGCCGAGGCGAGTTCCCCGTGCATGTGGACCACGTCGCGGCTGCCCGCCTTTTCGTGCAATGAATCCACGTTTTGGGTGACCAGCAGCACCTCGCCCTTGTGTTCGGCCTGTAGCCTTGCAAGGGCGGCGTGGCCTGCATTGGGCGTGGCCTCGTGCGCCTGCGCGCGGCGGGTATTGTAGAAATCGGTCACGCGTTGCGGGTTGCGCGCGAAGCCTTCGGGCGTGGCCACATCCTCGATCCGGTGCTGCGCCCAGAGGCCGCCTTCGTCCCGGAAGGTGCCAAGGCCGCTTTCGGCGGAGATGCCCGCGCCGGTGAGGATGACGATGGATGGGTGTGCCATGGGGTGCCGCCTTGTTCCGTTCGCGCCATCTGATCAAGCGCGCGGGGCGCTGGCAAGGGGCTCAGGCCTCGATCAGGCGCAACTCTGCGGCCAGCCATGGCAGGTGGCCGAGGGCCGGGTCGATCATGTGGGTCTGGATCAGGCGGCGCATGGTGGTGGCCACATCCGTGGGCACATTCCCGGCCCAGTCGGCGCTGGCATAAAGCGAGATGGTGCGCGAAAACGGGCTGAAGGGCAGCGGATAGGCGTCGACCTGATCGTGGAACCGCCCGGCGCGCATGAACCCGAGCGGTGTGGTCACCGCCCAGCCGATGCCCCGCGCCACCATGGCCATCAGCGCCAGATGGCTGCCGATTTCGAACCGGTCGGGCAGGTCCAGTTTCTGGCGCGCCAGATGCGCCTCGATCTGGCGCGAGATCAGTTGTTCGCGTTCATAGCGCAGCAGCGGCAGGTCGGCGAGGCTGCCCAGCAGGTCGTCGCGGTTGCCGGTGCCGCGCGGTGTCACCAGGATGAACGGGTCGCGCGCCAGCGGATATTCGATCACCCCGTCGCGCATTGTCCCGTCACTGGCCGAAATCGCCATGTGCAGCCGCTTGTCGGTGATCGCTTGCAGGATCTCGTGGCTGGGGGCGGTCGCCAGCGTGAATTTGCACCGCGTGAGGCTGTCGGCGAGGATCGTGACCAGACGCGGTGTCAGGTCGTTCTCGAAATCGTCGATCACGCCGATGGACAGCGCCGAAAGATGCGCGAGGTCCATCACCGTCAGTTCGGACTGCGCGAGGCGCAGTTGCGACAGTGCCGCCTCGGCCCGTGCGAGAAAGCTGTGGCCTGCGGGCGTCAGTTTCATCGGCCGCTTGCCGTGGTCGATCAGGTCGGTGGCCAGCGCGGTTTCCAGATTGCGCAATTGCTGGCTGACGGCGGGCTGGCTGAGCCCGGTCGACACCGCCGCCTGCGCCACCGATCCGGTGGCGGCCAGCGCCTCGAACACTTCGAGACCGCGCAGAGTGACGCCTTTGGAGAGCATGATGACCTTTTTTTTCAGTTTTGTGTTTATTGAAACTGTAAGGGCGGAAGGTCAATGAAAAAGTAGGTTGTCGTGCCGCTATATTCCGGTTTTGTGATGATAGTGGGCCCTTGCGTCGTCTGACGCGGCTGGGCATCATGGCGGGCATGAAAATCGCCACTGCCTCTTACCCGCTGGATGTTCTGCCCGATTGGGCGGCCTATGAGGACAAGTTGACGGCCTGGGTCGATGAGGCGGCAAGCCACGGGTCCGATCTGCTGGTGTTTCCCGAATACGGCGCGATGGAACTGGCCACGCTGGCCGGGCCGGATGTCGCCGGGGATCTGGAGGCATCGCTGTTTGCCGTCGCCGAAAGGCTGGAAGAGGCCGATGCGCTGCACGCCCATCTGGCGGCCACCTATGGTGTCCATATTCTTGCGGCCTCTGCCCCGGCCACCGATGCCCTGCCCGAAGGGGTCAGCCGCCCCGTGAACCGTGCGCGGTTCTTTGCGCCCGGCGGCGCGCGGGGCGCGCAGGACAAGCAAATCATGACCCGGTTCGAGGCCGAAGAGTGGGATGTGGCCCCCGGCGGGCCGTTGCAGTTGTTTGACACCGCCTTGGGCAAGATCGGCGTGCTGATCTGTTACGACGGCGAATTTCCGCTGCTGGGCCGGGCGCTGGCCGAGGCGGACATTCTGCTGGTGCCTTCGGTGACCGAGGCGCTTGCAGGCTATTGGCGCGTGCGTATCGGGGCGCAGGCCCGTGCGCTGGAAAACCAGTGCGTCACGGTCATGTCCTCGGTCGTGGGCGAGGCTGCGTGGTCGCCTGCGGTGGACACCAGCACCGGGGCGGGCGGTATCTTTGGCCCCCCGGATCGCGGCTTTCCCGACACCGGGGTCATTGCGCTGGGCGCGTTGAACGTGCCGGGCTGGGTTTACGGCGACGTCGATGTGGCGGCCATCGCCGAAGTGCGCCGCGACGGTGTGGTGCTGAATCGTCGCCACTGGGCCTTGCAGGACCGGCGCGCCGATCCGGCCCGCATCACCTCAATGCGCTGATTCCAGACCTTTTTCCGCAGGCCGCAGCCCGCGGGTATCGCAAAATGGTCGCAAAACCGCCCATCGCGCGGGGATTTTGCAATTCCCAGGGCCGGGAAAAGCGTTAAACCCCTTGAATTATTGCCTCATCAGGCGCATTTAGTGGCGCGTCCGCGTCTTGCGCGGGCCTGACGTAACAAAGGAGAGACCATGGCCAAGGAAGATACGCTCGAATTTCCCGGTGTCGTAAAGGAACTCCTGCCCAATGCGACGTTTCGGGTCGAGCTTGAGAATGGCCATGAGATCATCGCACATACGGCAGGCAAGATGCGCAAGAACCGCATCCGCGTTCTGGCAGGCGACAAGGTGCAGGTCGAGATGACCCCCTATGACCTGACCAAGGGTCGCATCAACTACCGGTTCAAGTAACTCTGATCCATGGCTTTCGTGCTGGGATCAGGCAGCCCGAGGCGGCTTGAGCTGCTCGGGCAATTGGGCATTGTGCCCGATGCCGTGCGCGCCCCCGACATCGACGAAGACCCGAAAAAGGCCGAGCTGCCGCGCCCGTACTGCGCCCGCATGGCCCGCGAAAAGGTGGCCGCCGTGCAGGCGGGTGACGCCGATGTCGTGCTGTGCGCCGACACCACCGTCGCACTGGGCCGTCGGATTCTGGGCAAGCCTGCGGATGTGGACGAGGCGCGTGGGTTTCTTGCGGCGATGTCAGGCCGTCGCCATCGTGTCATCACCGCTGTGGCGGTGCGCAAGGGTGCGCGCGTCTGGGAAAGGGATGTGGTCAGCATCGTGCGGATGAAATCCCTGTCGAACGCGGAAATCGCCGCCTATCTCGCCACAGAGGACTGGCGCGGCAAGGCGGGTGGCTATGGCATTCAGGGGCCTGCGGGGGCGTTGATCCCCTGGATTTCAGGCTCGTTCACGGGAATTGTCGGCCTGCCACTGGCCGAAACCGCGGGGCTGTTGCAAGCGGCCGGAATGAAGGTGTGGGCATGAAAGGCAACCAGATACTACTGGATCACTTAGGTGTCCGCGAAGCGGCGGCGCTGATGGTCGACGGGCGGCTGAGCGACCTGCTGGTCGATGGCGACGCGCCGCGTCCGGGCACCGTCTATCGCGCGGTGACCGACCGCCCGGTGGCCGGGCAGGGCGGTATTTTCCTCAAAACGCCGGACGGGCAGGCCTATCTGCGTGGGGTCAAGGGGATCGGCGCGGGCGAAGTGGTGCAAGTGCAGGTCACGGGATATGCCGAGTCGGGCAAGGCCATCCCCGTCACCCACAAGCTGCTGTTCAAGAGCCGTTATGCGATCGTCACTCCGGATGCGCCGGGGCTGAACCTGTCGCGCAGCATTCGCGACGACGAGGTGCGTGACGCCCTGCTCGCCCTGGCCCATGACGGGATGGAGGGCAGCACGATGGGACTGATCCTGCGCTCGGCAGCGGCGGGCGCGGAAGCGGAAACCGTCAGCGATGATATCGCCGCGATGCGCGCATTGGCCGAACAGGTCACGGGCGATAAGGGCACCGGGCCCGAAGTGCTGACCGAAGGTGATGGCCCCCACGTGCTGGCCTGGCGCGATTGGGTGATGGCGGCGGATGTGGTGACGCAAGCGGGCTGTTTCGAAAGCCATGGCGTCATGGACGCAATCGACGCCGCGCGGGGTGCGAACGTGACCCTGGGCGGTGGCGCGTCGATGTATGTCGAAGCGACCCGCGCCCTGGTCGCCGTGGACGTGAACACGGGCGCTGACGGGTCGTTCGCTGCCGGGCTCAAGGCCAACATGGCCTGCGCGCGCGCGCTGCCCGCCGCCCTGCGGGTGCGTGGTCTTGGTGGGCAGATCACAGTCGATCTGGCCCCCATGCCCAAGAAGGAGCGCCGCAGCTTCGAAGCCGCCCTGCGCGCGGCCTTCCGCGGGGACGATGTGGACACGGTTCTGGCCGGCTGGACGCCGCTGGGTCACTATGAGTTGCAACGCAAACGCGCGAGGTTGCCCCTGTCGGAGGTGCTGGCGTGACTTGCCCGATCTGCCAGCGTCAAACGGTTGCCAACTACCGCCCGTTCTGCTCGCGGCGCTGCGCGGATGTGGATCTGGCGCGCTGGGTGAATGGCGCGTATGCGATCCCCGCGGAAAGGGAAGAAGACAACGACCTCCGCGATGATGAGGAGCCGACAACACACTGACGATGCGATGTGAGGCCCAGGCGGATTTTTGTCTGTTTTTCTATGGACAGCGTTTGGTCTTCGTCCTATCACGCCTCCACCCAAGAAGGCCGCGCCTTCTTTCCGTGCCCGGGTAGCTCAGGGGTAGAGCAGTGGATTGAAAATCCTCGTGTCGGTGGTTCGATTCCGCCCCCGGGCACCATAAAATCAATAGCTTAGCGGTAGCGACATTTTCTTAGGCTCGGTATAGGCTCAGCTTGCTGCGATGTAATCTGCTGCATGATTTTTGTCGTTTAACCAATGCTGGGCTATTGCTGGACACTTTTTAGGTTGCGCGAAACAAAAACTTGCCCGTAACTTTGTTAAATTGTCTGCCAAGAGATTCTGCATGCTTACCTTGTCCCGCGCCCAAGTGGCAGTATTTGAGAAAGACAAAGAAGATGCGTTTGTTGAGCGTGCGCTAAACTTTACCTATACCAACGTAGCCAACGCAGCGGAGTATGATCGAGCAAGTTTGCGTTCGAGTTTGATTGGATTGATGGCTCAAGCAAGGAAGTTTGGCTATACGACTGAACGCTCTTTTGTTGCTTTGTTCTGTGTGTGCGTGACGACTAAACAGAACGTATTCTATGTGCATCGTGACAAGGCCGTGTTGCTTGATCAGAAGATACACGAAAAAGAGCGGATTGCGTACCTTGATCGGAAGTACCTGCAGTGATTGTGTACCCGATTAAGCCTGGTGATACGTTGTCTGCGATTGCTGCCCAGCATGGGGTAACAGTGGCTGAGATTGCTGCGGTCAATGGGATAACGAATGTCAATTTGATAACTGCTGGCCAGAATTTAAAGATTCCAAATCAAACACCGGTTCCCACTTTGCAAATGGTGCACGCCAACTCTACGCCGCAGTATATATTCCCACGTAGCATAAGTTCACTCATGTCGATTATTAACTTAGGTTTCGCAGATGCCCCTCCAGCAAGTTGTATGTCTTGTTGTCCGATGCTGGTTGCTGAAGATAATAATCACGCCTCTCCTACAATCGGTGAAAGAAGCGAAGGTGTACGTCAAGCAGAAGAAGAAAATTCTCTTCAACCACTTTTTGATATCATAGCGAAAGCCGAGAGTGGCGGAGACTACGATATTGTTTACTATGGCAGCAAAATTAGGCCTAGTAAAAATATCACTGAAATGACAGTTGCAGAGGTTATCAAGTGGCAGGAAGAATCACGAAATGCGGGATCTGCATCTTCGGCTGTTGGAAAATACCAAATAATTTATAGTACATTGAAAGAACAAACAGAAAAACTCGGAATCGAAGATAGTCGAAAATTTGATGTTGCTACTCAAGATGAAATCGCTACTTCACTGTTGGAAAGGCGAGGGCTCAATGAATACTTGTTGGGTAAAATGGATCGAGAATCATTCGGAAATTCTCTCGCAAAAGAGTGGGCTGGATTGGCTGTTCTCTCTGGTACAAAGCGAGGCGGGCAAGAAATTTCTCGTGGGCAGAGTTATTATGCAAAGGATGGTTTAAACAAGGCAACTGTTACTGCTGAGGAGATTGAAAAAGCCCTAGATCAAATTATTCAATAATCGTGATTGTGTCACACGAAAATTTTATTAATTTTGCGTCTGGGGCATCAAATAAGCTCTCTACGATTTCTATGTTTGACGAACCTAAATTTTCGTCGTGAAGATAGGTCAGCATATTAATGCTGGGAGAAGTGCCAGGAGATCTGATCATTTTCACTTCATCATTGATCCAAATATTGTCAGATTCGCTAAATCCGCAAACGTAGTTTATTTCAAATCCACAGCCAAGGATTTCTTTTTGTGCTTTGAAGCAGTTAATGCTGTCTACGACCACGGTGGGCGAATCATAAAGAGCATCTTCACCGGAAAGAAACAGAAGTATGTCAGCAAAGTCTTCACTTTCAATCTTGGGTGATTTTTTAGGATTGCTGGTTGCGTCTATTGCGGAAAAGACGAACAACATGGGCAAGAAGACAACCAGAGTTATTTTAATGAATTTATGATATTTCATTTACCATCAACACTAGACCGTGAGCTAAATTCTTTATAGCTTAACATTATATCGTACTTTGTGTTGGAATCAATGCGTTTCCCCTCAGCCCGCATAACTGACATGCACGTTTGCCCTTTGGTTGGTCCTGGACCGGTTCCTCATGTGGGAGGTCCGGTCACAACTGGCT
>CAZITF010000146.1:0-6988 GCA_964542095.1 uncultured Rhodobacterales bacterium
CGAGACCGACCTGGTGCTGACCCTGTTCCTGCTGCATGCCCTGCGCGCCGGCTATTTCCACGCGGACATGCATCAGGGCAACCTCAAGGTCGCACCGAACGGAGACATCATCGCCTATGATTTCGGGATCATGGGGCATATCGATGAATATACCCGACGTGTTTATGCCGAGATCCTGTTCGGGTTCATCCGCAAGGATTACAAGCGCGTTGCCGAGGTTCATTTCGAGGCCGGTTACGTGCCCGCCGACAAGGATGTAGATGAATTCGCCCGTGCCCTGCGCGCCGTGGGCGAGCCGATCTTTGGCATGGACGCCTCGAAGATTTCGATGGGCCGTCTGCTGAGCTATCTGTTCGAAGTCACCGAACGTTTCGGCATGGAGACCCGCACCGAACTGATCCTGCTGCAACGCACCATGGTCGTGGTCGAGGGGGTGGCACGCTCGCTCAACCCCAACATGAACATCTGGCAGGTCGCCTCGCCCGTGGTGACGGACTACATCCAGAAATCCATCGGCCCAAAAGCCGTCCTCACCGATCTCTACAATACTGCGCGCGTCCTGACGCGATTTGGGCCGCGCCTGCCCGGTCTGGTCGAAGCGGCTCTTATCAATCAGGCCAATCCGCCGCAGAAACAGCGGCACGGGTTCTGGCGTTGGATCGTGCTGACCGCCCTTATGGGCGCTGCGGGTGGCGCCCTCACGCTTGCCCTGATCGAGGCGGTGATCTGAGTCCGAATCGTGCTATGGTTATGCGGAATCGAACCAAAGGCGATGGAGAGCACACGTGCCCGACGTCAAAACCTTCGGCGCGCTCTGGGTCAGATTGAAACAGTTCAGGGTCCCGGTCATATTCTGGATCGCATTGGCGTTCTTTGGCGGCATCGCGCTGTGGTGGCGCGTGTACCTCGACACGAACGGGGGCAACGACGACCGGAAACTGATGGTTGCCTTGGGCACCTCGGGGCTTGCATTGGCATTCGGTGGTGTATTGGGCGGCATCGTCAAAAAGCTGTTCGATGCCTGGGATGATCGCAAGCACGCGCTGGATGCACGCGCCGCATTCCTTGCCAACCTCGTTGACGATTTCAAAACCGTTTACGACATGGTCGAACGGGCGCGGTTTCTGATCACGGCCCACAAATCCGCCAAGACCTACGGCGAAAGCCTGCGGGAACTGCCCGAAGCGGTCATCATTCTGCACAACGTCCGCCGAGCGACCAAGCACGGGCGGCCAGACCTGCCGCGTCTGTATGACGATCTGGAAGCGCCTATTCATTTCTGCACGGTGTTTCTGAAGAACCTGATCGAAGAATACCGCGACAAATACCTACCCGTGTCGCGGCTTCAGTCTCAGGACGAAGTGGAAAACGCCATCCTGCGCAAGAAAATCGCAGCCGGAGAGGCAGACAGGAACGCGGAACTGTCCCATTCGGCCTGGGACGACATCAGTACATTTCCGCATCTGAAACAGCTCCTGGACGCTACGGAGGAAACCGCTGCAGAGCCGGGTTCGACCGCGTTCCACGACTATGAAACTGCATTCGTGCAATACATCGACATCGCCAGTTATTGCATCCGCCGCCGCATGCCGGGCAGCGGTGATGCCGTGCGAAACCATGATATGGAGGCCAAAAGCGATGCGGCGAAACAGGCGCTTGCCACGGTGGAGTCCAAAAGGGCACAGGCCCGGGACGCATGACCGCGCCCCGGATTCCTCAGCTCATCCGTTCAATCGCCAGCGCGATACCCTGACCGCCACCGATGCACATGGTGATCAGCGCCTTTGATCCGCCTGTGCGCTCAAGCTCGTACAGCGCCTTGACCGTGATGATCGCGCCTGTCGCCCCCACCGGGTGACCCAGTGCGATGGCCCCGCCGTTGGGGTTCACGCGCGCGGGATCAAAGCCCAGGTCGTTGGACACGGCGAGCGCCTGAGCCGCAAAGGCCTCGTTTGACTCGATCACATCGAAATCTTCCGGTGACAGCCCGGTCCGCTCCAACAGATTGCGCACCGCCGGGATTGGGCCGATGCCCATGACTTCGGGGCGCACCCCGGCATGGGCATAGCCGAGCACGCGGGCGCGGGGTTTCAACCCTGCCGTTTCCGCTGCCTCAGCCGTGGCCAGCACAACCGCGCCAGCCCCGTCGTTGATGCCTGACGCGTTGCCCGCCGTGACCGAGCCGTTCTTTTGAAACACCGGGCGCAAACCCGCGAGGGCCTCAAGGCTGGTTGCCTTGGGGTGTTCGTCCACTTCGAACGCCACGGTGTCGCGTTTCACGCGTACCTCGACCGGGGCGATCTGGCTGGCAAAGCGACCCTCGGCAATGGCGGCTGCGGCCCGCTCCTGGCTTTGCATGGCAAAAGCGTCCTGTGCTTCGCGCGTGATTCCGTGTTCGGCCGCGACGTTTTCCGCCGTCACCCCCATATGTCCGGTCCCGAAAGGGCAGTTGAGCGCACCCAACATCATGTCGAGCGTGCGCACATCGCCCATCTTGGCGCCCCAGCGCTGATCCGGAATGATGAAGGGAGACCGCGACATGTTCTCGGCGCCGCCAGCAAGGCCAAAGTCGCAATCGCCCAGCATCAGAGACTGAATCACCGACACAATCGCCTGCACCCCCGACCCGCACAACCGGTTCACATTCATCGCCGGCACCGTATCCGGCACGCTTGCCTGCTTCGCCGCGACGCGACTGAGGTACATATCTCGCGGTTCGGTGTTGATCACGTGACCAAAGGCGACATGACCGATCTGGCCCGCCTCGACGCCCGCGCGTTCGAGCGCGGCCCTAACCGCGACCGTGGCAAGGTCAATCGGTGGTGTGCCAGCAAGCGCGCCGCCGAATGTGCCGATGGCCGTGCGTGCGCCGCCCAGGATAACGATGTCTCGGGTCATGATGATCCTCCCTCATTCGTTTCATCATGGCGTCGCAAGCCGCGCAAAGAAAGCCCGGACCTTGACACCGACGCAACGGCATTGGCATCTGTCCGTCATGACGGATGAAACGGACGCTATCCTATCGCTGCTGCCGGCCCGCCTGAAAGAGGCGCGGCGCACCCAGGGGTTGTCGCTGGACGCGGTGGCGAAGCTGTCCGGCGTCAGCCGGTCGATGGTCAGTCAGATCGAGCGGGGCGAATCCTCGCCCACGATCGCGACCCTCTGGAACCTGACGCGGGCGTTGCAGGTCGATTTCGCGGGTCTGCTTGAGGATGGGCCGTCCAGCAGCATCGAAGTGCTGCGCACCGTCAACGTGCCGAGCATCGAAAACCGCGGGTCGGGTTGCACGATTCGCATCCTGTCCGCCCCCGAGGATGCGGGGCGGCACGAAGTCTACGAACTGCGCTTTGTCGAAGGCGGTGTGCTTGACAGCAAGCCGCACCGGCGCGGGGCGCGCGAGCATCTGACGGTGATCGACGGGCGGCTGTCCGTCACCAGTGGCGGTGCCACCGAACGGATCGGGCAAGGGGATACGGCGCGCTATGCCGCCGATGTGCCGCACCGGATCGAAGCTTTGCACCCCTCGCGCGCGTTTCTGGTGGTGCAGGACGCCTGAGACTTCCGTTTTTACGGATTCTTTTCCGATATCATGACATCCCGTATTTCGGAATCATATCCGATATGTTAGACGCACCCTCAAAGGAGCTCTGATATGACCCAAGCCTTTCTCGCTCATATTACCGACACGCTGGCGCAGATCGACAGGGATGGCATGACCAAGCGCGAGCGACTGATCACCTCGCCGCAGGGCGGGCGGATTTCGGTCGGGGATCGCGAGGTGCTGAACCTGTGCGCCAACAATTACCTCGGTCTGGCCGATCACCCCGATCTGATCGCCGCGGCCAAAAGCGCGATGGAAAGCCACGGGTTCGGCATGGCCTCTGTCCGGTTCATCTGTGGCACACAGGACCTGCACAAACAGCTGGAACAGCGTCTGGCGGCCTTTCTGAACAAGGACGACGCCATCCTCTTCGCCGCCTGTTTCGACGCCAATGGCGGATTGTTCGAGCCGCTTTTGGGGCCGGAGGATGCAATCGTCTCGGACGCGCTGAACCACGCATCGATCATCGATGGCATTCGCCTGTGCAAGGCGCAGCGTTATCGCTATGCCAACAGCGATATGGCCGATCTGGAGACACAATTGCAGGCTGCCCGAGCCGCTGGCGCGCGCCATATCTTGATCGCCACGGACGGCGTATTTTCGATGGACGGGTATCTGGCGAAATTGCCCGAAATCACCGAACTGGCCGCGCGCCACGACGCGCTGGTGATGGTGGATGACTGTCACGCGACCGGGTTCATGGGGCCGAAGGGTGCGGGTACGCCGGCCCACGCAGGTGTCGAGGTGGACATTCTGACCGGCACGCTGGGCAAGGCGCTGGGCGGGTCCATCGGCGGCTATATCGCCGGGCCGCAACCCGTGATCGACCTGCTGCGCCAGCGCGCGCGGCCCTACCTGTTTTCCAACTCGCTGCCCCCGGCCATTGTCGCTGCGGGCATCGAGGCGATTCGTCTGGTCGAGGAAGGCGACGCCCTGCGTGCGCAACTGTTCGAAAACGCTGCATACTGGCGGGCCGGGCTGACGCGGTTGGGATTCGAATTGTTGCCGGGCGAACATCCGATCATCCCCGTCATGCTGGGCGAAGCCCAGGTGGCGCAGGATATGGCGGCACGGCTGTTTGATGAAGGCGTCTATGTCTCTGGCTTCTTCTTTCCTGTCGTGCCGCGCGGTCAGGCACGGATCCGTACGCAGATGAACGCGGCCCTGACGCGCAAGGATCTGGATCGCGGACTGGCTGCGTTTGAAGTCGCAGGAAAGGCAGTGGGGGTGCTGGCATGACCAACGAGATGATCGCACTGGAAAAGACATATCCCCGCGAAGGGTTGTGGCAGGTTACGGCCCCCGTGCCGGAGATCGGCCCGGACGATGTGCTGATCCGGATCAACAAGACCGGGATTTGCGGCACCGACATTCATATCTGGAACTGGGATTACTGGGCGGCGAAAACTGTGCCGACGCCTTTGATCACCGGGCACGAATTCGCCGGAGAGATCGTCGAAATAGGCTCTAACGTGACGGATCTGACCCTTGGGCAGCGGTGCTCGGGCGAAGGGCATCTGATCGGCAAATCCTCGCGACAGTCACGTGCGGGCAAGTTCCACCTTGATCCGGCCACGCGCGGAATCGGAGTAAACGAGCAGGGGGCCTTTGCACAATACCTGCGCCTGCCCGCGTTCAACGTGGTGCCACTGCCGGACGAGATCAGCGACGATATTGGCGCGATACTCGACCCGTTGGGCAATGCGGTTCACACCGCGCTCAGCTTTGATCTGGTGGGCGAGGATGTGCTGGTGACCGGCGCTGGACCCATCGGGATCATGGCGGCTGCGGTCGCGCGCCACGTGGGCGCGCGCAACGTGGTGATCACGGATGTGAACCCGGATCGTCTGGCGCTCGCTGCGCGGGTGGCGGATGTGGTGCCTGTCAACGTACTGAAACAGGATCTGGCCGGCATCATGCCGGGGCTGAAGATGAAACAGGGATTTGACGTTGGCCTTGAGATGTCGGGCAATCAGGCGGCACTCGATCAGATGGTCGAGGCGATGACCATGGGCGGGCGCATCGCGATGCTGGGCATTCCGCCGGGCAAAAGCCCCGTGGATTGGAGCCGCATCGTGTTCAAGGCCCTGACCATCAAGGGTGTCTACGGTCGCGAGATTTTCGAGACCTGGTACAAGATGATCGCCATGTTGCAGAACGGGTTGGACGTGTCAGCGGTGATCACCCACCGTTTTCATGCGCGTGACTTTGAACAGGGGTTCGCAGCGATGAAATCGGGTTCGTCCGGCAAGGTCGTGCTGGACTGGACCTGAAACGGTTCAGGCCGCCATGGCCTCGCGGTTGAGCGGTTGGCGCCCCGTGTCGGTCAGCAACCAGCCTTCGGTCCCTTCGAACACGGCCGCCGACAGCGGTTCGCCATAGCCTGCGGCGGTGTCGAGGTTGACGCGATTGCCGTAATGCGTCGCCATGCGGATCGGTGTGTGGCCGTGTACGATCACCTTGGGGTGCGGCCCGGTGAAATCGTGGAACTCGTTCCTGATCCACAGCAGGTCTTCTTCGGTCTGCTTTTTCAGCGGTACACCGGGGCGGATGCCCGCATGGACAAACATCAGATCGCCCACAGTGTGGGACAGTTTCAGCCCTTCGAGGAAGGTCACGTGTGATTTCGGAACAGCCTTGCGCGCATCGGCCTGCACGTCTTTTTCGCGGCGGCGTGGCCCTGCGTCCACACCGTAAGAGGCCAGCGTCGTGTCGCCGCCAAGACGGGGGTGCAGCCAGTACAGTTCGACCATCATGTAGGGATCGTGCAAGATCGGTCGCTGCATGAACCATTCGAACATGCGGTCATGATTGCCCTTGAGGAACGTCCAGTTTCGCTCCGCATTCTGGCCTGCGACCAGCATATCGAGCACGGCGTTGCTGTCGGGGCCGCGATCGGTGTAATCGCCGAGGAACACCACCGGCGCATCCGGTCCGCCATCCGCGTCGATCAACGCAAGAACGCGGTCCAGTTCACCTTTTTGACCGTGAATATCTCCGATGGCGTAAATGGGGTCTGACATGGGAATCCGTTTAACAGCGACTAAAAAGTTGGCGTAACGGGATTCGATGGCAGATGTAAGGCGCGCGGGTGTCGCAGGCTTGAATTCGACCCGGTTGTCGCAGAGTTGGGCGATCCGGACGGTGGAGCGCGAGGGGCAAAGTTGTCCTTTGCCTCTCGCGTTGGAAGGGTCAGGCCACGTCGAAGGCGAGCGGCTTGACCTGTGTGAACATTCCTGTGCCATCCAGCGTCTTCAGCACGTCCGCAGGGATCGGGTTGTCGACATAGAGCAGGGCAATCGCCTCGCCGCCGACCGCGTTCCGGCCCAGGGGAAAGTTGGCGATGTTGACGCCGTTCTTGCCCATGGTGTTGCCCAAGAGGCCGAT
>CAZITF010000147.1:0-6986 GCA_964542095.1 uncultured Rhodobacterales bacterium
GCAGCGAGCGCAGGCCCGCGTCCTCGACCGACTTGCCGGCGATCGGCGAGCCCTGCGAGGCCGGAAGCACTCCGTGCCGGTTTGGCTACTGCGACCCCGAGACCGACCGGTGCAGGGCGTTGAAGGCGCTGGTGGACAGCATGTGAACTTCGTCGATGCTGTATATCTTGTAACGTGCCGAAGCCGCGCGGTAATGCACAGAATCGATGATTTCGCGGATGTCGTTGACCGAAGTGTTCGATGCCGCGTCCATCTCCAGCACATCGACATGCCGCCCTTCCATGATCGCGCGGCACGGTTCGCACTGCCCGCAGGGGTCGGTCGTGGGGCCGCCCGTTCCATCCGGTCCGACGCAGTTCATCCCCTTGGCGATGATCCGCGCGGTGGTGGTCTTGCCGGTTCCGCGAATGCCGGTCATCACGAATGCCTGCGCGATGCGGTCTGCCTCAAACGCGTTCCTTAGCGTGCGCACCATTGCATCCTGCCCGACCAGGTCGGCAAAGGTCTCGGGGCGGTATTTGCGTGCAAGTACCTGATATCTGGGGGCTGTATCTGACATGGGCCTCGGGTCGGATTCGCTGTGACCTGCCAAGACTAAGGGGCGCGCCGCGCGGCGTCCACCGCTGGTGTGGACCCCTGGCATTTCATTTTGCGCCCGGATGCAACTATTCTGGTTGGGTCGGGTTATGCGGACACATGAGGGGAGAATGCACATGCGCCTGCGCGGGATCACGAGAAGCCGGAACATCGAAGATCGTCGGGGCCGGCGCGGTGGTGCGGTCGGGGGCCTTGGCATTGGCGGCATCCTTGTCGTGCTGGTCATCGGGTGGGTGACGGGCGTGGATGTGATGCCGCTCTTGTCAGGCGGCTCCGCTCCGGCGACCGCCAGCCGCCCGCTGACCGAGGCAGACGCGCGCGAGGGCGAATTTGCCGCCCGCGTGCTGGCCACCACAGAGGCCGTCTGGGCCCGCGAATTCCCCGCACAGGTGGGCCGCGCCTACACACCCCCGGTCATGGTTCTGTTTTCCGGCACCACGCAAAGCCCGTGCGGCGGCGCATCCGGGGCAACGGGGCCGTTTTATTGCCCTGCCGACAACAAGGCCTATCTGGACACCGCCTTTTTCGCCACGATGCGCGACCGGCTTGGGGCGGGGGGCGATTTCGCAGCCGCCTATGTAATCGCCCACGAGGTCGCGCACCACGTCCAGAACGAGTTGGGCGTGCTGGCGCAGGTGCAGAAAGCCCGCCAGGCAGCAAGCCAGACGCGGGCCAACGGCATCACGATGCGGTCAGAGTTGATGGCCGATTGCCTGTCCGGGATCTGGGCGCGCAACGTCGGCGATCTGATGGAGCGAGGCGACTTGCAGGAGGCGCTGAACGCCGCCCGCATGATCGGGGACGATCACCTGCAACGGCAGGCGGGCCGTGTGCCGCAACCCCACACATTTACCCACGGCACGTCTGAACAGCGGGCACGGTGGTTCGAGCGTGGCTATGATTCGGGCAACATGCGCGACTGCGACACGTTTGCCACCGATCGCCTCTAAAGCTGGTCGGCCAGCGAGCGGAGCACGTCTGAACTGCGCCGCGCCCGGGCCAGCAGCCATCCGCCCTGGATCAAAACGAACAGGTGTTCGGCCTTGGCTTTGGCCGCCGCTTCCGACATCCCAAGCCGTTCGGCGTGGTCGAGAACCTCGGCGATCCAGCCTTCGTAGATGTGGTTGGCGTGGGCGCGCATGTCGGTGCTGTCCGGCCCCTCGAACAGGGTGGCGGCGATGGGGCAGGTGTCCCATCCGGTTTTGTCGAACAGTTTGGCGAGCTTGTAGCACAACGTCGTCGCCCCGGCCTCGAAGGTGTCAGCCCCGTCAAAGCTGGCCGCGATCAGGCGCAGCATTTCGTCCGAGGCCCATGTTGCGGCGGCAATGGCGAGGTCCGATTTGCCATTGGGAAAGTGGTGATAGAGCGACCCCTTGGGCGCATGCGCATCCGCCAGCACATCCGCGATTCCGACCCCGTGATAGCCGCGTGTGCGAAACAGCGTCGCAGCGGAATGGATCAGGCGGTCTTTGGTGGGGCGCGGGATGTCTGTCATGTTCCCATCTTGACAGGAGTAGACCGATTGGTCCAGCTTGGCAATTAGACCGACTGGTCTAGCCCTTGAGTCCGAGTGCAGGAACCCGAGATGTTTGACCAGGATGTCATCCACCACAGCGTCACCAAGACGACAGTGACCTTCAAGACGTCGGACGGCGCAGAACTGGTCGGATGCCTTTACCGCCCCGATACGCGCCCTCTGGCCGCCGTGGTTCTGAACAGCGCAACGGGCGTACCGCAACACTTTTACGCCCATTTCGCCCGCTGGCTGGTCGAGGCGCGGGGCATGGCGTGCCTGACCTATGACTACCGCGATTCAGGCCGGTCATGGTCGGGACCGCTGCGCGCCTCGACGGCGGACATGTCAGATTGGGGCATTCGCGACCAGGTCGCCGCCCGTCGCGCCATGGCTCGTGCGGTGCCGGACGCGCCGTTGTGGGTCATTGGCCATTCCCTGGGGGCGATGCTGCTGCCCAACCAGCCCGAAACCGACAGCATCGCGCGCGTGATCGGGGTGGCGTCGGGCATCGTGCATCACAGCGACCACCCCTGGCCCTACCGCGCGCTTGCGATGAATTTCTGGTTCACCATCGGCCCGCTGGCGACCGCGCTGTGCGGCTACCTGCCCGGCAATCGGCTGGGTTTCGGGGAAGATTTGCCGAGTGGCGTGTTCTGGCAGTGGCGGCGCTGGTGTACGTCGCGCGTTTTCAACGAGGCCGATTTCGGCCCGAGGCTGCCCGCGCCCAACTGGACAGGTCACGCCCCGGTGCGCCTGCATGCGTTCACCGACGACGATCTGGTCCCGACCCGATGTGTGGAGCGTTTGGCATGCAATTACGCCGGTGCGGCAGAGGTCGTGAAAATTGATCCGAAGGATTTTGGACTGGATGCAATTGGCCATCTGAGCGCGTTTTCACGGCGCAATCGGACCCTTTGGCCAGTGCTGCTGGAGGCGTAGACGGGGTGTCGCCCTCGCGCCGCTTTCCTTGAAAGCGCCTGACGGGTTCGGCCAACGCCTGCGGCCTTGGCTTTGGGTGAGAGATTGACAACGACCCAAGCGGGGCTCGTTACGGCTGCTTCCTTCCGGATCTGACCGGGTTGGCGAGGCGCCTGCCCGCGCCAACCTCTCAACGGTTGATATAAGCGCCGCGCCGTGCCGGTGCAAGCACCTGTTCAGATCAGCACACGCAATTCGAGGAAACCCGCTTCGTTTTGCCCGATCACCTGCGGATCGAAGGCTGCGATCTGGTCAAGATGCGCGATGGCATTGGGCGAGGTTTCGATCACCACCCGCGCGCGCGGACGGGATGCAAAGCGCCAAACGGAGGTGCAAGAGTCCGCAGTCGGCATATTCTGCGCGGCCGTTCTGTGCAGCGCCTCGGTCAGATCGTAGTCGGTGCGCAGAATTTCGCGGGCGCCCTTCAGGCCGGGAAAGTTTCCCCCGCCCGCCCCGCGATAGCTGGTCATTGCGACAAGAAACCGCGCGTCTTCGTCAACGGGCGCGTCCCGGTAGAGCAACCCCGCCACCCGCCGCCCGCCGGGTGCAATGACACGTCCGGTCGGATCAAACATCGGAGCGCCGAACGGATCGATGATCGCCTCGAGCCCGTGCAGCATGTCGAAATTGAAGGATGGCGCGTCTTGATTGACCAGTCGCGGACAGCCCTGTTGTCCGGCAGCGAAATAGGCGGTCGCCCGTTCGACCCATCGGACCAGGTCGCGGCCTTGCAGTACGGCAGCCCAGACGGCGTTGGGGAACGGGGCAAGCATCGCGATATGGCGCGCACGTACCGGCCCTGGGGGTACTTCGACATAGTTGCACGGCCCGGCGAGCCCTCCCATCGACATCGGAGCGACAGAAGCGATCAGGGGCAGGTCGGCAAGGTCGGTTCCCGCAACCTTGCGCGCGATCACATCCTTCATCGCCCGCGCGACAAGGGCATCGGATGCTCCGGACTTGAGCATCCCGAAATAGGTGTGAAACCCTGTGCCGGTCCGGGTGAGCGTGTGATCCAGGGCCTTTTGCGTGCGCGCGATGGCGGGGGCCGCGATGGCGGTGATTGCAGGCTCTGGCCTGGCGCCCGGCGCCGGCAGATTCAGCGTCGCCACATGCCCGGCCACATGCCAGCCCGCCTTGGTCCAGCCCAGCCGCAGGTCGATCTGGCCCAGCACATCCGCGCCATAGCCCGGCATCACGGTCGGAACACCGTTCAAATCGCCGGGTCTGCCCGGAACCGGTATCCGTTGATGGGTGTGGCCCAGTATGATGGCATCGATCCCTTCGACGTTGTGGGCGATGTCTGCGCCAAAGTTTTCGTCGTCATCCGTCATCGGGACGCCTGCGCCGCTGTGACAGAGCAACACGATCACGTCCGCACCTTGCGCGCGCAGCCTCGCCACTGCGGCCCGCGCCGCCGGGACCCCGGCATGAAATGTGATCAGCCCTGACAGATAGCGATGGTTCCAGACTGCGGTCTGAGGAGGGAGCACCGATGTCACCCCAATCGACAGGGCACGCACAGCACCGTCCGAGCACGGGACCGCGCGTTGCAAGAGCACGGTTGGCTGCACACCGGTCACACCGCCTGAGGAAAAGCTGGCGCACAGGGTTGCCGCATCCGTCTGCGCCACGCTGCGTTCCAGGAAGGGCACGCCAAAGTCGAAATCGTGATTGCCCAGCCCGACAGCGTCATAGGACAGCGCGTTCAGAATGAGCGGCCACGGGTGCGGGGTATCCGCAGGCAAGGTGGCGCATATCGCGCCGACCGGTGTGCCCTGCAAGCCGTCGCCATTGTCGAGCAACAGGCAAGCCCCTCTGGCCGCGCCGCGCGCAGCACCGATGATGCCCGCCAGAACATCCATGCCCCGTCCGGCGATATTGAGGTCATGCAGCGCATCCCATCCCGTCATGTGCATGTGGACGTCGCTTGTGGCGAGAATGCGCAAATCAGCAAAAGCAGGAGGCGAACTCATACTTGCAGTTGCCCCTATAGGTAGAAAGAAGGCAACCCCGCACGGCCCGGTACGGCGCGTTCGGCGGCGGAGTGTGCGCCATACGCCACCATTGCGTCCGTGCCGAGGCCGTGCCACTTCTGCGCCACCGAAACGCCAGAGAGGTCAGGGAACAGCGGCCATGCGTCACGCCGAAACAGTCACCTTCGGAGGGTCCGCGCTGGACCGTGCGGGAGAGGTGCGCGCAGATGCCGCAGCCCTTGCAGCGGCGGCCGCCGATCCGGCCGCCCGCACCATCCTGTTGTGGCGTGGCAAGCCCCTGATCAACCGCGCCCGTCCGGCCGCGCTGCTGCGCCTTGCAATGGACCATCCGGTGCTGGCCGAAGCCGACCCGGAACCCATCTTTCTGGGCCGCGAAAAGGGGGCTGCGCGCTTTGCCCATGACCTTTCCGGCTGGCAGCCCGAAGACCTCGATGCCAGCCAGTTGGGCGGGTTTCTGGACCCCAGCGAACAGCGCCACCCGGCCTTCGAG
Organism: uncultured Rhodobacterales bacterium; assembly: GCA_964542095.1. Classification (GTDB taxonomy): domain Bacteria; phylum Pseudomonadota; class Alphaproteobacteria; order Rhodobacterales; family Rhodobacteraceae; genus Tateyamaria. Next base: position 5,579 of record CAZITF010000147.1, read on the forward strand.
GGCGACGAGGTGTTCGTGGAACTCAGGCGCGTCATGACATGGCTGTCTCCGCGTGATGCCGAACTGGCGGCCACGGCCAAGGCCGTGTTCGGCTGGCATGACAGCCACCGGTTCTGCGCCAAATGCGGTATCGCGTCACAGATCAGCATGGGCGGATGGCAGCGCACCTGCCCGGCCTGCAACGCCCACCATTTCCCGCGCACGGACCCGGTGGTGATCATGCTGATCACCCATGGCAATTCGGTCCTGATGGGGCGCTCTCCGGGCTGGCCGGAGGGGATGTATTCGCTGTTGGCCGGGTTCGTGGAACCCGGCGAGACGCTGGAGGCCGCGGTACGCCGCGAAGTCTTTGAGGAGGCGGGCGTGCGCGTGGGGGCGGTCACCTATCTGTCAAGCCAGCCATGGCCCTTTCCCGCCTCTCTCATGTTCGGCTGTCACGGGGCGGCGACCAGCCGCCAGATCACCATCGATCCGGTGGAAATCGAAGCCGCGATGTGGGTCAACCGCGAAGAGATGATGACCATCTTTGCAGGGGATCATCCGACCATCCTGCCCGCGCGCAAAGGTGCCATAGCGCACTTTTTGATCGAAAACTGGCTTGCGGACACTTTGGATTGACCCGAAACTGACTGCACGAGACCACACGGGCGGATTTCATGAAATTTTCGGCACGAGAAGACATTTCCGGCCCCATCGAACGGGTGTTCGATGCCCTGTGCGATTTCGAGGCATTCGAACGTCTGGCGATGCGCCGGGGCGCCGAATTGCAGCGGGTCGATCCGTTGACCCGGCCCGGAGTGGGCATGAAGTGGCGCGTGACCTACACGATGCGTGGCCGCAAACGCGAATTCGATCTGGAACTGGTCGAGTTCGACCGCCCCGACCAGATGGTTTTCGACGCCAGATCCTCCGGGATCGACGCCAGGTTCACCGTTGACCTGCTGGCCCTGTCGCGCAATCGGACACGGATGTCGGTTGCGCTGGACTTGACCCCGCTGAACCTGTCGGCGCGCCTGCTGATTCAGTCGCTGAAACTGGCGAAATCCAACCTGTCCAAGCGGTTCAAGGACCGGGTGTCGGAATATGGCAAGGGGTTGGGGGGAGCGGCTGCAACGCACCGCCTGACGGCTTGGCCGCCGCACGGCACTGTTTGACCCTGCCGGGTCAAAGGCGCCCGCCCGCCGACCCTGTCAGTCCCGTTTTGCCGCCGCCGGATAGACGCCCAGAATATCCAGACGGTTGGTGAAGAATGACAATTCTTCGAGTGCGCGCGCAAGCGCCGGGTCGTCCGGGTGCCCTTCGACATCGGCGTAGAATTGCGTTGCCGTAAAGGCTCCGCCCACCATGTAGCTTTCCAGCTTGGTCATGTTGACCCCGTTGGTGGCGAACCCGCCCATCGCCTTGTAAA
>CAZITF010000148.1:0-6970 GCA_964542095.1 uncultured Rhodobacterales bacterium
GAGATCTGCGCGACCGATCTGCTGGGCCAGGCCGAACACGGCTACAACTCGCCCGCCGTTCTGCTGACCAACTCGCGCAAGCTGGCCAAGGCCACGCTGGTCGAGATCGACCGCATCCTCACCATCCTGCCCACCGCCGACACCGCTGCCAAAAGCTGGGAAGACTACGGCGAGGTGATCCTGTGCGACAGCTATGACGAGATGCTGGCCGTGGCCGATGACATCCCCTCGGAACATGTGCAGGTGATGACCGACCGCGACGACTGGTTCCTTGAACACATGACCTGCTATGGCGCGCTGTTCCTGGGGCCGCGGACCAACGTGGCCAATGGCGACAAGGTGATCGGCACCAACCACACCCTGCCCACCCGGAAAGCGGGCCGCTATACCGGCGGTCTCTGGGTCGGAAAGTTCCTGAAAACCCACTCCTATCAAAAGGTTACAACGGATGCGGCGGCCGCCGAGATCGGCGCCTATGGCTCGCGCCTGTGCATGCTGGAAGGGTTCGTGGGCCACGCCGAGCAATGCAATCTGCGGGTGCGCCGTTACGGCGGGGTGAACGTGCCCTATGGCACCGGTGCCCCGGCACGGGATGCGGCGGAATAAAGGGGGGCTGGCCCCCCCGTCCTGCGGACTCCCCCCAGGATTTTTTGAAAACAGAGAAGATGACCCGATGGGCGCAGAGATCAATCAAGGGAACAAGGCGGCGGCGCTGACCTTGTGGGCGGCGCTTGACCGCGATCCTGCGTCTGCTTTGCCGCTTCTTGGTGCGTTGGAGCAGTGGCAGGGGCCCGCGCCGATTGGCGTCCACGGCAGCGCCGCCGACATCGTCGAGGCCATGTTCGCACCCTTGCGCGCGGCCATCCCCGACCTGCACCGCGAGACCCATATCCTGATGGGTGGCCGCTCTTTCCCCGACGCGGATTGGGCGGGCCAGGGGGATTGGTGGGTGGCCGGAACCGGGTATTACACAGGTCACGCGACGGGGTCGGCGTTCGGTATCCCGGCGCGTGCGAAGGGTCTGCGCATCCGCTGGGGCGAGTTCCTGCGCTTTGACGCGCAGGGGCAGATCACCCGGGCCCAGACGATCTGGGACTTCGTGGACTGGTTCGACCAGGTCGGTCTGCCGGTGCTGCCCCGCCCGCGTGGCGCAGCGCATGTCTATCCGCCCCCCACGGGATATGACGGCGTGCTGCTCGAACCTCAGGAGTGCGCGGCCACGGACGCCAGCATGGCGCTGGCGCGGTCCCTGATCTTTGGCGGTCTCAACCGCTTTGATCAGGGCGATCTGTCGAGCATGGGCATGGCCCGCTTTTTCCATCCCGGCATCCGGTGGTACGGACCCGGCGGCATCGGCGCCTGCCTGTCCCTGTCCGAGTTCGAAACCCTGCACCAGCGCCCGTGGCTGACCGCCTTTCCCGACCGCAAGGTGATGCACCTCGAGAGCCTCCTTGCCGAAGGCCGCATGGTCGCCGCCTCCGGCCCCATGGGCGTGGTGGCCACCCATACCGGCCCCTATCTCGGCCACCCGGCCAGTGGTGCGCGGATAGCGGTGTCGGGCCTTGATTTCTGGCTGCGCACAGAAGGGCAGTTCACTGAAAACTGGGTCTTTGTCGACATGGTGCATCTGTTCGCCCAGATGGGGGTCGACCTGTTTGCCCGCATGAAGGAACCGCTTGCATGAGCGACACGCACTCTACCCACAAGGCCCTGATCGCTCCGCTGCGGGCGGCCATGTACGACTTTGATCTGGATCGGGTGCGCGCGGTCCTTGCGGCGCTTTGCGCACCGGATGTCGTGTTCAACCTCGCCTTTCCGTTCGAGACGATCACCGGCGTCGACGCCTATGTCGACACCGTCTATGCGCCGCTGCTGGCCGCGATCCCCGACCTTGAACAGCGCGATCATATCGTGATGGCCGGCCCGACGCCCGAGGGGCATGACTGGGTTGGCTGCGGCGGATATTACACCGGCACGTTCCGCCGCCCATGGCTCGATATCCCCGCCACCGGGCATGTGGCCCATATGCGCTTTCACGAATTCTACCGGTTCAATGGCGGCAGGATCGTCGAGATGCAGGCGCTATGGGACATTCCCGAGGTGATGATGCAGGCAGGGGCATGGCCGATGGCCCCCAGCCTCGGGCGCGAATGGCATGTGCCGGGGCCTGCCACCTGCGACGGGCTGGTACCGGGGCCTTATGATGCGACCGAGGGCGCGGCCACCTGCCAGCACATCATCGACATGCTCAACCACATGAAACGCCACCCCCGACAGGGTGGTCCCGAAGTGATGGAGATGGAGCGGTTCTGGCATCCGCGCATGACCTGGTACGGACCCGGCGGCATCGGCACGGGGCGGGGCATTCGGGGCTTTCGCGACTGGCACCAGATCCCGTTCCTGAACGCGATGCCGGACCGGGGGCAGTATGTGGACGAGATCACCTATCACTTCTTTGGCGACCGGGCCTATGCGGCGGTGACGGGCTGGCCGAACATGTACCAGACCATCACCCATGGCGGCTGGCTGGGCCTGCCCCCGACCCACAAGAAGATCGCGATGCGCAGCCTTGATTTCTGGCGTATGGAGGGGGGATTGATACGGGAGAACTGGGTGATGGTGGATTTGCTGCACATGTACGATCAGATCGGCGTGGATGTGCTGGCGCGCATGCGCGAGTTCAACAAGGCGCGGACAGGCTTTGACCGCGACACGGGGCGGGCGACATGAGTACGCTGCCAAGGACGCCGTCGCTTGATCTGGCAGGCAAACGGGCGCTGGTCACCGGCGCGTCCTCGGGCATCGGTCTGGGGTGCGCCGTGGCCTTGGCCGAGGCGGGTGCGCATGTGGTCTGTGCGGCGCGGCGCGGTGATGTGCTGGGCGATGCGGTGAACGCGATGCAGGGCGCCGGGTTCTCGGCAGAGGCGCTGCAACTGGACCAAACGGATGTGGCGGCGGTCTATGCCGCCTTTGACACCCCCTTTGACGTGGTGGTGAATTCGGCCGGACTGGCCCGCCACGGCGCGGCGGTGGACACGGCCCCCGAAGATTATGACGCGGTGTTCGACATCAATGTCAAAGGCGCGTTCTTTCTGTCCACCGCGGCCGCACGGGCGCTGATAAAGGCGGGCAAGCCGGGGTCGATCATCCACATCTCGTCCCAGATGGGCCATGTGGGCGGGGTGGACCGGGCCGTTTATTGCGCGACGAAACACGCGGTCGAAGGCATGGTAAAGGCCATGGCCATAGAGTGGGGCAAATCGGGCATCCGCATCAACACGATCTGCCCCACCTTCATCCGCACACCGCTCAGCCAGCCGACCTTCGACAACCCCGAACGGTTTGCCTGGATCATGGACAAGATCAAACTGCCCCGCGCGGGCGAAGTCAGCGACATCATGGGAGCGGTGCAGTTTCTGGCGTCGGATGCGTCTGCGATGGTCACCGGCACCTCGATGCTGATCGACGGGGGCTGGACGGCGGACTGATGGGCGAAAAGGTGACAGCGCTGGATGTGGCCGAACGGGCGGGGGTTTCGCGCTCGGCTGTCAGCCGCGTGTTCACGCCCGGCGCGTCGGTGTCCGAACGCACCGCCAAGAAGGTGCGCAGCGCCGCCGAGGCGCTGGGGTATCGGCCCAACGTGCTGGCGCGCTCGCTGATCACGGGGCGCTCGCGCATCGTCGGGCTGCTGGTGGCCTACCTCGAAAACCAGTTCTATCCCGAAGCCATCGAACGGCTCAGCAAGGCCTTGCAGAAACGGGGCTATCACGTGCTGGTCTTCATGGCGTCGAACTCGGGCGAAGAGGCCGACGAGGTGATGGAGGAGTTGCTGGACTATCAGGTCGACGGCATCATCGCCGCATCCGTCGGCATGTCCAACGACCTCACCCGGCGTTGCGAGGCGGCGGGCATTCCCATCGTGCTGTTCAACCGCGCACAGGACGACGATCGGTTGTCCGCGGTCACGTCCGACAACTATCACGGCGGGCGCAAGCTGGCCGAATTCCTGATCGCCGGAGGGCACACCCGCATCGCCCATGTCGCCGGGTGGGAGGGTGCGTCGACCCAGCGCGACCGCGAGGCGGGGTTCGTCGCGGGTCTTGCCGCGGCGGGGCAGGCCCTGTGCGCGCGCGGCGTCAGCGATTTCCAGTACGAGCAGGCCAAAGAGGTCGCGCGCACCATGTTCTCGGCCCCCGTCCGCCCCGATGCGGTGTTCTGTGCCAATGATCATATGGCCTTTGCGGTGATGGATGTGCTGCGCTTTGAACTCGGCCTGTCGGTGCCCGGCGACGTGTCGGTCGTCGGCTATGACGACGTGAAGCTGGCCGCCTGGCCCAGCTATGACCTCACCACCGTGCGCCAGCCCGCCGGGCAGATGGCCGAGGCCACAATCGGTATTCTGATGGATCGCCTTGCCGATCCCGAAACCAGACCGCGCCGTGTCGCTCTGGACGGGCCACTGATCATACGCGGCTCTGCCCGCATACCCAAAGGATGGAACGCATGAAGGGTTTCTCGGACCGGTGGAAGGATTTCCCCGATTACATCATCGGCATCACCAGGGAGATCTGGGAAGATCGCGGCATCGCCACCCTGCATCACTATTACAGCCCCGACATCGTTGTGCGCTCGCCCGCAAGCGTGGTCATCGGCAATGAAAAGGTGATTGGTGCCACCATGGCCACCCTGGCCGAATTTCCCGACCGGCAATTGCTGGGCGAAGACGTGATCTGGTCCGGCACGCCGGAAGAGGGGATGCTGTCGTCGCACCGCCTGCTGTCCACGGCGACCCACCTGGCCGACGGGGTCTATGGCAAGGCAAGCGGCAAGAAACTGACCTATCGCATCATCGCCGACTGCCACGCCATCAACGACCAGATCAACGACGAATGGCTGATCCGCGACCAGACGGCCATCGTGAACCAGATCGGCTGGGATGCCAGGGAGTACGCCGCCGACCTGATCGCGCGCGAGGGCGGGCCGGAAAAGGCGGTGCGCCCGCTGACCCCCGCCACCGACCGGCCCGGGCCCTACCAGGGGCGCGGCAACGACAATGAATGGGGGGCCAGATACGCCGATATCCTGACCCGGATCATGGGCGCGGATATGGCGGTGATCCCCGCCGAATACGACCGGGCCGTGCAGTCCGAATATCCCGGCGGTGTGACCGGTCACAGCCACGGACCGGTGGATCGGTTCTGGATGGGTCTGCGCGCCTCCTTTCCGGATGCCACGTTCACCATCGACCACCAGGTCGGGCGCGACGATCCGTTTATGCCACCGCGCGCCGCGATCCGCTGGGCGTTGCACGGGCGCCATGATGGCTGGGGCTGTTTCGGGGCACCCACGGGGGCCGAGGTCTATGTGCTGGGGATTTCCCATGCCGAGTTCGGAAGCCTTGGCCATGCCCGCCCCACCGTGCGCCGTGAATTCACGCTGTTTGACGAAACCGCGATCTGGAAGCAGATCCTGTTGCAGACCGGATAAGTCGCGACATGGCGCGTTTCGGGCAACGATGAGGGGGAGGCATGATGGAGCGATATGACGAATTGATGTTCACTCCGGCCGTGCGGGCATTGCAGAAGGCCGAAGGCACGCGCGACATTTTTGCCCGCAGCTATGGTGCACGCACCCGGGTGCTGGGGGCGGATGATGTGGCCTTTATCACCAGTCGCACCTCGTTCTACATGGCATCGGTGTCCGAAACCGGCTGGCCCTATGTCCAGCACCGGGGCGGGCCTGCGGGCTTTCTCAAGGTTCTGGACGATCACACGCTCGCCTTTGCGGATTACAAGGGCAACAGGCAGCACATCAGCCAGGGCAATGTGGCGGGCGACGACCGCGTGTCGCTGTTCCTGATGGACTATCCCCGCAAGGCGCGGATGAAATTGCAGGGACACGCCAGCTTCGAAAATGCCGGGGACAATCCCGACCGCGCCGCGCGGCTGGCCGCGGACGGGCAGGGGCGGGTCGAGCGGCTGGTGACTGTCCGGCTGGAGGCCTTTGACTGGAACTGCCCGCAATTCATCACGCCGCGCTTTGATGCGGGCGAGATCGCACAACTGCTGGGGCCGGAGATGGACGCACTGACCGCGCGCATCGCCGAACTGGAAGCGGAAATCGCGCAACTGAAAGGTGGCAGATGACCGACATATACCGCGCCGCCGAACGTCTCATGGGTATGCAGGATGCCGACTGGCGACGCCATGCCAACCCGGCCAGCGTCTGGTCGCGGTTCACTTGCCTGCCGCTGATGGTGCTGGCAATCTGGGCGCGGGTCTGGGTCGGCTGGTGGGCGCTGGCGCTGTTCGGGCTGGCGTGCGCCTGGACATGGATCAACCCGCGCCTGTTCCCGCCGCCTGCGGATTTCGGCAGCTGGGCGGCGCGCGCGACACTGGGCGAGCGTATCTTTCTGGCCCGCGCCCGCCATGACATCCCGGCCCATCACATCCGGGCCGCCCACATTCTGACGGGCGTCTCTGCCCTTGGCCTGTTGCCGCTGATCTATGGCCTGATCGTTTTCGATCCCTTGGCCGTGCTCGCAGGGCTTGTCGCCACCATCCTGCCCAAACTCTGGTTCTGCGACCGCATGGTCTGGATCCACGCCGATCTGACCGGCACCACCCCCGGCACACCCCTTGCCACTCCGCTTTTTCCACCTGAAAGGACCCCGACATGACCCCCGCCGAGATGGAGCCGCGCATCGTGCGTTACGGCGATCTGATCCCCTGCAAGACCGCGTTCATCGACGCGCACACACCGGGGAGCGATCAAAAGGAGAACTTTACCATCATCGGGGGCGGCGTGTCGGAATCGCCCGACCAGCATGTGCATATCGCCATCCCGCACGGCTTCAACATCGGGGCGGCGGGCCAGCCGCCCAAGTGCCGCAACTCGCTGCATTCCCACCGCACGGCCGAAGTGTTTTTCGTGCTCTCGGGCCGCTGGCGTTTTTTCTGGGGGCGCTGGG
>CAZITF010000149.1:0-6927 GCA_964542095.1 uncultured Rhodobacterales bacterium
ACGCGGCGCTCGCCGTGTCCGACGCGGAGGAAGTCGCGCGGGGGGTGGATCGGCGATCGGAAACCGCGCCCTGACATGGTCTATGCGATGCAGCACGCCCACGACCACATCATGACCAACATGCAGATGATCAGGCCGGGCGTGATGATCCCCGAACTGACGGCAAACTGCCATCGCCTCGATGACAAGTATCAGGACCTGAAATACGGCTGCCTGATGCACGGCGTCGGGCTGTGCGACGAATGGCCCCTCGTCGCCTATCCGGACAAGGCCGTTCCGGGAGCCTTCGACCATCCGCTTGAGGCCGGCATGGTGCTTTGTGTCGAGGCCTCGGTGGGCGAAGTGGGCGGCGATTTCTCGATCAAGCTCGAGGATCAGGTGCTGGTCACCGAAGACGGCTTCGAGAATCTCACGAAATACCCCTTCGATGATGCGCTGATGGGGCGGTGACGCGCCGCCTCAGCCCGCGTTGGCCACCGCGAATGGTTCCGCCCCGCGCAGCAGCCCGGCCTGGACCGCGCGGCCCAGCAACAGCGACATGACCTGTGCATCCTCGTACAGTTCCTGACTGATCACGTAATCCGTACTCAGCGCCGGGTCACCCGTCAGCGCCTCGCGGATCTGGGCACGGGCCTGCGGTATCCGATCCAAGGCGACCAGCGCCGCAGCCATGTAGATCCGGCTCCGGCGGGTCTGGTACGGGAGCGCGCTGGCGGCCGCCAGCATCTCCTCGAAACGGTCCATCGCATAGAGCGCGGCGCAGCGCTCCTCGGTCACCCAGACCGGCAGGAACGGGTCCAGTGCTTCGGCCCGGTCCAGCAGTTCCATCGCCTTTTCAGCCTCGCCAACAAAGGTGTGGAACGCCGCGCAGCGCCCCAGGATATAGGCGTCGTTAGGGGCAAGTTTCACCGCCATGTCATGGTGATGGCGGCTGGCTGCGTAATCACGGTGGTTCTTGACCTTGATGATCCCCATGATCCGATGCGCCTCGGGGTCGGTCGGGTCCAGCTCAAGCGCCCGCGACGTGTCCCGGTCTGCCCGGTCCATGTCGAAATCCTCCAGGTAGGACGCGGTACAGACCCGCATGGCATAGGCACGCCCGAATCCCGGATCCAGTTCCAAGGCCCGGTCGTACCAGCCCAACGCTTCGTGGACATGTTTGTCGGTCACCCCGCCCAACCGGTGCAGGTCAATGGCGCGCAGATAACATTCATAGGCCGACATGTTCTCGGGCCGCTTCAGCCGCGCCTCGTGCAGCGCCTTGTGCTCGATCCGCCCCGCCACCGTCGCCGTGACGCGGCCCGCGATGTCATCCATCATATCGAACACGTCGTCGAATTTGCCCTGCACCCTATCCGACCAGATGATTCCGCCTGTCCGGGTTTCACTGAGCGAGATGTTGAACCGGATCAGGTCTCCCATCTTGCGGACCGATCCCGACAGCACGTTTTCCACCCCCAGCGCGGTTCCGATCTCGACCGGATCACGCACATCGGTGGTGCTCGCCGCCGAGCGCGACAGCACGAACAGCGACCGCATCCGGCTCAGCTCCAGTGTCAGGTCATCGGTCAGCCCCTCGGCCAGGAATCCCTGATCCTCCCCGGCGGAAGAAGCCGTCGAGAACGGCAGGACAACCAGCGAATTCGACCGCACCGCCGGGACCGTGGGCTTGACCGTGGGGGCGATGCCGTACCGCGACCGGTCACTGTCAGCCCGTACCCGGTAGACCTGGATCGGGTCCGACATCCCCTTGAACTGCCGGGGCCCGAGATCGTCGAACACCACCGGCGACACCCGTTTGACCTGATCGAACAGCGGTGCGGACACGTGAATGCCGCCGGGCTCCGCACCCGCCTGTATGCGCGCGGCCAGGTTCACCCCGTCGCCGCGCAGATCATCGCCATGAACCACCACATCCGCCAGATGGACTCCGATGCGCAAATCACCCGTCGTGCTGTCCGTGACGCGGCCGACCGCCGCGCGCGCATCAACTGCGGCCTTCAATGCGTTGACCGGGCTTGAGAATTCCGCAAGAATTGCATCGCCCGCAGTGTTGAATACCCGCCCGGAATGCCGGGTTACGCTGTCGGAAACCGCCTGAAGACAGGCATTGAGGCGAACAAGCGCGCCTTCCTCGTCCGCCTCCATCGCCGGAGTCGACCCCACGATATCAGCCACGAAAACGGATGCCAGCCTGCGTTCCATTGACCAAGTCTACACCGGAATCCGCATTTCCCGAACTTTGTTTCGCGTACCTATTTCCGACACCTGCGCACCTTTCCTGTGACCGCACGGGCCACGCGATGTTCCGAAATTCGGCGCGCATGCGCGTCACCTCTGCGTGACCGGTTTGCGACCACCCTTGCACCGCCCTTCCGGGAACCCCACTCTGGAGGTCTGCCCAAGGAGCCTGCCCATGCCCACCGAACGTATCACCTTTCCCGGCCATGCAGGCACGCTGGATGCCCGCCTCGATCTGCCTGACGGGCCGCATCTGGCGACAGCCGTCTTTGCCCACTGCTCTACCTGCGGCAAGGACATCCCCGCCGCCCGCCGCATCGCCGCCCGCCTGACGACGCTGGGCATCGCGGTGCTGCGCTTTGACTTCACCGGGCTTGGGCACAGCGATGGCGAGTTCGCCAACACCTCCTTTTCCTCGAACGTGGATGACCTTGCCCGCGCGGTGGATTACCTTAACGCGCGCGACATGCCCCCCACCCTGATGATCGGCCACTCGCTGGGCGGGGCGGCCGTGCTCAAGGCCACCGCCGGCCTGCCCCAGATCAAGGCGGTCGCCACCCTTGGCGCGCCTTTCGATCCGGGCCATGTCACGCACAACTTTGCCGACGCGCTGCCCGAAATCGCCGCCAGGGGCGCGGCAGAGGTCTCGCTTGGCGGGCGTCCGTTCGTGATCGGGCAGGGTTTCATCGAGGACGTCAAAGGCGAGGTCCTGGCCCCGGCCATCGCGAAACTGAACGCGGCCCTGCTGGTGCTGCACGCGCCCGGCGATGCGATTGTGGGCATCGACAATGCCAGCCGGATCTTTCTGGCCGCCAAACACCCCAAGAGCTTTGTGACGCTGGATGATGCCGATCACCTGATCACCAGGGCCGAACACGCCGAATACGCCGCCGACATCATCGCGACATGGGCGCGGAAATACCTCGACCTCAAGGCCCCCGCCCCGCCGGTCGGAGCGCCCGAAGGGGTTGTGCGCAGTTCCGAAGCCGATCCCGACGGGTTCCTGCAGGACATCACCCACGGCACGCGCCATCACATCCTGGCGGACGAGCCGCGCGCCTATGGCGGCACCAACCAGGGGCTGTCGCCCTACGGGCTGCTGTCAGCCGGGCTTGCGGCATGTACCTCGATGACCATCCGCATGTATGCCAGGCGCAAGGGCTGGCCACTCGATCACGTTTCGGTCGATGTCAGCCACAACAAGGTCCACGCACAGGATGCCGACACCGGCAGCGGCGACAAGATCGACGAATGGAAACGGCTGATCGCCCTGCGCGGCGCGCTCGACGCGGATCAGCGCGCCCGGCTGCTCGAAATCGCCGACAAATGCCCGGTGCACCGCACGCTCGAACAAAGCTCCACCGTGATCACCGAACTCGCTCCCTGAGCAACAAGGTGCTGCGCCCCTCTTCTCTGTTTTGAAAAAATCCCCCCCGGAGGGTCGAGTGGCAATCTGCATTGTCCACTCATGATGCGAGCACAGCAGACACAAGCGCCAAAATGGAATGAGGCGCGCATCCCGGCAGGGTTGCGCGCCTCTCATTCAGATCAAGGGGTGTGATCAGCCGCGCGCGCGGCCCACCAGCACCCAGACACCGGGCAGCACCAATGCGGCCAGCGCCAGCTTCAGCGCATCGCCAATCAGGAACGGCGTCAGACCCCAGGCCAGGATCGGCTTGTCCCAGCCATAAAGCTGGCCCAGCCACAACAGGCCCGGCACATAGATCAGCACCGTGCCGATCCCCATCGCCAGCGCCATCCACACCACCGAACGGTCCCAGCCGCGCTGCGCCAGCGCGCCCAGCGCGCATGTGGCCAGCACATAGCCCACCAGGTATCCGCCCGTGCCGCCCATCATGTAGGTCAGCCCGGATGCGTCGGCCGAAGACCCCGCAAAGACATCCATGCCCAGCGCGCCGACCAGCATGTAGCCAAGGATCGTCGCCAGACCCAGACGCGCACCATAGGCCGCGCCTATGGTCAGCACGGCGAATGTGCCCATGGTGATGGGCACCGGCCACATCGGCACCTTGATCTTGGCCGCAACGGCCAGAACCACGATCCCGGCCAGCACCAGCACAACCTGCTTGACGCGCAGGGCCAGCCCCTCATCCGCACCAAGAACGTCGCTCAGCACCTTGTTGTTCCACGTTGTTTCCATGAATTCCCGCCTTGTGATGTGAATACCGTTACCGTCTTGTGCCAAGCCGCCGGGATTTCTGCAAGGGCAAAGCAGGCCGCTCACGCCCGTCCATAGCGGCTGATCATCACGTAATCCTTGCGCGGGCCGCTCACATCATGGCGCACCACGAACGCAGGCCAGTCGGAAAAGTCGTAAGTCACCAGATAGGTATCGGGGTCGCAATAATGCGTGGCCTGCCCGCCCAGCGGCGGAACCCGGTGAAAATCGCGCCCGTCCTCAAAGCGCACCGACAGATCCGCGCCCCAGCGATAGCGCCGCTCGGCCGTCATCGGCGCGGCCCCGGCCAGACGCAGCACGCCTGTCTCGACATAATCGGCACCGCCGGGCACCGCGCGCCAGTCCGCGTGGCCCTCGAAGGACGCGCGCGGTCCCGTCGCGGGCACGATCTCGCGCGTGATCCGCCAACGGCCCAGAAAATCGGCCAGCACACGCTCAGTCGGCATAGGACCCCGCCACGATGTCATCGCCCTCTCCGACAAAGCGCAAGCGGTCACCGTCGCGCTCGACCCCATAGCACGCCCACAGATCGGACGGCGGCCACTGGCTGCAATACCGGGCGCCCTCGATGCGCCAGTTCCCCCAGCTGTCGCGCCCGTTCGCGGTATAAAGCGTCTTGCCCGAGGCGCGGAAATCCTGCGTCGCGGCGTCATAAGCCAACACACGCCCCTCCAGGGCGGCGCGGATTTCGGGGCCAGTCAGGGGCTTCCACGCCGTTTCGTCCGCCGCAGCCGGGGCGGTACAAACCAGTGCAAGCACAAGTGCCGCGTGGCGGTTCATTGCAGTCCTCTCCCGGATCAATTGTGCCGCCATAGACATCAAACAAAGGCGGCGCGCGCAAACAGGAATTTGCGCGCGCCGACGCATCGGTTCGGATCATTGTCCTGACGGGTCAGCTTTCCTCGACCGGCGCGTCGGGACCGGACGGATCCTCCAGCGGGACATCGGCCAGATCCTCGGCATCACCTTCTGCATCATTACCCTGTCGGGCAAGGTAGTCGTCGATCAACCCGTCCTGGTCTTCGCCGATACCCATCAGCGCGCTGACCCTGTCGAACATCGCCGGTGTGATATCGTCTGCGGTCACCGGACCCGCACCTGTCGCATTCAGCCCGTCCACGATTGCCTGCATCAGCGCATCGTCAGAAACCGCATCCGCGCCTTCCTCGACCGCGGCTTGCGCCGCTTCCACGGCGTTGAAGGCTGAAAATGCTTCATCAAAGTCTTCAAGCGCCGCCGATGCGGCCACGGTATCGGCGCTCCACTGCGTGACAGCGTCGTCATAGGCGGACTGATCCACCACACCGTTCTCGTCGGTGAAATCATCGATCGACGGTTCCGCTGCATTGGCCTGTTCGTTCAACCGGTCGGCCAGTGCCTGATAGTCTTGTGCCGTTGCCGGTGCCTCATATCCAAGTCCCGCCAGAAGCGCGCCATAGCTGTCCAGCACAGGCGCATTCTCGGCAAGGACATCTTCCAGGGCCTCTTCGGCGGCTGCCTGCGCTGCGCTGGCTTCGACAAAAGCACGGAAACCGTCCATCTTGGGATCGTTCGAATTCATCAACCCATTGATGTTGCGGTTGAGCGAGTTGAGCCCCTTGAGGTCCGATTGCACCGGTCTTGTCTTGGGCGGACGCGCCGATGCGGTGACCGCATGGGCAGATGCGCGATGCGCTTTCCCGGCCGTCGCAGGCTTGCCCGTCGTCTTGTAGGTTTTGCGGCCCTGCGTTCTGGAGGCGGTTGCCTGGCGTGAGGATTTCGGCTTCAGCCCCAGAATGTCCCGCAGCCCCTTTGCCTTGCCGCCCGTGCCAAAGCCCTTGGTGCCTGCGGACCTGGCGTTGCCGCTGTTTCCGGCACCTTTGCCGCCCTTGTCGGCACCTTTGCCACCGCTGTTACCCTTGCCGCCGCCATTGCCCTTGCCGCCGCCATTGCCCTTGCCGCCGCCATTACCATTGCCGCCGCCGTTACCGTTTCCGCCGCCGTTGCCCTTGGCATATGCGGACGCGGTGTCACCCAGTCCGATCGAATCCGTCAGAACCGGCGCGCCCAACACAAGTGCGGACACGGCGAGTACTCTGATAAAATGCATGGTCGTCCTCCCAAAAAATCTCTTCGCATTCTGGCGATGGTAAACTCAAAAGCGAGGCGATTTTGTGTTCATGGAAAGGCACGGCGGTTCTCCGCACGACCCTGGCGGCCTTGTATCCCAACCGACCCCATTCTAAGAGGCGCGACAAAGCGCTTTAAGGAGGCCACGCCATGATCCCACGCTATTCCCGCCCCGACATGGTCGCGATCTGGGAACCGGCCACCAGGTTCCGCATCTGGTTCGAGATCGAGGCGCACGCCTGCGACGCGATGGCCGATCTGGGCGTGATCCCGCGCGAGAATGCGGACGCCGTCTGGAAAGCCCGCGACGTGAAATTCGACGTCGCCCGCATCGACGAGATCGAGGCGGTGACCAAACATGACGTGATCGCCTTCCT
>CAZITF010000150.1:0-6879 GCA_964542095.1 uncultured Rhodobacterales bacterium
AGCTGCGTCACCTGGCTGCCGAAATCGATGATGAGGAGGCGGTCATGGGTCTGATCTGTCATAGGAGGTGCAATATGGCGGCGGTGTTCCGGTGGCAAGCGTCGGACTGGGGCGCTGCCCCAGACCCCGGGATTTTTTCGAAACAGAGAAGGGGGATGTCGCTTTTTTCCCTCTTGCGGCGCTTATTGCGCGTCTGATCAGGAGGGATAGGGTAGGTGACTGTCCACTGGACAGATGTGTTTGAGGGGATCAGCCATGAGTGATGCAGCCACGCCAAGCAGACGCGCCCGTGGTGGCGGCGGGGCCGCACGCCGGGCCGAACGCAGCGCCGTGTCCTTTGAAACCGCGCGCTATATCGAACGCAACATCCCCAATTACGAAGTGCTGACCGAAGAGGCGCTCGAGGTGATCGAGCACAATGCCGAGACGATTCTCGAAGAGATCGGCGTGAACTTTCCCGACAACCCCGCCGCGCTGAAGCGCTGGGCGGATGCGGGAGCGGACATTGACGGCGAGCGTGTGCGCATTCCCCGTGGTCTGGCGCGCAAGCTGTGCGCCACGGCTCCGTCAAGCTATACCCAGCACGCCCGCAATCCGCAGCGCAATGTCGTGGTGGGTGGCAGGAACCTGGTTCTGGCTCCGGTCTATGGCCCGCCTTTCGTGCGCGATGCGAGCGGTGGCCGCCGCTATGCCACGATGGAGGATTTCCGCAATTTCGTGAAGCTGGGCTATATGTCCAAATGGCTGCACCATTCCGGCGGCACGGTCTGCGAGCCGACCGATATCGCGGTGAACAAGCGCCATCTGGACATGCTGCACGCGCATATGACGCTGAGCGACAAGCCCTATATGGGCTCGGTTACCGAACCCAGCCGGGCGCGCGATTCCGTCGAGATGTCGGAGATTCTGTTCGGCAAGGACTTTGTTGCCGAAAACACGGTGATGACCTCGCTCATCAACATCAACTCGCCGATGACATTTGACGATGTGATGATGGGCGCGCTCGAGGTCTATGCGCAGGCGAACCAGGCCTGCATCATCTCGCCCTTCATCGTGGGCGGCGCGATGGCGCCGGTTTCGGTGGCCGGAACGCTGACACAGGTGCTGGCCGAAGTGCTGGCGGGCATTGCCTATTCGCAGCTGTGTCGTGCGGGTGCGCCGGTGATTTTCGGAGCCTTCGTGACCTCGATCGACATGAATTCGGGGGCTCCGACATTCGGCACACCCGAAGCGGCGCATATCACTTATGGCGCCGGGCAACTGGCCCGCCGACTCGGCGTGCCCTACCGCTCGGCCGGATCATTCAACGGTTCAAAGCTGCCGGATGCGCAGGCGGCCTATGAAACATCCAATTCGCTGAACATGGGGCTGTTGTCGGGGGTGAACTTCATGTTGCACGCCTGCGGCTGGCTGGAGGGCGGGCTGGTCAGTTCCTACGAGAAATTCGTGATGGACGCGGACCAGTTGGGCACGCTGCACCATCTGGCGGCTGGCGTGCAGATCGACGAGAACGCGCAAGCGATGGATGCCATCCGCGAAGTCGGGCCGGGCGGGCACTATCTGGGTTGCGCCCATACGCAGGCGAATTTCAAGGCGGCGTTCTGGAAATCGGATCTGCTGGACTACAAACCCTTCGAAACCTGGTCGGATGAGGGTTCGCGCGACACCGAGGCACTGGCCACGGCACGGGTTGCAAAGTTGCTGGGCGATTACCGGCAACCCGCCATGGACGAGGCCACCCGCGAGGCGCTGGACGCCTATGTGGCGCAAAAGAAAGCGGCGGAGCCCGACAGTTTCATGTAGGGCTGCGCGCCGGGCTTTTTCAGGCGGCGGACGCGCTGGTTTGTGCCGCGCGCAGGATTCGGCCCTCTCCTACGATAGCGATCAGCACGTCGATGTGACGCAACAGGCTGTAGGACGAATCCTCGCCCAGGCGCAGGGCGTTCAATTCGCCCTCGATCTCCATCAGGCGCATCAGCGCATTGCCATGGCGCGGCAACTGCCCATAACCCAGAAGCCGCGGCAGGTGCGCCGCCCGGCGGTAATCCTCGGCCCCGATTCGGGCTGCCCGGATCAACAGGCGCGGGCGGTGCAGCGCGTTCAACATCGACAGAATATCTTGCATTTTTCGGTACTCCTATGGTCCGTGCCGGCCCGATCCCCATCACGCTGGCCCCTGCACCATGGCACAACCTAAACGGGTGTTGCGCGGAGCCGTTTGGGTCCGAACGTTCGTTTAGCAACTGTTTATCTTTTAGAAACAATGCTGCGGATACCGACGAATATTAACGAACGGGTAACCAATGCACCTCTAGGTTGTGTGGATAAATGTGTGGACAACTGGGCGGCAAGACCTCTTCGCACGGACAATGAGGACGGACATTGCAAGATGCACCTTACTGATGGATCACCCCCCGTACTTGCGGGGCTGCCGGCCTGGGTGCCGGACGCCGCCATGCACTACCTGGCCCATACAGAAGCCGGTCTGCCGATCCGCGAACTGGCGCGGAAATCGGGCTGCCATGCATCGACCGTCCTGCGCCAGATCCGCAGATACGAGACACGCCGCGATGATCCGCTGATCGACGCTGTGTTGCGCAAATTGGGTGCCCGGGTGGTTCGAAAGACCTCGTCGGTTGCAACTGAGCAACAAAAGGAATGCGATCCGATGCAATACGCTATCAAGGATCAAGGCCCCGATACATCGACCCTGACACGGGATGCCCGCCGCATCCTGCGCCGCCTGTGCGAGACGGGTGCGGTTCTGGCGGTTGCGGTGGACATGGAAAAGGCGGTCGTCGTGCGCGACGGCGCCAGCGGCACCAGCACCAGAACCGCGGTGGTGGATCGCAAGGTCGCCGAAGCCATGGCGCTGCAGGACTGGATCAGTGCCGACGTGGCCGGGCGCATCACGCGCTACAAGATCACCCCAGCGGGGCGTACAGCCCTGGCCGGGATGTTGGAGGGCGACGACGAAGGCCCGCCCGGTCTGGCCGAAGCGCCCGCCGAATTCGCCGAGCAACACCGTGTCTGGGGCGAGCGCACGGTGCGCGACAATGAAACCGGTCAAACGCGCAAGGTGCGCTACAATCTGGCCGAGTCGCCGCTGACGGCCCTTGCCCGGCGGCGTGACAAGGATGGGGCTGTGTTTCTGACAGATGATCTGGTCAGCGCGGGCGAACGCCTGCGCGAGGATTTCGAACTGGCCCAGATGGGGCCGCGCGTTGCGCAAAACTGGGATCGGTTCCTGACCGCAGGCGGACGGGGCAGTTTCAACATGGACAGCGGCGTCGGCAATGGCCCCGAGGGTGCGCGCGCGCGTGTGGCCCATGCCCTCAAGGATCTGGGCCCCGGTCTTTCGGACGTCGTGCTGCGTTGCTGCTGCTATCTCGAAGGGCTGGAAGCGGCCGAGAAAAAGCTCGGCTGGTCGGCCCGTTCGGGCAAGATCGTGCTGCGCATCGCGCTGATGCGTCTGAAACAACACTATGACGAGACCACGGGACCGGGGGGCGGTCTGATCGGCTGATTTCGCCCCCTCGTCCGAACGAATGGCGCTGCGGTCCCTCCCTCGCAGCGCCATTTTTTGTGCCGCACAACAAGGTTCTGCTGACCCCTGTGCTGTGCCCCTCTCCCGGAGTTTACTTGGCAAATTGAATTTAGACCGTCATCAATGGCCCACGCGTTGGCGGGGCAGTGGGATAGGATGTCGGAAACAACGAGAGACGGTATCGCCCTGCTGATCCTGCGCCTTGGGCTGGCCTGGTTCATCTTTCTCTGGGCGGCGCACAAGATCATCACGCCCAAGCAATATCAGGGGCTTGCGCGCAATTTCGATGGTATTGAGCTGGATTTCACCACGATCTATGCCGTGGCCGTCGTGCAGATCCTGATCTGCGCGCTTGTCGCCTTGGGCGCGCTGCGCTGGGTCAGCTATCCGGCGCTGGCATTGATGCACCTCTTTACCGTCTTTCGCCGCTGGGAGGGGTTTTTCGATCCTTTCGCCCTGAACGCGCGCGGATTCCCCATCAACCGCAATCAGGTGATCGATCTGGCCGTACTGGGGGCGATGATCGCACTGATTCTGCTGATCCATCGTGACCGGTTCAGTCTGGATGTGTGGTGGCGCGCGCGGCGTGCATAGCAGCTTTGCGCCGCGTGGTGTTCATTCCGGCCCGACCTATGTTAGAACCAGTTCAACGCTCAACCGAATGGCAGACCTTCATGCGCGATCTGAAAATTCCCGAACAGCGCCACCCTGAAAAGGCGCGCCGCCCGGACAACCCGCAGCCCAAGAAACCCGACTGGATTCGCGTCAAGGCACCGGGTGGGGACGGGTACAGGGAAACCGCACGCATCATGCGCGAGAACAAGCTGGTCACGGTCTGCGAAGAGGCGGGTTGCCCCAATGTCGGCGAATGCTGGTCGCAGGGCCATGCCACCATGATGATCATGGGCGAGGTCTGCACCCGCGCCTGCACCTTCTGCAACATCGCCACCGGCAAGCCGCCCGAGGATCTGGATGCGTTCGAACCGGGTCGCGTCGCCCATGCGGTGGAAAAGCTGGGGCTGAACCATGTGGTGATCACGTCCGTGGACCGCGACGATATCGAGGATGGCGGGGCCGACCATTTTGCCCAGACCATCCGCGCCATTCGGCACCGCAGCCCGGACACCACCATCGAAATCCT
The DNA here is from genome assembly GCA_964542095.1 of uncultured Rhodobacterales bacterium. Lineage (GTDB taxonomy): Bacteria > Pseudomonadota > Alphaproteobacteria > Rhodobacterales > Rhodobacteraceae > Tateyamaria. The sequence goes on from CAZITF010000150.1 coordinate 4,689, forward strand.
CACGCCGGACTTTATCCGATGTGATCCATCTGTGCTGGAGGTGGTTGTCGAAGCGCGCCCGGACGTGTTCAACCACAACCTCGAAACCGTGCCGGGCCTCTATCCGGAGGTCCGTCCCGGTGCGCGCTATTTCCACAGCTTGCGCCTGTTGCAGCGGGTCAAGGAACTGGACCCGTCCATGTTCACCAAGTCGGGGATCATGGTGGGCCTGGGCGAAGACCGCCAATCCGTCATTCAGGTGATGGAAGACATGCGCGCCGCCGATATCGATTTCCTGACCATCGGTCAGTATCTGCAACCCACGCCCAAACACCACCGTGTGGACCGGTTCGTCACACCCGAAGAGTTCGCCTCTTATGAAAAGGCGGCCTATGGCAAGGGATTCCTGATGGTCTCGGCGACGCCGCTCACGCGCTCGTCCTATCATGCGGGCGATGATTTTGCCCGGCTGCGCGCCGCGCGTCAGGCCAGGCTGGCCTGAGTCACGGCACGGGCAAAAGCGCCTTGACGTAAGCGGCAAGCGCCTCTCGGTCCGCTTCGGGCAACTTACTCAGGTTTTCGATGACTTCGACCATCTTGCCGCCTGCGCTGTCATATTCGGGCGTAAAGCCGGTGGTGAAATATTCCACCAGATCGCGCGCGCTCCAGTCGAGTGCGGCGGGGGTGATGTTGGGGATCCTGCCCTTGCCCGACGGGTTCGGCGCGCCGGACATCCAGGCGGTGCGATCAAGCCCGCCGACCGCATTGCGCGGCGTGTGACATTCGGCGCAATGCCCAAGCCCCTCGGCCAGATAACGCCCGCGCTCAAGCACAGGCGTGTCAGCGGCCATCACGTAGTCCTTGGGCACAAAGGCCAGTTTCCACAGACCCAACCCCCGGCGTATGTTGAAGGGAAAGCCAACGTCGTGGGGCAGGGAAGGCGTCGCATCGCCCGGCAGCGTCTGCATATAGGCGAACAGGTTGGTCACATCCCCCGGTGTCATGTGCTGATAGGCGGCATAGGGAAATGCGGGGTAGTAATGCTGCCCAGCCGGAGAAACGCCCAGGGTGACGGCGCGGGCAAATTCCTCGACGCTCCACCCGCCGATACCGGCGGTCGGGTCGGGCGAGATGTTGGGGGCATAGAAGGTGCCGAAATCGCTGACAAACGGCTGGCCACCTGCGAGCAGGGGCGGGCCTTCCGCTTTTGTCCCGGGTGCCACATGGCAGGAGGCGCAGCCCGCCGCGGCAAAAACCAGCGCGCCTGCCTGTGGATCAGGTGACGTATTGGCGAGAAACCCGTCCGGCAAGGCCGCCGGGCGGGTCAGGTACAGCCCTGCGGCAATACCCAGCAGGGCCAATATCACGAGGGTGCGGGCAAGACGGCGCATCCGCGATCAGTTTTGCGGGCCGCGATATGCCTTGTGACAATCCGCGCAGGCTGCACCGACCGGCCCCATGGCGGCGCGCAGCGAATCAAGATCCGTTCCCGCCGCCGCAACCATGGCCGCAGCGGCTGTTTCCAGCGCCATCGCGTCTTCCTCGAAACCGGCGGCGTCTGACCAGATCTCGGTCTTGGCACGCGAGCCCTGCACGGCGCCCTGTTCCGAGCCTTCGATCCACAGCACGATCCTGTTCATCGACGCCGCCGCAGAGAGGTTTTCGGCCGCCGCCGCCGCAACGGATGCGTCATAGGGCGTCTCTCCCTTGGCCATCGCACCCAATATGCCGGTATTGTAGCTGATCATGGACATGTTTGCCTTGCGGGCCTTGGTGGCCGCTTCAAGGGCTGCCCCGTGCCCGTCCGCAAGGGCGGGGGCGGCAAGACCGGCGACAACGAGGGCAAGTGCGGAAAGACGGAAGTGACGCATTTTGGAGTGCTCCTGAATGACTGTGCGACAAAGTGTAGCGTGTTTGCCGCAAAGACCAAGCTCACTTTTCCATGATCGGAACAGAACCGCTCAGGTGAATCGTACCTTGCCGATATAGGGCAGGTTGCGGTTGCGTTGGGCAAAGTCGATGCCGTAGCCCACGACAAATTCATCCGGAATTTCGAAACCGGTCCAGTCGGCGCGCACGTCGACTTCGCGCCGGCTGGGTTTGTCGAGCAGCGCGATGGTGCGCAACTTGGCCGGTCCGCGCCCCTTGAGCAGGCGGATCACGTGGCTCATGGTATAGCCGGTGTCGACGATATCCTCGACCACAAGCACAT
>CAZITF010000151.1:0-6838 GCA_964542095.1 uncultured Rhodobacterales bacterium
GCCGGGGCCGGCACGCAACTGATGACACCCGACCAGATCAAGGCGGCCTATCCGTTCTACAATGTCGATGACATCGTGCTCGGCTCCATCAACACGGTGGACGAAGGATACTGGGACGGGGCCGCCGTATTCGACTGGTGGCGCCGCCAGTCGCGCGAACGCGGCGTGGAATATGTGCAGAACGAAGTCGTCGCGATGACCCGCAACGCCGCCGGAACCCGCGTGGAAAGCGTGACACTGGCCAGTGGTGAGGTGATCGCCTGCGGACAGGTCGTCAACGCCTCTGGCCCGCGCGCGGATCGCACCGCGAAAATGGCCGGGATCACCGTTCCGGTCGAGCCGCGCAAACGCTTTTCGTGGATATTCTCCGCCGCAAAACCGCTGGAGGTCGATCTGCCGCTCACCATCGATCCGTCCGGCGTACACGTGCGCGAAAACGGCGGCGGCACCTATCAGTGCGGCGGGCATTCCGAGGTCGATCCGGCGGTGGATTACGACGACTTCCACATGGATCATGCCATGTGGGAAAACCATGTCTGGCCGATCCTTGCCACCCGCATCCCGCAATTCGAGGCGATCAAGGTGACCCACGAATGGGGCGGGCATTATGCGATGAATACCTTCGATCACAACGCGATCATGGGGCCGCACACCCAGGTCGGGAATTTCATCTTTTTGAACGGCTTTTCCGGCCACGGGTTGCAACAATCGCCCGCCATGGGCCGGGGCACCGCCGAATGGCTGACCTACGGCGCATACCGCGCGCTGGACCTGACCCCGTTCAACTATGCGCGCATCGTCGAAAACCGCCCCATCATCGAAAAAGCCGTCATCTGACGCAGCAGGAGAAAAAGACATGAAGAAACTGGTTCTGACAGGGGCGGCAGGCAGCCTTGGTTCGCGCCTGCGCGCGCCGCTTGCCGCAATGTGCGACGCATTGCTGTCCACCGACATCGTGGACAGCGTGGATGATCTGGCCGCGAACGAAACCTATGTAAAGGCCGACATTGCCGACATGACGGCGGTCGAACCGCTGCTGGAAGGGGCCGATATGGTCATCCATTTCGGCGCCGTCGTGGACGAGGCCCCGTTCGAAGAGTTGCTGGGGCCCAATTTCGTCGGTGCCTACAACGTATGGGAGGCGGCGCACCGCCACGGCGTGCGCCGTGTGGTCTATGCTTCCTCCATCCACGCGGTTGGCATGTATCCCAAGACGCAAGCCATCGGCATCGACGTGCCCCATCGCCCCGACACATTCTATGGGCTGGCCAAATGCTTTGCCGAGGACCTGGGGCGGATGTACTGGGAAAAACGCGGCATCGAATCCGTCTGCCTGCGCATCTATTCCTGCGCGCCGGTCAGCAACCCGCGCGCGGTGGGCAGTTGGCTCAGCTATGACGACATGATCCAGCTTGTTCAGAAATCGATCACGACGCCGATTACCGGCTTTTCCATCGTCTATGGCATTTCCGACAATGACCGCGCGCCAGTCGACAATTCCGCAGCGCGCCACCTGGGATACCGTCCCAAGGACAACGCTGAACAGTTCGCCGAAGAGATTTATGCCAAGTCAGACCCGCTCGACCCGCAGGACCCGTCTCACTACCGCCATGGCGGGCCGTTCGCCGGCATTGCGCTGGGCAACAGCGCGATGTCGTTGTTGAACCTGAAAAAAGACGAAGACTGAGCCCGTGCGTATCGACAATCTTCAATACTGCAACTGGTCGGAAAAGGTGTTCCGCCAGTTGCGCGAGGGCCGCGTCGATGCGATCCATGTCACCATCGCCTATCACGAGAATTTCCGCGAGACGGTGCTGAATTTCGAGCAGTGGAACCGCTGGTTCGAACAGTACCCCGACCTGATCACCCGGGGGCTGTGGGCGTCCGACATCGACCGTGCCCGCAGCGCAGGGCAGACGGCGGTGTTCCTTGGCTTCCAGAACCCGAGCCCGATCGAGGATGACATCGGCCTGGTCGAAATCGTCCACACCCTTGGCGCGCGGTTCATGCAGTTGACCTATAACAACCAGTCGTTGCTCGCGACGGGCTGCTACGAGGCCGAAGACACCGGAATTACCCGCATGGGTAAACAGGTGATCAAGGAAATGAACCGCGTCGGGCTGGTCGTGGACATGAGCCATTCGGCAGACCGTTCGACCATCGAGGCGGCGGAGATTTCCGAACGCCCCATCGCCATCACCCACGCCAACCCGCACGACTGGCACCCCGCCCTGCGCAACAAGCGCGATGCGGTGATCCGCGCGGTGACGGAAAACGGCGGCATGCTCGGCTTTTCCCTGTACCCCCATCACCTCAGGGGCGGGTCGAACTGTACATTGCAGGACTTTTGCGAGGCGATTGCGCGCACGGCGGACCGGTATGGCACGCCAAACATCGGCATCGGGTCCGACCTCTGTCAGGACCAGCCCGATTCCGTGGTCGAATGGATGCGCGTCGGCCGCTGGAGCAAGCAGATCGACTATGGCGAAGGCTCGGCCGCGGCCCCCGGTTTCCCGCCCCAGCCCGACTGGTTCCGCGACAACCGCGATTTCGGCAATATCGAGGATGGCCTGCGCGCCGCAGGCATGAACGCGGACGAGGTGGCGGGCATCATGGGCGGCAACTGGTATCGGTTTTACCAGCAGAATTTCACACCCCTCGCCTGAGGTGTCGCAAACAGGACGGACAGCGTTGCAGGGCTGGTTTTCCCTGCGACAAGATAACGGGGATCACATATGAAAATCGGATTTATCGGGCTGGGCAATGTGGGTGGCAAACTGTCGGGCAGTCTGCTGCGCAACGGGCATGATGTGGCGGTACACGACCTCAACCCGGATTTCGTGGCGGCCAAGGTCGCCTCCGGCGCGCGCGACGGGCAAAGCCCGGCCAACCTGATGCAGAGCTGCGATGCCGTGATCACCTGCCTGCCCAGCCCGGCGGCCTCTGCCGCCGTACTGGATGAAATGCTGCCCCATGTCTGCCCGGGCAAGATCTGGATGGAAATGTCGACTACCGACGAAGCCGAAGTCAAACGGATCGGCGCGCTGGTGATCGCGGCGGGCGGTGCGGCGGTGGATTGCCCGGTCTCGGGCGGGTGCCACCGGGCGGATACGGGCAACATCTCGATCTTTGCGGGCTGCGACCGGCCGACATTCGAACGCATTTTGCCGCTGCTGACCACCATGGGGCGGCGGGTACTGCATACGGGCGATCTCGGCTCGGCCTCGGTGCTGAAGGTGCTGACCAATTTCCTTGCGACCGCCAATCTGGTCAGCGTGGCCGAAGCGCTGACCGTGGCCAAGGGGGCGGGCATGGACCTTGGCGTGGCCTACGAGGCCATGGCGATCAGTTCGGGCACGTCCTTTGTCCATGAAACCGAAGGGCAGGTGATCCTGAACGGCAGCCGCGACATCTCCTTTACCATGGACCTTGTGGCCAAGGATATCGGCCTGTTTCAGGACGTGGCCGACCGGGCCGGCGTGCCCTTGGAACTGAACCCGCTGCTGATCGACATTTTTCAGGACGGGATCAGGCGGTTCGGCCCGCGCGAACTCTCCCCCAACATCATCAAACGGCTTGAGGAAGCGACGGGGTTGGATGTCACCGCCCCCGGCTTTCCCGCCGAAATGGCCGATGATGAACCCGAAGAGCAGGGCGCGGAAGTCGTCGTGCGGCGCTGACAGGGCTTGTGAGCGGGCACGCGCCGGGCTAGGTGCGGCGCATGCTGATTGATGATGACCCCGACAAAGTCCTTGCAACCATCACTGCCTCACCGGGGCGGCGGATCCTTGGCATCGGCTCGCTCTGGATCCTGTCGTTGATGGTGATCTATGTGGGCATCGTGCGGCCCCCGGAACTCGGCTGGCAGCTGTTCCTGTTTGCTCTTGGCGGCGGGTCGATCTGGATCGCCGAACAGATGCGGCGCGCCACATCCGTGACGCTGGAACTGACGCGGCAGGAATTGCGCGACACCGCAGGCGTGGTGCTGGCGCGGATGGACGAGGTGACCGGCCTGGATCGTGGCATGTTCGCTTTCAAGCCCTCGAACGGTTTCCTGCTGCGACTGAACAGCAAAAAGCCCAGGGCTTGGCGCCCCGGGCTTTGGTGGTCTTTGGGTTCGCGGGTCGGCGTTGGGGGCATGACCCCGGCGCATCAGGCGAAATTCATGGCCGAAATCATCGCAACCCTTATGGCTGAACGGGACGGCGCGTGATCACTACGTTGACGGATCGTTCCACAATACCTGCGGTGCATAACGGGGCCGCGTGAACACGAAGTTGTGGATCTCGCGGTTGGTCAGCCCGGTGTTGAACGGCGGGTCATATTTCACGAAGGTTTCGACCACGACCACGGTTTCATTGTCCGGCATTACGGGCAGATCATCCCTCAGCGCCTGGATCGCCTCGTTGCTCAGCGCAGGCATCCACCCCTTTTTCTCGGACCAGTACCGGATGTATTCGTCGTTGTCCTCGTCATAGGTCACGCTTGTGATCCGCACGGCCACGTCGTTGACGTCATTGGCCGTCAGATAGGCCAGCATTTCGCGTGTGCCCGTCATGTACGCAGGATCCAGCGGATTCGTCTCGCGAGAGATGATGTCGCCGATCGTGTAGGCGGCCTTCTGGTTGATCGAGTGCTGGCGATAGGCGTCAAAGATCGCGAACATCGACAGGTAACCCCAGAACAGGACGGGCAGGATCAGGATGGTCTCGACGGCGATGCTGCCGCGGTCTTCATCGCGGAACCCGCGCAGAAAGTTATAGATGCGTTGCATTATCCTGGCTCCTGTACAAACCCGGACAGCGAGACCATCTTCACGCGGCCCGAGCCGTCCTTGGTAAACGAATATCCAAGCCCCGTTGTCGGGAATACCGGTTCGAACATGTAGCATGCGCGCAGCAACATCAGCTGGTGTTCACCGCCGTTTTTGAAGACACGCGATGGCGTCACCGGCTGGGAGACATCCGCACAGTCCGCCGTCCCGGCAAAGCCGTTGAAGGAACGCGGGTTGATCGGGGTCATCTCGAGCTTCAGGGCGCTGTCGCAGTCCTTGAGAAAGCCCGAGAAGTCGCAGACCATCTGTTTGACGTCATTGTGCGTGTAGTTGGCGCCAGTGTTCAGACGGACGTTGCGCACTGCCATATCCAGGCCCCGGTCCAGAAAGTTCTGGCGCAGGGAATAGACGCCCATCTCGACCGAGGTGAGGAACAGGGTGAAGATCAGGGGCACGGCGAGGGCGAATTCCACCATCATCTGCCCGTCTTCCCTGCGCCCGAAACGGCGCAGGAATTTTGTGGCTTTACGGATCATTGTGTCAGCCTCAACTGGTTGATTTGTTTGGCAATCGCTTCGAAAGCTTCGCTGATCTCGACACCTTCCACCCGGAAGAAGTGGCTGGGAGACGAGGCGCAGTTTTCCATGATGCCGGCGGAAAAGTTGGTCACTTCGAAGCCGATGGACCAGACCACGATGCCCTGGGCCTTGGCCGCGTCGCAGATGTTCTCGAGCATGTTGTCGGCCTGCGCAGCAGTGTATTTGGTGTAGCGCCAGTTGTTCCAGCTGCCCCCGACATAGTTGTTGAGGTACCAGTACAGGGGATAGCGCGACCAGTGGACGTAGTGGCTTGGCTGGGCATAATACCAGGGCTGGATTCGAACCGTGGGAACGTTCTGACCATCTGTCATCAGAATGATGGTTTTCAGCGTTTCCGTGTCGTCATAGGCCGCCGGACGATTGGCAAAGGATGCATCAACCCGGTTTTCCAGCGACAACGCCTGCGTGATCGGCTTGAAGCTGGGGTCAAGCAGGGCCACGCCCCATTTCATGCCCAGGTGGATCGACGTGTTGGCGCGAGCGCGGTACTGGTCGATGCGGCCCTTAAGCAGGTTGGCGTCCTGGGTGAAGGGCAGGATTTCCTCGAAATCCTGTTGCGGACAGCCGGGGTTGGAAATCGGGTAGGAATACCTCGAACCGGCCTCGAAATGCTGCATCTGCTCGTAGGTCTTGCCGAAATCGAGTGTGGTCGACTCGAAGTCTTCCTCTTCGAAATCGATGCAATACGAGAAATCGTGCAGTTGGTTGGTGTTCAATTCGTCAAAGATCGGGAAACCGGCATTCACCTGCGCGGTGTAGGGGATCAGCGACAGAGAAATCAGGTCTTCGGTCTCTTCGCGGATAACGGTGTCGACAAATGTCTTGGCCGCATCCTGCAGGTTCGCCATCTTGTTGTTGCGCCCCATCGAACCGGAGATGTCCAGCACCATCGAGATTTCGACATTCGCGACCTTCTCTTCGGCCTGCCCACGGGCAGGCACGGCCAGTTCATCCACACCCATCAGACGCATGAACTGCGTGCGGGTGGTGGTGCGTGCGCGTGCGGTCACGGTGCGATAGTTCAGTCCCTCGTCCACGGTGACGGATGTCAGATAGTTGGCCATCCCCGCCTTGGCGAAGTAGTCATTCACAACAGCCGTGGGATCCAGTGTCTGGTCCAGGTCGGCGGCGGCCAGCACGGCGCGGTCGATGGTGGCCTGCACCCGGGTGCGTTCCATCTCGTTGCGCATCAGATCGACGCCGATACCGCCCACAAGGAGCATCATCATCAACATCATGACCGCGAATATGGTCATGGTGCCGCTTTCGTCCCGAACAAACCTGCAGGCGCTGCCTTTGAGGGCGGCCTTGGCTGTGGTCTTTGCAGTCGTGTCCATATGCATGATACACCTAACTTGTTATTGGTTGTCCGCCGCTAAGGCATTTTCTTCCAATGTTCGGTGTGCGCTCGGAATGTGTTCGAAATCGGGCAAAACGACGAAAGCTGTGTGATGTTTTGATTGCT
>CAZITF010000152.1:0-6800 GCA_964542095.1 uncultured Rhodobacterales bacterium
ATCTTCGAGGAAGGCAACGAGCGTGTCGGCATCAACACCCAGCGCTATACCGAGGGCGAGATCGAACGCGCCGCGCGCTCGGCTTTTGATCTGGCGATGAAGCGCAGCAAGAAGCTGTGCAGCATGGAAAAAGCCAACGTGATGGAAAGCGGCATTCTCTGGCGCGAAGTGGTCACGCGGGTGGGCAAGGACTATCCCGAGGTCGAACTGTCCCACATGTACGCGGACAACGGCGCGATGCAGCTGGTACGCGCGCCCAAGCAGTTCGACGTGATCGTCACCGACAACCTGTTCGGCGATATCCTGTCCGATTGCGCCGCGATGCTGACCGGATCGCTTGGCATGTTGCCATCCGCGTCCCTGGGTGCGCCGATGGAGAACGGTCGGGCGCGCGCGATGTATGAACCCGTCCACGGGTCGGCCCCCGACATCGCCGGGCAAGGCAAGGCGAACCCGATTGCCTGCATGCTCAGCTTTGCGATGGCGCTGCGGTATTCCTTTGACAAGGGCGACGAGGCCGCGCGTCTCGAAGGGGCCATCGAAAAGGTGCTGGCCGATGGCGCGCGCACCGCTGACCTGATGGGCCCCGAGGGCGGCACGCCGCTGTCCACGACCGAAATGGGCGACGTGATCCTCGCCGCTCTGGACGCGAGCCTTTAACACCAGCAACCCCGGAAAGGGTCGGCCCCATGTCCCCGAACGTCAAAGGCGCTGTGTTGTCCCTGATCGCCTTTGGCGTCTACGCGACACACGACGTGTTCATCAAGACGCTTGGTGCGACCTATTCCCCGATCCAGCTGGTGTTTTTCAGCGTCCTGCTCAGCTTTCCCCTCGCCACGGTCAGCCTGATGCGCGACCGTGCGCCCAGCACGCTGGTGCCGGTGCATCCCTGGTGGATCGGCCTGCGCACCGTGGCGGCGGTGATCACCGGCTTTGCCGCGTTCTATGCCTTTTCCAACCTGCCGCTGACACAGACCTATGCGATCCTGTTTGCCACGCCGCTGATCATAACAGTGCTGTCGATCCCGATCCTGGGCGAAACCGTGCGCCTGCCGCGCTGGCTGGCCGTCATTGTCGGGTTGATCGGCGTCATCGTCGTGCTGCGCCCCGGCGGCACCGAACTGAGCCTTGGCCACGCGGCGGCGCTGCTGGCAGCGTTCACCGGGGCCTTTGCCTCGATCATCCTGCGCAAGATCGGCGGAGAAGAACGCCCCGTTGTGGTCATGCTGTACCCGATGGTGGCGAATTTCGTGGTGATGGGGGCCATGCTGCCCTTTGTCTACAAGCCCATGCCGATCGAGCATCTGGGCTATCTCGCCATCATTTCCGTCTTTGCCTGGGTCGGCGGGCGATTCATTATCGCCGCCTACCAGACCGGCGAGGCCGCCATCGTGGCCCCGATGCAATATTCCCAGATCCTTTGGGCGACGGTCTATGGCTTTGTCTTTTTCAGCGAAAGCCTCGATCTCTATACCGGTGTCGGCGCGAGCATCATCATCGCGTCCGGCATATTCATCGTGTTCCGCGAAAGCCGGGGCGGCAATTCCAGCAACACGCCCGTTCTGCGCACCCGCAGTCGCATCGGCACGCCATCGGCGTTTCGCGTCAGCGACTTGATGACAAGCGGTCGGGAACGCGACAAGACCGACAGGGACGGCTCACCCCCCCGCTGAGCGGCAGCGCGCTCAGAACGGGGGCGGTCCAAGTGACCCGCGCAGTTTCAGCGCGCAGTCCAGTTCGATCACCGAACCTGCGGCCTTGCCTTCGAGCATGTTGACCAGCTCTTCGGCGGCACGGCGTCCCATTTCCCGGTGCGGCACGCGCACTGTGGTCAGTTCGGGGGTCACGATGCGTGCCAGTTCGATATCGTCAAAACCGGTGATCGAAACGTCCTGAGGCACGCGCAGCCCCATCTCGCGCGCCCGTTTCATCGCACCGACCGCCAGAACGTCATTGCCGCACATGATGGCCGTGGGCCGCGGCGTGCGCGCGATCAGGGACTCAAAGGCCGCACCGCCATTCTCGATCTCGTAGGAGGATTCGATCACCGGCATTGCCGTCGCATCAAGCCCATGTGCCGTCAGCGCGTCGCGCACGCCCTGATGACGCCCGGCGGCCCGGTCGTTGCCTTTGACGATGCCCGAAATCAGACCGATCTGCCGGTGTCCGCTGGCGATGACTTCGTCTGCCAATGCCTGCATCGCCGCGCGGTTGTCAAAGCCGATGGAGGGTCGCGCACTGCCTGCCTCGAAGGTCCAGGCGATCAGGGTCGCCACGGACCGTTGCTCCAGAAAGTCATAGATCGCCGGGTCGCGCGCCTGACCGATCAACAACAGGGCATCCGCGCCGCGCGCTACGAGGGCGCGAATCTGTTCGGCCTCGACTTCGGCCTGATAGCCGGTGCTGGACACAAGAAGCGTATAGCCGCGCGCATGCAGGCCCTCCTGGAATGCCTGCAACCCGCGCGCAAAGATCGCGTTTTCCATCGTCGGAATGATGGCGCCAATCGTGTAGGTCCGCTTGGCCGCCATAGCGCGCGCGCCGAAATTCGGCGTATACCCAAGAGCTTGGACGACTTCCAACACCCTCGTTCGGGTCTTTTCCACCACCCGGTCAGGCGTGTTGAGACAGCGCGACACAGTGGCCGTGGACACGCCCGCAGCGCGCGCAACGTCGTCTAGTGTGGGAACGGGTCGGATGCCGGACATCGGATCACCATGCTGCGGAGATTCACGTTTCATGAACATCATATTCCAAAATAGGGAATTGTCGCCCCTAAAATGTAAGCGCTTGCATTTTGGGCGCGTTAAGCCCTAATGTGAGAAACGAATCGTGCCGGGTTCAGGGCAAAAAGATGCGGTTGCCGACGGTCACTCTCGATGTGGCAGCGGCGATCCGGGAACGACCTGAACCACGTGCGCGGTGATTTATCTATTTGCTTTTTGCCACCTCGATACCCACGCGCCGACCCACCCAGACGCCAGCACAAGCGGCCAAGCGCCCGCCAGACACTTATGACTAGGACCCTCAGATCATGACACGTGAATACCTGAAAAAAGCGACGCTGACCGCCAAGTCGGATGCGTCACAAGTCCACGAAACGGTCAAGAACATCCTTGCCGACATCGAGGCAGGCGGCGACGCAAAGGCGCGGGAATATGCGCTCAAGTTCGACCGGTACGATGGCAACATCCTGATGACCCAGGACGAGATCGACGCCGCCTGCGCGCTGGTTCCGGAAAAGCTCAAGGCCGACATCCGCTTTGCCCATGACAACGTGCGCCGCTTTGCCGAACTGCAAAAGGGCACGACCACGGATGTGGAGATGGAGATCACGCCCGGTTTCATCGCCGGTCAGAAGGTGATCCCGGTGGATGCGGCAGGCTGCTATGTGCCCGGCGGGCGCTACAGCCACATCGCCAGCGCCATCATGACCGTGACAACCGCGAGCGTTGCAGGCTGCAAAAGCATCACGGCCTGTTCGCCTCCGCGCCCCAGCGTCGGTGTGGCCCCGGCCATCGTTTATGCCGCCCACATCTGTGGCGCGCACAACATCCTCGCCATGGGTGGCGTACAGGGCGTTGCCGCAATGACCTATGGTCTGTTCGGATTGCCCAAGGCCAATATCCTCGTCGGTCCCGGCAATCAGTTCGTCGCAGAGGCCAAGCGTATCCTGTTCGGACGCGTGGGCATCGACATGATCGCGGGCCCGACCGACAGCCTGATCCTGGCCGACAAGGACGCAGACGCCCATATCGTGGCCACGGATCTCGTCAGCCAGGCCGAACATGGCTACAACTCGCCCGTCTGGCTAGTCACGGATGACCGTGACCTTGCCGTCAAGGTGATGGACATGGTTCCCGGCCTGATCGATGACCTGCCCGAACTGAACCGCGAAAACGCCTTTGCCGCATGGCGCGACTATGCCGAAGTGATTGTCTGCAAGGACCGCGCCGACATGGCCGCCTGTTCCGATGAATACGCGCCCGAACACCTGACCGTGCAGGCCGCTGACCTCGACTGGTGGCTCGCCAATCTGACCTGCTATGGCTCGCTGTTCCTGGGCGAGGAAACCACCGTGTCCTACGGTGACAAGGCGACCGGCACCAACCACGTGCTGCCCACATCCGGGGCCGCGTCCTATACCGGCGGTCTGAGTGTCCACAAATACATGAAGATCGTCACATGGCAGCGCGCCACCCGCGAAGGGTCAAAAGCTGTCGCCGAAGCAACGGCACGCATTTCCCGCCTCGAAGGGATGGAGGGCCACGCCCGCGCCGCGGATGTCCGCCTGGCCAAATACTTCCCCGGCGAAAACTTCGACCTGTCCGCCGATGGATGACCCGCGCTACCTGTTCGAACTGACAGGCCGTGTGGCATGTGTGACCGGGGCAAGTTCCGGCCTTGGTCGCCGTGCCGCCATGGTGCTGGCAGCCGCAGGGGCAAAGGTGATCGGCGTCGCGCGGCGGGCAGAAGCGCTGCAATCGCTCAAGGACGAGATCGGAGAGAACGCGGACATTGTGATGGCGGACGTCGCCGACCGCCATGCGCTGCCTGAAACCTGCGCGGCCATCTCGGCGCCCTTCGGATCGCCTGACATCGTGATACATGCCGCCGGCGTGAACAGACGCGAGGCGGCGGATGATGTGACCCCCGAAGGCTGGGACCAGACGCTGGCGCTGAACCTGTCGGCCCCGTTTTTCCTGTCGCAGGCGCTGGTGCCCGCGATGAAGGCCAGGGGCTGGGGTCGCATCGTGAACTTTGCCTCGCTTCAGACCACGCGGGCCTTTCCCGGCGGCATCGCCTATGGCGCGACCAAGGGCGGCATCGGCCAGCTGACCCGTGCCATGGCCGAAGCATGGTCGCGCGACGGGATCACGGCCAACGCCATCGGTCCCGGCTTTTTTCCGACCGAGCTGACGCAGGCCGTGTTTTCCGATCCGGACCGCGCGGCGCGCAATGCCGCGCAGACCTGCCTGAATCGCAATGGCACGATGGCGGATATGGACGGACCGGTCCTGTTCCTGTGTTCGGATGCCTCGGCCTATGTGACGGGGCAGATACTGATGGTTGACGGGGGGTTCACCGCGAAATGAAAGCACTGGTTTACGAAGGTGTCGAAACGCTCAACATCCGTGATGTGCCTGACCCGGTGCCGCAGGTGGGCGAGCATCTGATCAAGGTCGAAGCGGTCGGCATCTGCGGATCGGACATGCATGCCTTTCTGGGCCATGACGCGCGCAGACCCGCTCCGCTGATCCTTGGCCACGAGGCCGCAGGCGTCATCATCGGCGGGCCGCGCGACGGCACGCGGGTCACGGTCAATCCGCTCGTCCATTGCATGACCTGTGCGGCCTGCCTGTCTGGGCGGGAAAACCTGTGCCCACACCGCCAGATCATCTCGATGCAACCACGCGAGGGGGCCTTTGCGCAATACATCGCGATGCCCGACCGCAACCTGGTCGAAGTGCCCGACGCCGTGCCGTTGGATATCGCCGCCCTGGCCGAACCGCTGGCCGTCAGCTGGCACGCCGCACGTCTTGCCCTCGGCGGGCTGCATCCGGGAATGGAGCCGCGCGCGCTTGTGATCGGCGGCGGCGCCATCGGACTGGCCGCAGCGCTGGCGCTGAAGGCCATGGACGTTCAGGACGTGACCATCGCCGAACCCAACGCGGCCCGGCGGGCGTTCCTGGCGGATCGCTGCGGACAAAACGCCGTCGAAAAGGCGGATGGAATGTTCCCTGTTGTCATTGATGCTGTCGGCTATGCCGCCACCCGCGCCACGGCGTCTGCACTGGCTGCACCGGGCGGCGTGATCGCGCATGTGGGACTGGGCGAGGATACCGGTGGTCTGGATGTCCGGCGCATGACCTTGCAGGAAATCACGCTGATCGGCACCTATACCTATACCGCGCAGGATTTCCGCGACACGGCGCAGGCCATCTTTGACGGCCTTCTTGGCCCTCTGGACTGGATCCAGCATCGCCCGCTCGGCGAGGGGGCACAGGCTTTTGCCGACCTGCGCGCAGGCACGGTTGCCGCCCCGAAAATCGTTCTGGACCCTTGGGCCTGAGGGCCGAACACCACAAAATGGAGAACACACATGTACAAGAAAATACTGGTTGCAATGGCGCTTGATCACGGTGTATCCACGCAAACTCTCAAGATCGCGCGCAAACTGCTGAGCGCAGGCGGTAACGTGGTTGCCCTGCACGTTCACGAGGCTCCGGAAGGGACCGTGCGGGCCTATGTGGACGAAAAGACCATCGCGGCCGGGTTTGAAAAGGCACGGGTCGAGATGACGGCGAAACTTGCCGACTCACCCGAGATCAACGGCGTTGTGGTCGAGGGCCATTCGGCCCGCTCCATCATCGACTATGCGGCCACCCATGGCGTGGATTGCATCATCCTTGGTTCGCACAAACCCGGCCTCAGCGACTATTTCCTCGGCTCGACTGCCGCGCGGGTGGTGCGTCACGCGCCATGCGCCGTGCATGTCCACCGCTCCGACACCTGACACGCGACACCGGCCCCCGTGGCCACACACAGAAAGGCGAACTCCCCCATGAATATCGACAAGAAGATCGTGGATGATCTTGTTGCGAACGACATTTCCTTTGTCACCACCGTGCCCTGCAAGCAACTGGCCGGCGTGATCGAGGAAGTCGAGGCACGCAAGGAAATCTTCCATATCCCCGCCAACAAGGAAGATGAAGGCATGGGCCTGTGCGCAGGTGCCCACATGGGCGGCAAACGCCCGATGATCATCATGCAGAACACGGCCATCGGCGTGACCATCA
>CAZITF010000153.1:0-4095 GCA_964542095.1 uncultured Rhodobacterales bacterium
GACCCTCTGGACTCCGGGCCGGACGTGAAACCGCTCATGCCCGGGAGCTGGCACGATGCGCTTGTTCCGGGTGGTGCCCCACCCCATCCGCTAGCGATCAGGTGGCTCGACATATGGCCTGCCATCGGAACGGTCGCAGATGCAGCAGGACCCAGGCTCGCATCGTGGAACCTGTCGCGGCAGGAAAACGGCGATCTGCCGGCCGTGATCGAAATGACAGCCGCCGAAACATACGCCGAGCAAGAAGAGATCCTGTCGTATTCGTTCGGGGTCCGTGTGCCGATGACGGTCGAAACCGCAGGCGACGACATTCGGGTGATCATTCGCTCGATAACCGTGGAATACCCCGCCGAAGGCTATTTCAGCGTGACCGAGGCCCTCGCCTCGCGAGGTCGGGAATTTCGTGAACCGTTGGCCGCATTGCTGTCGGCGGAACTGGGCACCCTCAATGTAACAACCCTGGGCGAACTCATCGCACTCAGCGCCGCCGGTGCGTTTGTCTACCGCCAGGCAATGAACGCGGAAGAGTTGCTGTTTTCATTTGCGCCAGCAGAGCGGGGCGCGACGCCCGGTCTTCGGCTCACATTGTCGTCCAAGGCTGCAGCGGCTGTGACGGGCGATGGGCAAGAAAGAATACGACAGCAGTTTCCGACGCCGCAGAGCTTTGAAGTCGTTTCCACATTCGATCTGCTTCCTTCGCCGGTTCCCGGCGGGGACGGGTTCGCCAAGCTGGTGTCGACCGAGGTTTGCCCACTTGTATCCCATGCTGCGAACCCCGGCGCAGCCGACGTCTTTGTGCAGACACCGCCCGGATGGGTTGATCCAAACGGCCGATCCTACCTTTACACGCGGCGACGCCCCACACGGGACGACACGGTGCTGGAAACCTACCGCTCCGCGCGTGACATCGGGCCTGCGGCGGGCAAGCGGCTGGAGAGCGACGGCTTCGCGGTGCGCCGCTGCCCCGACTATGTTCCCGCGGACCGGGACGCAGGCCCCGGAGTGAAGTCGGTACCCTTGCCGGGCGGGCAGGACCCGGTGCCGCGCCGCAACGACTTCTCGGCGATCATGGCCTATTGCAACAGCCTCGATTTCTTCCAGCTTCTGGGCGATATCGGTCTGCCCCCGTCCCTGTTCGCGGTACGTACAGAGGAACAGGTCGATGTTCTCTATCGCTACGGGATATTTCCCGGCCCCGGTCGCAATGGGCGAACAATCAATGCTCAAGTTGCATTGGACTGCGCCGCAGCGGCGCAGGGCATCAAGCCAAGGGTACAGATCCGTCTTGCGCTGGCCACGCTCAACCGCTGGTCGCGCCCGCCAAACCCCCATGCCACGCCGTCTTCGCACCCCGATCGCCGGTTCCTGCGGCCCGAGCCGCTGGGGATCGCGGCAAGCGGGCGCTGGATGCTGCACGAGTTCGGGCATTTCTTGACCGCGGCACGTCTGGGAAAACTGGAGTTCGATTTTGCACACAGCGCGGGCGATGCGCTTGCCGCCGTCTGGTACGATCCGTATTCACAGCTGAGCGAAGAAAGCGATGACGTCAGCGAAACGTTTCGCGGGTTCACCTATCCTTTCGTCTTCACAACCCGGCGGCACGATCGGTCGCCGCTTTTGGGCTGGGGCTGGTATGGCGCGTTGAACCGGTCCGTGATCGCCGCGCCTCCGGCACGGTGCGAAACGCTGAAAGGGTATCTGACCGAACAGATCCTGTCGTCGTCGATCTTTCGGCTTTATCGCGCGCTGGGTGGCGACACGGTTCACGATAGCAACCCTGACCGTTACATCCGCTATCGCGCGTCTTTCATGACACTGTTCCTGTTGATCCGCGCGATCGCCGGGTTCACGCAGTCACCGTCAAAGGCAGAGATGTTGGAACTGGGCATCGAAGAGGCGTCCTTGTCGATGACCACCCCCGTGGACGTGCCTGCACCGCCGCACGGTGCCCTTGATACCGTGCCCGCGCCCGGGTTCGGGGATCAGTGGTCCGGCGGAGTTTCGCACAAGGTTGTGCGCTGGGCCTTCGAGGCGCAGGGCATGTTTGTCAAAGTGGTGAAGGATACCACGAACGGACCAGGCCAGGCTGCGCCTGTCGACATATTCGTGATGAATGGCAGGCCGCAAAAGGTCGTTCTGTCGGCAGGCACCACGCACTACGGGCCGGGCAGCTATGCGCCTGTCTCGCTTGACTGGACCGGTGCGCGGGCGTGGATGGTGGACCATGATCAGGGGTTTGTTCTGGGAAATCGCGGGCAACAACCTGCCATCGGGGTCCGCGCACGGATGTGGCTGGCGGTTCTGCAAGGCGACATGGCGCAGGATCGATGGGACCTTGGCGATAACATGGATTGGATCGCGTCTCACTCTTTCGCCCAACAGCTGGATTTGGCTCCTGGCGAAGAAGTGCAGATCCAAATTCCGGCCGAAATTTGCGACGCCATCGAAAATGCCGGCACGGGCATTGGCCTGACGTTCGGTATTCTGCTTGAGGTCAGTTGCAATGACGATCTGGCGAATTCTGATCCACAGGCCCTGCTGGCCGCAGCAATCCCTGACGGCGACAGCCCGCCCGTCAAACCGCGCGCGCTGACCGATCTGGTGGCGGGGGACAACAATCTCGGCTTTATGCTCCGGGAGTTCTGAGCGCCGCCCGCTCTGCCTGTCTTGACGATGGCGCCCGGCAGGCCTGGGTCAGGCCATCATTCTTGCCCCCCGGGTTTGGCAAGTTTTGTCCGTGACGCGGCACATCTGCGCAGGAAATTTCGTTGAATTTCAAGCAGATGTAGCGACCTTCTCGGGGAAAATCCGCCAAATCCGCAGGACGGCAAAACCGCTTCGTTTCAGCGGCGTGCGCCATTTGAAATTAATCCGTCGGTTGCGGCGAGTCCTGCCCCTAAGCCCACGGCGTCGGCCATTCGCTTTTGGCATCGGCGATCATCCTATCCAGGGTCGGGCAGTCGATGTGGTCAGCGTCGCCTTTCGGCTTCATCAGCCGCTCCCAGATCGCCGCTGCGAGGTGGCGGCTGGCATAGCTATCGGAGGGATAATGCACCCCGATACGCTCGCGATTGACTGCGATCCGCTGTGCGATGGTGAAAAGCGGTGATCGAATGACCGTGCGCCCGTCAAAATCGCTGAGTTGCGGTTTCCTCAACAAGCCGCCATCCCCCGGAGAGGCACCGGTAGGCAAAACGCCATAGCGGTCCGCGATGCCCGGAATCTCACACAAGAGCAGCGAAATCAGATAGGCGAGAAGCGAATGCCCGCTGGGAAAGGCCGGGTGGGCAGGCGGGCCGAAGGGCACCGTCAGGCCGGGGCGCAGGATCGAAGGACGTACCCTTTTGAAGAACGCCTTGTAGGACATGTAGATCACGTTCCCCAACGCCAGACCCACGTCGATCAATTGCAGCGTATTGGGGTGGTCGAAGGAATTGATGCCCAGAAAATGGATCAGGTAATTCGGCAGACCGTCCGCCTGTATGTCCGATTCCACGAGATAGTTTTGCCGGTCGTCCTCCATATATTGCGCAAGCGTTTCCAACTCGCCCTTGATGAACTGGAATGCAATTGCGGCGTCACCCGGGCTGTCGCTTGCAGGTATCCACTTCAGATCATTGGTCTCGAAACAGTTCAGAGGATCGTCATTTGCACCTTGGGGCAGCCACTTGTCGTGATCCGCGGCGAGCTCCAGCGCAGCCAGTGTCCCGGGCTTGGCGCGGTCGGCGGCGCGCAGCCATTCACCCAGGTTGGGGTCAAACGGCAGCGACCAGAAACGCAGGTCCGGGTCCCAGTCCTGCGTGGTCCACTCCAGCCAGGGCATGGCCGCGCCGGTTGTCGGATCAAACTGATACGGGTTGATGATGTAAGCCAGCGGAAACGGGTCATTGCCCGCGTTATCGGGCGTGAAATCCAGCGTCCAGGGCAAAAGCGACAACTCGATCGGGGTGGCATAGTAGCTGCGGATGAAGCCGATGCCGCCACCTGCACCAACAGGGATCGCGCCGACACCATTACCCATGCCCATGCCGTTACCCATGCCCATGCCCATGCCGTTACCCATGCCCATGCCCATGCCGTTACCCATGCCCATGC
>CAZITF010000153.1:4195-6798 GCA_964542095.1 uncultured Rhodobacterales bacterium
CCCATGCCGTTGCCCATGCCGTTGCCCATGCCCAATCCAGAGGTCATCGAAGTTCTCCTTTTTCCATGTCACGGCCTTGAAATATTGAATGATTAAAAATCGGTCAGCGGGGTAAGCCCGCGATAAATAGTCCGCTTTTCAAGGCTAATTTGTCTTCACTACGTACAAAAGGGTACCACGAAACAAAGCGATCTACCGAGAAATCTTTGTCGAGCGCCACAAGCTCAGCCCCGACGGCCCTTGCTTTGTCCTCTTGTCCGTCCATCGCGAGGCTGGCGGCCAATATCCTCAATGTTGCAATAAAGCGGGGATTGGCATGACGCGCCTTCTGCAACCAGGAAATGGCTTCTCCGTAGTTTCCGGACACAAATTCGGCAATTCCTGCGCCGGTCCACCATGTGAAATTCAGCGTGTCAAAAGGGCTGAGCTTGAAGGCATTTCGCAGCCGCAGCATCGCTTCTTCGCCGCGGCCCAGATAGGACAGGGTCACAGCACTGGTGGCCCAGCCCAAGGCGTTGTTCTGATCCAGCGACAGGGCCAGATCAAACATTGACATCGCTTGATGGGGGTCACCTTGGATCAGGCTGGTCAAATGGCCCGCGACGACCTGACAAAAGGCATCGTCAGGGTCCAGCGCGATGGAATGGCGGGCATGTTCGACGGCAAGTTTCTTGTCGCGCTCCGGATCGTCAGAGCGCCCTTCGCCGAAAAGATAATTCAACCGCCAGGCAGAATAGGCATAGGCCCGCGCATATGTGGGATCAAGTTCCAGGGCGCGTTGCAATGCGATGCCGGAATTAAAAAACCCGTCATCGGTAAAACGGTACAGTTGGGATGCAGCCTTGAGAACGCAATCATAGGCATCAAGGCTGTCTGTCGAGCGATTTCGAACGCGTTCGATCCGGTGCGCGTTCAGGCGCGGCTCGAACGAGCCGACAACCGCCGCCACGATGGTATCCTGAAAATCGAACAGATCTTCGGTCGAGCCGTCGAATGTCTCCGACCAGATCGACCGGTTCAGGGCAACATCGACCAACTCGGCCGTGATCCGAAGCCGGTCACCCAGACGGCGCACGCTGCCGTCCATCACGTAATTGACACCCAGTTGCGACGCGACGTCCTGAAGGTCGATGGATCGCTCTGCAAAGCGCAATGTCGAGGCGCGGGCGATGACGTGAAATGCATGGCTGCGCGACAGGCCGCAGATGATGTCTTCGGTGATCCCCGAACCAAAGTAATCCTCCACTTCCTGATCCGAGGACGAACGAAAGGGCAGGACCGCAACCCCGGGGCGCGATGTCCATTCGATGAAAGGCTGATGCAATTGCGTTTCCTGGTCGTCGGAATCCGCCAAAGGCACGGCCTGGAAGAGGTGGATAATGCGCTTGATATTTTTCAGCCGGGGGGTGCCGAGATCTCTGAAATGAACATTTATCTTGTTTCTCGCGATTTCCCGAACGACACCGGTGGTCACGATTTGCCCCGGCGCGGCGGCTTCGTGAATACGCGAAGCAATGTTGACCCCGTCTCCGAATATATTCCCCTGGTAGACGAGCACATCTTCGACATTTACCGCAATGCGCAGCTGTATTTCTTTACCCCAGTCGTTTCCTGACTCCGCAAGAGGCGCATTCTGAGCGTCCATCGCCCAATTCAGCGCCGCAACCACGCTCTTGAACTCGACAAGGATCGCGTCACCTGCCGTTTCGACCAATCTGCCTTCGTATTGCTTCAGCAAAGGCAACAACAGGTTCTCTCTCAGCGATTTCCATTGGGTGCTGGCCCGCAGATCGTCTTCGGCCATCAGTCGTGAAAATCCGGCGACATCGGCAAATGCAACGGCTGCAAGTCGACGCGCTTCGGTCTCCGGACGTTCGACGTCTGTCACCATCAGGAAATGCCTCGGATCAAATCAGGTTTGCTATCTGTAATCGTTGGTCCGATGCGTACCTTAGCGCGAAGTCGCCCTTCGGTCCATCGCCGCCTTTTGGCAGGGATGGCGATGGGACGGCCGGGATTTGACCATGAGGATTCCCCGTTCTGGTCGGCCGTGACCAGGCCGGGATGCGCACGGCCCGGAAGTGGCCCTTCTACCCGTCGTCGGGAGGCTTCGAGCATTGGCGCAGTGACCACACGAACTGGCACTTGATACACGCCAGGTTTCCGGGAACCGATGTGTCCTGCCGAGAGGTGGACTGCCTCTTGATGATTTGCCGCTGCGAATTTCTCCCCGCGCCGATTTGTCCTCGATCTGTGAGTTCAACGCCCGATCTTCGCTGTAGCCCTCGCAAATGGCCGGTTTTTCTGCCGCGTGGCGACACAGCGCCTTTCGCTTATGTGGCAATTGCCACGCTGCGAGAGCGTGCGGCGAGAAAATTGAATTCACAGGTCGGGCTCAGACCCGCTATTCACCAGTGGCGGCGGTGAAATCTGTCTGACCGGTTGGCACGCCACACTGCCCCAAAATGAAAAAGGCGGGCCCCGCAGGACCCGCCAAAGTCATCGCACCCGTTCAGGGAGGAAGGAGGGCGCGACGTCTCTTGTGCGCTTACTTGGCAGCAGCGGCTTTCTTGGCAGCAGCTGTCATGTCGCGTGTGGCTTTT
>CAZITF010000154.1:0-6790 GCA_964542095.1 uncultured Rhodobacterales bacterium
CAGCAGCCAGAAACTTCGCCCCAGAATCGCAAACATGATGATGATCACATAAAGGCTGGGGGTGGACGACCAGATTTCGATGATCCGTTGAAAAATCAGATCGGTCCGTCCTCCGAAATAGCCCTGCACCGCGCCTGCAATCACGCCGATGACAGCCGAAGCCCCGGTGACCAGCAGCGTGAACAGAACCGACAGTCGGAAACCATGGATGACCCGCGCCAGCACGTCGCGCTTGGTGCCATCGGTGCCCAGCAGGTTTTCCTCGTTCGGTGGAAGTGGTGCCGCACCGGGGCGGTCCACTGCGGTGTCATAACTGTAGGGAATAAGCGGCCAGATTGTCCAACCCCTGGTGATCTCCTCGCCATTGACCACGCCATCCTGCGCGTCTTCGATGACCGCTTCGGGGTCGTCAAAGCACTCATCAAGCCCGCCTGATACGATCAGGCATTCTACCTCGGGATCGCGATAGCTGGCCTCGGTCTGAAAATCGCCGCCAAAGTCGGTTTCGGCATAAAAGTTCCAGATCGGGAAATAGAATTCGTTCTGATAGCGCACGACGATGGGTTTGTCATAGGCGAGGAATTCGGCGAACAGGGACGCGCCGAACAGGATGGAGAATATCCACAGCGACCAGAAGGCGCGCCGGTTCTTCTTGAAATTCCGCCAGCGCCGTTGGTTCAGCGGCGACAGCTGGAACAGGCCGCGTTTGCGCGGGGGGACGACAACGGGTGTGTCCAGTTCCGCCTCCTGCACGGCCATCAGCCTTCCCTCCGCTCGAAATCGATGCGGGGGTCCACGAGGACATACATGAGGTCCGAAATGATCCCGACCAACAGGCCCATCAGACCAAAGATATAAAGTGTGCCGAACACGATCGGGTAATCCCGAGCCACTGCCGCCTCGAAGCCGAGCCGCCCCAGGCCGTCCAGCGAAAAGATGGTTTCGATGATCAGCGAGCCGCCAAAGAACACGCCGATGAAGACGGCCGGAAAGCCTGCGATGACGATCAGCATGGCATTTCGGAACACGTGCCCATACAGAACGCGGCGTTCCGACAGGCCCTTGGCGCGGGCGGTCATGACGTAAAGCTTTTTGATCTCGTCCAGAAAGCTGTTCTTGGTCAGCAGGGTCAGCGTGGCAAAGGCCCCGATGGTGCCCGCCAGCACCGGCAGCGTGATGTGCCAGAAATAGTCGCCGATCTTGCCCAGCAATGTCAGGCTGTCGAAATTGTCCGAGGTCAGCCCGCGCAGCGGGAATATCTGCCAGTACGAGCCGCCCGCAAAGAGCACCAGCAACAGAATCGCGAACAGAAAACCGGGGATCGCGTAGGCGGCGATAATCGCACCGGATGTCCATGTATCAAAGGCCGTCCCGTCGCGCACCGCCTTGGCAATGCCAAGCGGGATCGAGATCGCATAGGCGATCAGGGTCGACCAGAGGCCAAGCGTGATCGAAACCGGCAACTTTTCGATCACCAGGTCTATGACGCCGATCGATCGGAAATAGCTTTCGCCGAAATCGAACCGGGCATAGTTCCAGACCATGTTCAGAAACCGCTGCACGGGTGGCTTGTCGAACCCAAACTCCTTTTCAAGCTCGGCAATGAATTCGGGCGGCAGACCCCGCGCGCCCACATAAGTGCTGTCGGAGGCATTGTTCAACTCGTCCGTGCCCGCATCGTTGTTGCCACCGGCAAACCCGCCAAACACGTCCCCGCCGCCTTGTGCGCGCGCAATGGCCTGCTCGACCGGGCCACCGGGCACGAATTGGGTGAGGGTGAAGTTGACCAACAGGATGCCCAGCAAGGTCGGGATGACCAGCAGCAGCCTGCGCAGGATATAGGGGCCCATGGATTTACCTTAGTGCGCCGGAGGCCTTGAGTGCTTCGGCCTTTTCCTCGTTGTACCACCAGAAATCCAGCTGACCCAGCGCGTAAGGAGGGATCGTGTCGGGGTGTTCGAACATGTCGTAGTAGGCGACCCAGTGGGATGGGTTGTACCAGACCGGGATCATGATGAATTCGTAGCGCAGCGCGCGGTCCAGAGCCATCAGCGACGCCTCTTCGTCTTCCCGTGTTTCTGCATTCAGGGATGCCTCGATGATTGCGTCGACCATGGGGCTGGCAAGTCCGGCGGGGTTGAACAGCGAAAATTCCGCTGTTTCGGAACCGAACCGCTGCATCAGTCCGGTGCCCGTGCCAAGAAAGGCCGCATAGGAATCATAGACCAGATCATAGTCCCGGTCCCGCTCGCGCGATGTGTACTGCGAGGAATCGACCTTTTCGAAGGTGATGTCGATGCCGAGTTTCTGGACGTTGGATACAAAATTCTCCATCGCGCCGGACAGGGTGTCGGGCGAGGAGGAATTGAAGAGGTAGTTGATCTTCAGCGTCTTTCCGTCCTTACGCCGGATGCCGTCATCGCCGACGGCCCAGCCTGCCTCATCCAGCAACGCCATCGCCTTGCGCGCATTGCGCCGGTCAAACAGACGTGCCTCGTCAGACGTGTGCGGCATCCGCGCATCGGTGCTCAGCATGTCCGCGGGCACCACATCCCCAAGCGATTGCAGGAATTCCAGTTCCGCGCCAGTCGGCAGCCCGGAGGCCATCAGAGGCGTGTCCTGCGTGAATGACGCGCGCTGTTTGAACAGCCCGTACTGCAACGACGCGTTGGTCCATTCAAAATTGAAGGCCAGAGAAATCGCCTCGCGCACTCGCTTGTCTTTCAACATTTCGGACCCGAGATTGAACACGATCCCCGAAGGGACCGGCGGGGAGCCATCGGGCAGGTCGGCCTTGACGATGGCCCCGCTGCGCACTTTTGGCACATCATAGCCCGTAGCCCATTTCTTTGAATCGTTTTCCGTGCGGAATGTGTATTCGCCTGCAAGGAACGCCTGAAAGGCCGCCTCGGCATCGCCGAAATATTCGATACGGATGGTGTCGAAGTTGTTGCGTCCCACATTGAACGGCAGGTCCGCCCCCCAATAGTCGGGGTTGCGCTTGTAGACGATGCGGCGGTTCACATCGACGGTATCGACGACATAGGGGCCTGATCCGGGCGAGATTTCAAGACGGCTCTCGTCCAGTCGGGCACCGGTTTCCTCGTACCACTTCTTTGACCACGCGGGCACAAACCCGACCTGATCAATGAGCGAGCGGCGCGAGATGCCTTCAGTGAAGTAGAATTTGATGGTGTAGTCGTCGATCACTTCGACCTTTGGAATGCGTTTGCGGACTGCGTCCGCGTAGGATTTCAATCCCTCGTCCAGCAGCAGATTGTGACTGAACGCGATGTCATGGGCGGTGACAGGGGTTCCATCGGAAAATCGCGCCTCGGGGCGCATGTAGAAAGTGACCCAGTTCTTGCCTTCGTCATATTCCAGACGCTCGGCCAGCAGACCGTAATACTCGCCATACACATCGGCCGGAGCCGCCGTGCCATTGACCCCCTCGCCCAGCAGACTTTCGTAGATCGAAGACGACAGCGCCCCTGCCCGCCCCTTGCGGGTGTAAGGATGCATGGAGTCAAAGGTGCCCACAGTACCCAGCGCGATTTCACCACCCTTGGGGGCATCCGGGTTCACGTAGTTGAAATATGGGTAGTCTTGGGGGTAGGTCAGGTCACCATAAAACGAGTACCCATAGCTTTGGATGATGGTCTCGTGGCCATCCGCACGCGCCAGACTGGCCCAGGCCAGTGCCAGGATCAGACCCAAGATGCCCAAAGCTCCCCATCGCGTGTATCGGTCTCGTGCGACGATCACACTGGTCTGGGCTTGGCGTTGATCTGGGGTCTTGCGCATGGATGATCCTCCGTCTGGTGGCAGTCAGGGCCGTCTAGTCTTGTGCTGACATAAGCTAATGACGCGCGCCGCCAATATGCAACTTGAGAATATGTGATATCGCGCGCTTGTGCGTGAAGGGTCGTGCCAGCGCGCACGGGAAAAGCCGTCCGCATGATGCGAACGGCTGTTTTCGTGCCGGATTTGACGCGCAGGTCTAGTTGTCGAGGCTGTCGAGATAGGCGATGACATTTGCCCGGTCTTCGACTTTTGGCAGACCGTTGAAGCCCATGGATGTCCCGGGCGCATAGCCCTTGGGGTTTTCGAGGAAGCCGTTGAGCGCCTCGGGCGTCCAAACTTCAACCACCTGTTCCAGCGCACCGGAATAGGAGGTGTACCCTTCCGCGGAATCCACGGGCCGGCCCACGACACCATAAAGATAAGGTCCCGTGGCGTTCGCGCCCTGTTCCACCTTGTGGCAGGCGCTGCACTTGCGGAACACTTTGGCGCCATCGCCAATATCTGCCGAGGCCAGGACTTCTTCGAAAGGCACTGCGGCGACTTCTTCGGTCGCGACGTCGGCACCGGTATCGATCACATAGGCCTGTTCGCCGTACCCGCCAGACGAATACAACTCATCCGCTGCCCATTTTCCCAACAGAAAAATTAGCAGAGCGCCGCAAAGGCTGCCTACGATCTTGGTTAAGGTCATCGTGTCGAACATTTGGAATCGGTGCCTCGTGTCGCCAGTAGTTGTCCGCGGGTATCTACGGCTTCCCCTTGCCACTGGCAAGGTGTAGATAGCGCGACCAATCGCCCTGCCCGCACTGCGCTGTATGTGGGGCCGCGCACAAGGACCTGAACATGGCAGACCGCATCGCGTTCCAGGGAGAGTTGGGGGCCTACAGCCACGAGGCCGTGGTAAAGGCGCGCCCGGACGCCATTCCGGTGCCCTGCACCACCTTCGAAGACGCCTTTGCCACTGTGCGTGAAGGGGGCGCGGACATGGCGATGTTGCCGGTCGAAAACACTACCTATGGACGGGTTGCCGACATCCATCGCCTGTTGCCCGAAAGCGGTATGCACATCGTGGATGAGGCCTTTGTCCGCGTGCGTATCGCCTTGATGGCGATGCCAGGCCAGACACTGAGCGATATCAGGCACGTGCGCGCGCATCTGGTGCTGATCCCGCAGGCCCGCGCCTTTCTGGATGCCCACGGGATCACTTCCGAAGCGGCGGCCGACAGTGCCGGTGCGGCGGCGGCCATCGCGCAATCAGGCGAAATGGGCGTGGGCGCGTTGGCCTCCGCGGTGGCAGCGGACATCCACGGACTCGAAATCCTGGCCCGCGACATCGAGGATCAGGGGCACAACACCACCCGCTTTCTGCTGATGTCGCCCGAGCTTGACATGTCGCGCCGGGGCGAAACGATCATCACCACCTTCGTCTTTGAGGTCCGCAACATCCCCGCCGCCCTTTACAAGGCGATGGGCGGGTTCGCGACCAACGGCGTCAACATGACCAAGCTGGAAAGCTACATGCTGGGCGGGACGTTCTCGGCCACGCAGTTCTATGCCGATATCGAAGGTCACCCCGAGGACCCAGCCGTGCGCCGCGCCCTGGAGGAGCTTGATTACTTCACCTCCGAGATCACGATGCTTGGCGTTTATCCGGCGGACCCAAAGCGGCATTGACCAATCCGGCGCCTGGCGCGGCCAAGGTTGTTTCGCCCGGTCCCTTTCGTCGTCACTTGCGCCAGATGGGGTTGCACCAGGCCTGTTTTCCCGCACGATCCATGACCGTCACGCGAACCCAGGCGCTGTGATCGAACTTGGCCAACGGCACCCGTGCGCGCGTCGCGGATTCGGCAAGGTGGCACAGGGCTGAATTGCCGGTTCCCTGAACGATGACCCGCTCCACTGCCGAGCTTTCGACGACGATCTCGTCCCCCTCGATCCGCACATCGCGCAATTCAGGACCCTGCGTGGCGTAGTAGTGTCCGGCCTTCAATGCAGATAACAGATCCTCTGGGGTGTTCGCCGGGGATTTGACCAGGATCCAGCCGCCAAAGGCGTCGGGACCCGCGAAATGCGCGTCATCGGTGGCGATCAGCGCGATATCGCGCCCGGCCGCCAGCATCAGATCGGCCATGTGCGCCCCGTCGGGGCGCGCCGCTTCGACGGCACAGCTGTGATTGTAGATCTCGACCGCATGTGCCGCGTCAATCGACATGGCGTCCTCTGGGTGCATGCCCGACCATTGCGGGTGCGCGATGGCGACGAACGCGCCGGCATCGCGGGCGCGCGCGGCGAGTTCGGCACCGGTTTCCTGATCGTCAAGCGGGCGGAAATCTGGCGAATGCGAAGGCGCGAAATCCTCGGGCAGGCCCACCGCGACAAGATGCCAGATCTCGCCGTTGCGCATTTTCCCGGAATGCAATTCGGCGCCCAGAAGTGTCGTGAACCCGTCTTCGCGAAAGGGAACCGTATCGGCAATCGGATAGCCATAGAGACCGACGAAGTGATCGGTCAGCGCGATGAAGTCGTACCCCTCTGCCCGGTAGCGGCGGCACACTTCGGCGGGTGTGATAGCCCCGTCGGACAAAGTTGAATGCGTGTGCAGATTGCCACGGAAGAACCGGCCCGGCGCGGTGAAGGCAGTTTGCATGAAAGGCCCCCGTTAACCTAGACGCGCAGGTCTACGCGCCCGATGTAACGGTTTTCTGTCGCGGCTTGGAACGTCAAGCGGAATTTAGGCAGAGACGCTGTAGCGCCGCTCCACTTCCTCGGCATAGGCCGCCATGCGTTCGTTCAGGCGTTTGCTCAGGTTCTTGCGCGCCAGCTTCATCGACTGGACGAGAAGCTTGGCCGAAAGGTTCTTGGGCTGCAGCTCGACATTCATCGTGACCCGTGTCCGATTGCGCGACAGCGACAGAAGCTCAACCACCATGCTGCCGCCCATTGACGGCGAGCGGGACGACACGATCAGGCTGTTGGGCGCACCGAT
>CAZITF010000155.1:0-6775 GCA_964542095.1 uncultured Rhodobacterales bacterium
GGCTCAACCTGCTCAGCCGCATCCGCACCCTGTGCCTGTCTGTCGCGGACCTCACGAAAATCGAAGGTTAAACTTCTTCTGGCCAGAAATACTGCGGGGGGAGGCGCGCAGCGCCGGGGGGCCGAGCCCCCTCGCACGCACGCCGCAGGCGCACAGTCACCACCCCTCTTGCCACGTCAGGCTTACACTCTATGCTGCGCGCGAAGAGGAACGCCGCAGTGCAGAATAACCCGAACACAACCCTCGTCACGCCAGACGCGCCGATCACCACCGAGACCCATGGCGGACGGGCCAAATGCCTGCAACGGCTTGCGCGGTTGAACCTGCCGGTGCCCACGACCGTCGCGCTGTCCTTTGACGCGGTGCACCGCATCGCCAGCGGCCATCTGCCCGATATCGACGCCATCCTGCGCCAGTTCCCGCAAGATGCGCTGCTCTGTGTGCGGCCCTCCTCCGAAGACCCCGACTGGGGCGGCCCCTCGGCCATTCTGAACATCGGAACCAATGACGCGCGCTACGAGATGCTGTGCGGCACGTTGGGCCCGGATGCGGCCGCGGCCCTGTTCACCCGCTTTGTGCAAAGCTATGCGATCCACGTCGACCGGCTGGACCCGGACATGTTCGACGAGATCACCGGCGAGGGGACCGCAGCACTCGCCGAAACGCTCAGCGCCTATGAGAGCGAGACGGAAATGCCATTCCCCGCCACCCGGGCCGAACAGCTGGCGGGCGTGCTCAAATCCATGGCCCGCGCATGGGAGGGCACGTCGGCCCGCCTGCTGCGTCAGGCCAAGGGCGCGCCGCTTGATGCGGGGCTTGGCCTCGTGGTCCAGCAGATGGCCTTTGGCGTGGGGCAGGGCGAAAGCGGGTCGGGCGTGCTGCAACTGGTCTCGTCCAAGACCGGGATGCCTCAGATCACCGGGCGCTACCTGCGCCAGTCCCAGGGGCGCGATGCGTTGGCCCGCGATGCCGACAGCCTGTATATCTGCCGGGACCCGCGCGGCGCCTCACTGGAAGAGACGGTGCCGGACTGTTTCGCGCAACTGGTCGATCATGCCAAGCTGATGCGCTGCAAGCTGCGCGAAGAGATGCAGCTGGAATTCGCCATTGAAAACGGGGAGTTGCGCATTCTGGACGGGGTGCGGGTGGCGCGTTCGTCCCGCGCCACGGTGCGCATCGCCGTGCAACTTGCCCGCGACGGCATCATCCCGCGCCAGGAGGCGCTGATGCGGATCGAGCCCAATGCGCTGAACGAATTACTGCACCGCCAGATCGACCGCCACGCCAAACGGGATCTGCTGGGCACGGGCATCGCGGCCAGTCCGGGGGCGGCCACGGGCAAGCTGGTGTTTTCCGCCAACGAAGCGCAGGCCAGCGCCGCCAGGGGCGAAGACTGTATCCTTGTGCGCCGCGAAACCTCGCCAGAGGACATCCGCGGCATGCATGCGGCCAAGGCGGTCATCACCGAACGCGGGGGCATCACCAGCCACGCGGCTGTGATCGGGCGCGGCATCGGCCTGCCGTGCGTGGTCGGGGTCAGCGACATACGCTTTCAGACCCAGAAAGGGCAACTGGTCACCAGGGACGGGCGCGTGATCCAGGGGGGTGAGGTCGTTACCGTGGATGGCACCCATGGCACCGTTCTGCTGGGTGCGCCCGC
This sequence comes from uncultured Rhodobacterales bacterium, assembly GCA_964542095.1. Classification (GTDB taxonomy): domain Bacteria; phylum Pseudomonadota; class Alphaproteobacteria; order Rhodobacterales; family Rhodobacteraceae; genus Tateyamaria. The sequence goes on from CAZITF010000155.1 coordinate 1,661, forward strand.
CATGCAGGAGGCGGCCCTTGACGACGCCTTTCAGGACCTCATGGACTGGGCGGACGAGATGCGCGACATCGACATCCGCGCCAATGCCGACACGCCCGCCGACGCGCAGACGGCGCGCAACTTTGCCGCCCAGGGCATCGGCCTGTGCCGAACCGAGCACATGTTTTTCGAGGATGGCCGCCTCACGGTCATGCGCGAGATGATCTTTGCCGAGACCAGCGACGATCGCCGGGCGGTGCTTGAGCGGCTCCTGCCGATGCAGCGCGCCGATTTCATCCAGCTTTTCAACATCATGCAGGGACAGCCGGTCTGCATTCGCCTGTTCGATCCGCCCCTGCACGAATTCCTGCCCACCGACCGGAACGGGCAACACGAGCTGGCCGATGCACTGAACCTGCCCTTGTCGGACGTGACGCGGCGGATCGAGTCGATGATGGAATACAACCCCATGCTGGGCCTGCGCGGCGTACGATTGGGCGTGACCGTGCCCGAAATCTACGAGATGCAGGCCCGCGCCATTTTCGAGGCCACCATCGAAGCCAGTCGCGACGGAGATCCCGTTGTGCCCGAAATCATGATTCCGCTGGTCAGCGCCAAGCGTGAGGTGGAACTGGTGAAAACCACCGTGGACGGGGTCGCGGCGGCCGTCGCCACCGAGAAAGGGGCCAGATTTACCTATCGCCTGGGCGTCATGGTTGAAACCCCTCGTGCTGCCTTGCGCGCCGGAGACATCGCGCAGCATTGCAGTTTCCTCAGCTTTGGCACCAATGACCTGACGCAGATGACCTATGGGCTCAGCCGCGACGATGCCGGTCGGTTCATGTCCGATTACGTCCGGCAGGAAGTCTTTGTCGAAGACCCGTTCCACACGCTCGACATCGACGGCGTGGGTGAATTGCTCAAGCTGGGATCGGAACGGGGCCGTGCCGCGCGCCCCGACATCACCCTGTCGATTTGCGGCGAGCATGGCGGCAACCCCGAATCGATTGCCTTCTGCCGGGCGGCCGGTTTCGACTATGTGTCCTGTTCGCCCTTCCGGGTGCCCGTGGCGCGACTAGCTGCCGCACAACTGGCGATTTCAAGTCAAATTTCCAAACAATAACAATTTGTTAAAAGTTTGTCAGGTGGGGTGGTTTGCCCTGTTTCGGCCTCTGTGCAAGGCGCATTCCCGCCGGTTGGGCCGTACAAAACTGGACGCGGGGCATAATTTTGTCTAGACGCCCGTTGTTCTGGAGATCCTGGGGGTCGTTACATGCGTTTCATTTTCAAGCCCGCCGCAATGTTGGCGGCCATTTTTGTCTTGGCGACCAGCCTGTCTGCCGAAGTGACGAGCAATGATGCAAACAGCGCCGTGCGCAAAGCCGAAGCCCGCGGGCTGAGTTCCGTGCCGACCTCGCGCTTTACCGGTCTGCTGACCGCGCCTGAAAACGCACCCGAAGTCTCGTTCTCGAGCGGCTGGCTCGACACACAACCCACGCCGACAGGCAACGCCAACTGGGCCTGCCTGACCGAGGCGCTGTATTTCGAGGCACGCGGCGAGACCCTGAAGGGGCAGTTTGCGGTGGCCGAGGTGATCATGAACCGGGTCAAAAGCGCGCGCTATCCCGACAACATCTGCGGGGTTGTCAATCAGGGCACCGGGCGCAAGTACCAATGCCAGTTCACCTATACCTGCGACGGCAACCCCGACACGATCCGCGAAAAGGCGGCTTACGAGAATGTCGGCAAAGTGGCTCGCGCCGTCATTGACGGGATGGCCCCGACGCTGACCAGTGGCGCCACGCACTATCACACCACCGCTGTGCGCCCGAAATGGTCGCGTGTGTACAACAAGACGGCGGCCATCGGTGTGCACGTGTTCTACCGACACACCTATCGCACGGCCACCAACTAGGCCGGTGTGACGCTTTCAGGCGCGGGGGCGGCGTGTTTGCCCCTGTCCACGGTGCTGCACGGGCGCTAGAACGGCCACGCTGATCCTTTTGTGCAAAGGCGCCACTCATGGCCTCTGAAATCCGCCTCGCCTTTTCCCACCCGTCCGAACGGTCCGAGGCGACGGCCACCAGCGCGCCGCTTGATCGCATTTCGGTGCGGGATCACATCGTTGAAGTCGAGATTGGCGCCTTTCAGGCCGAACGGGGCGTGACCCAGCGCATCTGCTGCAATGTCGTGGTCGAAGTCCGACCGCTGACCGGGCCCATCGACGACGATGTCGACCGCATCCTCAGCTATGACAAGGTGACCGAGGCCATCGCCCATGAACTGGCCGACGAACGCCTGAACCTGCTCGAAACCCTTGCTGAACGGGTTGCCGACCGCATCCTGCTGGAACCGCAGGCGATGCGCGTTTTTGTTCGCATCGAAAAACTCGATCGCGGCCCAGGTGCGCTCGGGGTCGAGATCGTGCGCAGCCGCGGCACCACGCGCCCGGTCGAGGTGCCGTCCGAAGAGGACGCGCTGCACCCCGAGCTTGTTTATCTGTCCAACGCCGCCATCGCGTCGCCGAACCTCGGGTCGTGGATCGATCAGCTCGAAGCGATGGGCCGCCCGCTGATCTTTTGTGTCGGCCCGTCGGATGATGCCGCACCCGCCGCCAGTCACCCTCTGGCGCAACGCCGTATCGACCTGCTCGCCATCGAGCAGAACGCCTGGGTGCTGGCCGCCCGCGATGCCCGCTGCAAGGTCGTGGGCACGCGCACCGAACTTGACTGGGCCATGCGCAACGGCCAGATCAGCGTCTGGGCACCGTCCAAGATCGTGCTGGATGCGGTGGACGGTCCCTCGGCCAAGGGGGCGGACGCGGTGGCGCTGGCCTCGTGGTTCGCGGCGACATATCATGCGCGCGAGATGCTTGTGATCGGGGATGATGGCCCGAGGGATGCGCCCGTCGCCTTGCGCTCGATCCCCGCGACGCAAGCCCAGATCTAGGCGATGCGCTATCTCAGACCGCTCATGCAGGTGGGCCCCGCCGAGGTCGAGGGGGCGGTTCCGTTCGGCTGGTGCTGGTTCACCCAGGTCGAGGTTCTGTCGCGCAACGCCGCCCCGCGCGTCATTCGGGCTTCGGAACTGAGCGTGAACGAACGCGCCCGCTTTGCCGGCCCCTGCTCAACCCCCCGGATCATGGGCATTCTCAACACCACGCCGGACAGTTTTTCCGACGGCGGTGCCTTTGATACGCTTGAGGCCGGGATCGCCCAGGGCCAGGCGCTGTGCGCGGCGGGGGCGGATATCATCGACATCGGCGGGGAATCCACGCGCCCCGGTGCCAGCCCTGTAATCGCCGAGACCGAGATCGCCCGAACCGCTCCGGTGATCGCCGGCCTGCGCTCGGCCGGGGTGACCACGCCGGTCTCCATCGACACCCGCAAGGCGGCGGTGGCCGCAGCGGCGCTCGATGCGGGGGCCAATATCGTCAATGACGTCTCGGGGTTTACCTTTGATGGCGACCTCGCGCCGCTTTGCGCGGCACGCGCTGTGCCCGTCTGCGTGATGCATGCACAGGGCGAGCCCCGGACGATGCAGACCAATCCCACATATGACGACGTGTTGCTTGACGTCTATGACGCGCTGTCCGCGCGGATCGACAGCCTTGTGGCCGCAGGCATCCCGCGCGCGCGGATCACCGCCGATCCCGGCATCGGTTTTGGCAAGACGCAGGCGCATAACCTCGCGATTCTCAACCGGATCAGCCTGTTTCACGGCCTTGGCGTGCCGATCCTGCTGGGGGCCTCGCGCAAGCGGTTTATCGGAACGATCGGAAACGCACCCGAAGCACGCGACCGCGCCCCCGGCTCCATCGCCGTGGCGCTGGCCGCCATCGCCCAAGGGGTTCAGATCATCCGCGCCCATGACGTGGCCGAACACGCGCAGGCCATTGCGCTGTGGCGCGCTGCTGTGGCACATCCCTGACATGAGCAAACTTTTCGGAACAGACGGCGTGCGCGGCACCGCCAACACCTCACCCATGACCGCGGAAATGGCGCTGCGCATTGGCGCTGCGGTGGGGCGCTACTTTCGCCGCGACGCGGAGTCCGTCCACCGGGTCGTTATCGGCAAGGACACGCGGCTGTCGGGCTACATGTTCGAAAACGCGCTGACGGCGGGACTGACCAGCACCGGCATGAATGTGCTGCTGCTGGGGCCGGTGCCGACGCCAGCCGTGGGCCTGCTCACACGCTCGATGCGGGCTGACCTGGGCGTAATGATTTCGGCCAGCCACAACCCCGCGCAAGACAACGGGATCAAGTTCTTCGGCCCCGATGGCTACAAGCTCAGCGATGCCGCCGAAGCCGAGATCGAGGCCCTTGTGGCTGGGGGTGTCGAACCGGTCACCGCCACCGATATCGGGCGGGCCAAGCGGATCGACGATGGGCGGTTCCGCTATGTGGAGCGGGTGAAATCCTCCTTTCCGCGCCAGATGCGGCTCGATGGGCTCAAGGTGGTGGTGGATTGCGCCAATGGTGCGGCCTACCGCGTCGCGCCCGAAGCACTCTGGGAACTGGGGGCAACCGTGATTCCGGTGGGCACCGCGCCCAACGGGCACAACATCAACGATGGCTGCGGTTCGATGCACCCGCAGACTGCGGCCGAGGCGGTCGTGGCGCATGGGGCGGATGTGGGCATCTGTCTGGATGGAGACGCCGACCGCGTGATCCTGCTGGACGAAGAGGGCCGCGTCGGCGACGGCGACCAGTTCATGGGGCTGATGGCCGCGCGCTGGGCTGCCGCGGATCGCCTGAAGGGTGGGGCGCTGGTGGCGACGGTCATGTCCAACCTCGGGCTGGAACGGTTTTTGCAAGGCAAGGGCGTGAGCCTTGAGCGCACCGCCGTCGGCGACCGCTATGTGGTCGAGCGGATGCGGTCGGGTGGTTTCAATCTCGGCGGCGAGCAATCGGGCCATATCGTGATGACCGACTATGCCACCACCGGCGATGGGCTGATGGCGGGTTTGCAGTTTCTCGCGGCTATGATCGAAAGCGGCAAGGCGGCGAGCGAGGTCATGCACGTGTTCGATCCGGTGCCGCAACTGCTCAAGAACGTGCGCTATGCGGCGGGACAGACCCCGCTTAGCGCACGTTCTTGAGCAGTTGCGGCACCGGATCGAACACGTGCATG
>CAZITF010000156.1:0-6737 GCA_964542095.1 uncultured Rhodobacterales bacterium
AGGTGATAGCGCACCAGCCATTCGATGGTGTCGACCTCGTCCTGTTTCAGCCCCAGCCGCGGTGCGATCTTGCGCACCATCTGCGCGCCGAGAATGGAGTGATCCTCGGACCGGCCCTTGCCGATGTCGTGCAGCAGGAGGGCCACGTAGAGCACGCGCCGGTTCACCCCCCGCTTGAGGATGGAGGAGGCGACGGGCAGGTCTTCGACCAGTTCGTTTTTCTCGATCATGGCCAGCTGCGCGATGCACTGGATGATGTGTTCGTCGACCGTGTAGGAGTGGTACATGTTGAACTGCATCATCGCCACGATGGGTTCGAATTCGGGGATGAAAGCGGCCAGCACGCCAAGCTCGTTCATCCGCCGGAGCGCCCGTTCGGGGTTGCCGTGTTTCAGAAGCAGATCAAGAAAGATGCGCCGGGCCTCGGGGGTGGTCCGCATCTCGTCGTCGATCAGCGACAGGTTGGATTTGATCAGCCGCATCGCGTCCGGGTGGATCAGCATGCCGGTGCGCAGGGCTTCTTCGAAGATGCGCAGCAGGTTCAGCTTGTCGGCCAGAAAGGCGGCATCGTCCTTGATCGCGATGCGGTTGTTAATCACTTCATAGCCGTGCCTGATCCGGGGTCTGCGCTTGAACAGCCGTTCCAGCAGCGGTTCGTCCTTGAGGTGGATGGCCTCGAGCCCGGTCAGGAAGATGCGCGTCAGATCGCCCACATCGGTGGCCGCGAGGAAATAGGCCTGCATGAAGATTTCGACGCCGCGCCGTCCGGCCTTGTCCTGATAGCCCATGGCGTCGGCCACGGCGACCTGCATGTCGAATGTCAGTTGTTCGGTGGGCCGGTTGGTCAGCAGGTGCAGGTGGCAGCGCACGGCCCACAGAAAATCCTCGGCCTTGACGAAAGAGCGGAATTCATCCTGTGTGAACAGGCCCAGCTGCACAAGTTCGGCGGCGTCCTGCACCTTGTAGATATACTTGCCGATCCAGAACAGCGATTGCAGGTCGCGCAGCCCCCCCTTCCCTTCCTTCACGTTCGGTTCGACCACGTAGCGCTGGCCCTGCCGGATGTGGCGCGCGTCGCGTTCGGCAAGCTTGGCGGCGATGAATTCCCGTTCGGTGCCCAGAAACAGATCGGACCGCAGGCGCGCGTCGAGCTGTGCCGCGAGGGTCTGATCGCCCATCAGAAACCGGTGTTCGAGCATGGCGGTGCGGATGGTGAAATCTTCGCCTCCGAGCCGGATGCAGTCACGCACCGTGCGGCTGGAATGGCCGACCTTCATCCTGAGGTCCCACAGCATGTAGAGTGTTGCCTCGATCACGCTTTCGGCCCATGGGGTGATCTTGTAGGGCGTCAGGAACAGCAGATCGACATCCGAGAACGGGGCCATTTCGCCGCGCCCGTAGCCGCCGACGGCCAGCACCGCGATGCGTTCGCCCTTGGTCGGGTTCGGGTTGGGGTGCAGCAGTTGCCGGGCCGTGCGAAAGGCCGCGTCCACAAGGCAGTCCGTCAGGTGGCAATAGGCCCGCGTGGCGGGTCGTGCGTTGAACGGGTCGGCGCGGAACGCATCCGCGATCCGGGCCCGCCCGTCCTTTTGCGCGGCCTTGAGGTGGTCGAGGATGTGCGCCCGCGCGCCGGTGTCCTTGTTTGCCACGGCGGCGTCGAGCACCGCGTCGAACGCCGCGCCATCGAAGATGTCGCGCGGCGCACAGATCAGGTTTGGCGCAGGATCGGGTGGCGCATCGACGGCGGGGCTGGTCACGGCATTCTCTTTGCGGCGGGCGGGCGGCTCAGAACCCGGTTCCGCCGAAACTTGCGGGTGCCGGGCTGATGATGGCAACCCGGTTGTTGCGCACCGTCGCGATGGCGAGGCCCCGTTCGTTGGTGCCGTCACCGCGCAGGCGGAAGATGCCGGACGCCCCCTGAAATCCCGACCCTTGCGTCAGGGCGGAGCGCGAGAGCGCGTTGGCGTTGCCCCGGCTGACCAGCGCGCCGACGGCGGCGATTCCGTCGAATGCCAGTCCCGCCAGCGGGTGCGGCGCGCTGCCATAGGCCGCCTGGTACTGGCTGTTGAAGGCCGCGCTTCGGTTCGGGTCGGGCAGGGTAAACCAGCCGCCCTGCACGCCGGGCAGGTCCAGCGTCTGGGACGGAATATCCCAGCGCGTCAGGCCGATATACTGGGTTGTTTCGGGTGTCACACCGGCCTCGGGCAGCAGTTGGGTCAGCAGCGGCAGACCCGCCGAGGGGGCTGCGGTCAGAAACACGCTGTCGGCACCCGAATTGTCCACCGTCGCCTTGACCCGCGGCACGGCTGCGATCAGCCCCTGTTGGGACAGCGGGTAGTCGACGGTTCCGGCCAGCGAGGCCCCGTTGCGGGTGATGGCCTTGGTGATCGCGTTGCGCCCCAGCTGCCCTGCCACATCGTCGGCATGTACCACGACGATCCTCTTGCGCCCCTGCGACGTGGCATAGCTGACCAGCCGGTTGGCGGTGTTGTCAAAGGTCGCCCCCAGCACAAAGACGTTGCCACCCGCGATGGTGGGGTTGTTGGAAAAGGCCAGAACGTTGACCCCGGCAGGGGCGGCAGCGAGGCCTGCGGCGTTCGCCGCTTCGGCATAGAGCGGGCCGATAATGATCTGAGCGCCGTCATTGATCGCGGCTGCGGCCTGATTCGCGGCCGTCTGCGCGTTGCCTGCTGTACCGTAGACCCGCAGGTCGATTTTGACGCCGTTGAGGCTGCGTATCGCGAGGCGGGCGGCGTTTTCGAGGTTCTTGGCCAGCAGGTCGTCACTGCCCTGTCCGGACCCGCGCGGGACAAGCAGGGCAACCGGCACGGGCTTGGAGGCGTCTATGGCCGGCCCGCCTCCGCCGCCGCCCACACCCCCGAGGGCCGCGGGATCGCACGCCGCCAGGGCAAGGGCGGCCAGTGGCAGGATGGCGCGGCGTGTCGCCTTGCGCAGAGACCTGAAAAACGCAAACATGATACTTCTCTCCCAGCTGTCCCGGGCGGTGCACTTTTGGCCCGCTCCATTTGGACGGATCATAAACGTACAAAAAGGCGGGTCCAGCGTTGAATCATCTCAAGGTCGTTCTGAGCGGCGGACTGTGGTTTGTCGGGGTTCCGATCGGGACGGCGCGCGATATTACGCTCAGGGCGCTGGATGTGCTGGCATCGGCGGATGTTCTGGTGGCCGAGGACACGCGATCCCTGCGCAAGTTGATGGACATTCACGGGGTGGCGCTGAGCGGGCGCCGGATCGAGGCACTGCACGAGCATTCCAGGGATGGCGTGGTGGACCGGCTGGTGGCGCGGGCGGCAGCGGGCGAGAGCGTGGCCTATGCCTCGGAGGCGGGGATGCCGCTGATCGCGGACCCGGGGTTTGAACTGGCGCGCGCGGCGCGTGCCGCCGGAGTCCCGGTCACCTGCGCGCCGGGCCCGTCGGCGGTGCTGACCGCGCTGGTGGTGGGCGGATTGCCGACGGATGCCTTTCATTTTGCGGGGTTTTTGCCGGCCAGCCGCAGCGCGCGCAAGGCGGCCCTGGCCGGGCTGGCAGGGGTGAAGGCGACACTGGTGATGTATGAATCGCCCAAACGTCTGGGCGCGCTGCTGGGGGATGCAGAGGCGGTGCTGGGAGCGGACAGACCCGCAACTGTGTGCCGCGAGTTGACCAAGAAGTTCGAGGAAACGCGGCACGGCACGCTGAGTGAATTGGCCGGTCACTATGCGACAACAAGTGTCAAAGGCGAGATCGTGGTGCTGATCGGGCGGGGAACGTCGGTGGCTGTTAATGAAAAAGACATCGAATCGGCATTAGTGTCGGCATTGCGGGATATGTCTGTGAAGGATGCGGCGGCCTTTGTTGCCGAAACCTTCGATGTGCCCAGACGGCAAGTCTACCAGCAGGCGCTTGCCCTCGCCCGAGACTGAAAAGGATGATGTGATGACCTGTGCGCCCGCTGCCCGCGATTTCGAGACGGGGCGTGCCGTTGCGCTGGGCCGCGAAGGCCGCGGTCGGATGTCCTATCTGGCTGGATTGGCTGCCGAGGATGCGGTGGCGGCGGATTATCGCGCACGGGGCTATGTGCTGCTCGAGGCGCGCTGGCGTGGCAAGCGCGGTGAGATTGATCTGATTTTTGCCGATGGTGACGGCGCCGTACTGGTCGAAGTGAAGAAAAGCAGCTCTTTCGAGGCTGCGATGTCGCATATCACCCCGGCGCAGGTGCGCCGGTTGTATGCCACCGCAGAGGAATATGTCGGAACCCGCCCGACGGGCAATCTGACGGATATCCGGTTCGACGTTGCGCTGATGGATCAGCATGGACAGGTATCGGTTCTGGAGAATGCATTTTGCGGCTGGATCTGACCCGCTAGGTCAGGGCCTGGCTGTGTCGGTTCGCAGCTGCACAGCCCATTTCCATTGCACCGCCCGCATCGCTGCGCCATCTAGGGCAGGACAAATGCCGGAGATGCGCCATGAAGATCGCCTTTCAGATGGACCCGATCGGGGCCGTTGATATCAATGCCGACAGCAGCTTTCGTCTTGCCGAAGAGGCGCAGGCGCGCGGGCACAGTCTGTTTTTCTATTCTCCGGACCAACTGGCCTACCAGCAGGGGCGCATCACCGCTCGCGGGCAGGATTTCACCGTGCAGAGGGTACAGGGAGATCATGCGCAGCTTTCGCAGATGCGCGAGGTGGATCTTGCTGAGTTTGACGTTGTCTGGCTGCGTCAGGATCCGCCGTTCGACATGCATTACATCACCTCGACCCATCTGCTCGACCGGTTGAAGGGCCACGCTCTGGTGGTCAACGACCCGTTCTGGGTCCGCAACTTTCCCGAAAAGCTGCTGGTTCTGGATTTCCCCGACCTCACGCCGCCCACCACCATTGCCCGCGATCTGGGCACCATCAGGGCGTTCAAGGCCGAACATGGCGATGTGATCCTCAAGCCGCTTTATGGCAATGGCGGGGCAGGGGTGTTTCGCCTTGATGCCAACGACCGCAACCTGTCTTCTCTGCACGAGCTGTTCACCGGGTTCAGTCGCGAGCCGCTGATCGTGCAGAAATTTCTGCCGGACGTCAGCAACGGTGACAAGCGCGTGATCCTTGTCGACGGTGCCGCCGTCGGCGCCATCAACCGTGTCCCGGCAGCGGGCGAGACCCGCTCGAACATGCATGTGGGGGGACGCCCGGAAAAGATCGGATTGACCAAGCGCGATCTGGAGATCTGCGCCCGCATCGGTCCGCTTTTGAAGGAGCGCGGCCAGGTCTTTGTCGGGATCGATGTGATCGGCGATTACCTGACCGAAATCAATGTCACGTCGCCCACCGGCATTCAGGAACTGGAACGTTTTGACGGAGTGAACATTGCGCAGAAGATCTGGGAAGCCATCGAAGCCAAGATCGCATGAGTCTGCGTGCCCGCCTTTTGAACGGGTGGTTGCGCTGGACGGAAAAGACCTTTTTGACCCGTGCCAGCAGCGCGACGGCCTTGCGCCTCAGCCTCGAGATCAAGTCCCGTCTGTTCTTTCACGCGCCCTTCGGCATGTCCCGCCGTTGGAACACGCTGGCGGGCGCGCCGGCGCTGCATGTCATGCCACGCCGCGGTGCCGGGTCGTCGCGCACGGTGTTCTACATACATGGTGGGGGCCATGTGTTCGGCAGCCCCGCGACCCATGCCGCAATGATGTCCGCCCTGGCCAAGCGAATCGACGGGCATATCGTCCTGCCGCGCTATCCGCTGGCGCCGGAACAGCCGTTCCCTGCGGCCCCTGACCATTGTCTGGCTGCCTATCGTGCGCTGCTTGCGACCGGCGTTGACCCGGCCCGCCTGATCATCGGGGGCGACAGTGCCGGTGGCAACCTCGCCTTTGCGCTTGTGGCTGATCTTTTGGCGGCGGGCGAACCGTTGCCTGCCGGTGTCTTTGCGCTTTCGCCTCTCATGGACCTGGCGTTTACAGGGAACAGCATCGTCAGGAACGCGGATGCCGAGGTCGTGTTGCCCGCCCAGCGTCTGCGCGACGCGTCGCTGGCCTATCTGAACGGGGTCGCGGCGGACGATCCGCGCGCCAGTCCGCTTTATGGCCGGTTCGCGGGCGCACCGCCGGTCTGGCTGGCGGTGGGCGATACCGAGATTTTGCTGGACGACACCCTGCGCCATGCCGCGCATCTGAAGGATCAGGGCGTCGAGGTTGTCCTGACCGTCGCGCGCGATTTGCCCCATGTCTGGACGCTGTTTCACAACCTGATTCCAGAGGCGAACGTGACCCTTGATCAGTTGGCCGCGTGGATCAGGGCTCAGACCGCGGCCAGTGCGCCCACCCGGTAGCTGACCGCCTCGGCGACATGGGGTTTGCGCACCTGGGTCGATCCGTCCAGATCGGCGATGGTGCGCGCGACCCGGAGCACCCGGTGATAGCCCCGCGCCGACAGGCCGAACCGGTCCGCCACCCGTGTCAGCAGGGCCCGCCCGTCGTCATCCGGGGCCGCCAAGTCGTCCAGTGCCGCGCCGTTGAGGTCCGCGTTGCAGCGCAGGCCGGAGTTTTCGAACCGTGCCAATTGCACCGCGCGCGCCGCCGCCACCCGTTCAGCCACTTTTGCCGAACTGTCGCCGGAACTGGGCAGGTCGAGGTCGGTGTAGCTGACCGGCGGCACGTCCACGCGCAAATCGAACCGGTCCATCCGCGGGCCGGAAATCCGCCCCATATAATCGTCCCCGCACGCCGGTGCCCGCCCGCAGGCCC
>CAZITF010000157.1:0-6707 GCA_964542095.1 uncultured Rhodobacterales bacterium
GGGTGTAAGGATTGCGAACGCAGGTAAACGCGTAGGAACTGTGCGCCTGAACATTGCTGGTGATGGACGGTTGGCTGTCTTCGAGCGCCCATTTGTGCATGCCGCCCTTGGCATCATGGATGTCGCCATCAAAGAACGCACCATGGTCGGAATAATACATGATCTGTCCGATCGTCGAACACGCGCATTTGGGCACAACGCGGTAAACCACGCTCTCACTTTCCGTCATCCAGGTCCCTGGAAATCCCATCCTGCCTGTCCCTTTAATGTGCCGCATTTCTCTACAGCTTGGTTTGTAAGTAAAAAACCAAAGAAATCCTGTTTATTCAATCACTCCTTACCTTTATCTACGTAAACAATCCTAGGTAAAGAGGCAGTTAAGTTTCCAAATATGGCAAAAATCGCCTACATTCTCCTGTGCCACAAAGACCCGGAAGCCGTGATCAAACAGGCAGAACGGTTGACGGCCGCTGGCGACTACATGGCGATTCACTTCGATGGGCGTGCGGATCCTGCGCATTTCAAGCGCATTTCCTCAGCGCTTAAGGACAACCCCAATGTCACCTTTGCCCGTCGCCGCATCCGCTGTGGCTGGGGCGAGTGGAGCCTAGTGCAAGCCACACTCTATGCTGTTGAGTCTGCGGTCGATGCGTTCCCGCGTGCCACCCATTTTTACATGCTGTCCGGTGATTGCATGGCAATCAAGACGGCCGAGTACATCCACAACTTCCTCGATGAGAACGACGCCGACTTCATTGAAAGCTATGACTAGTTCGAAAGCGACGGGATCAAGACCGGGATGAAGGAAGACCGGTTGATCTACCGCCACTTCTTTAATGAGCGCACCCAGAAGCGGCTGTTCTACACCAGTTATCACTTGCAACAACGCCTTGGCCTGACCCGCAAGGTGCCAGCGGATATCGACGTACAGATCGGCAGCCAGTGGTGGTGCCTGCGGCGGCGCACCATCGAGTGGGTGCTTGATTTCACCCGCCAGCGGCGCGATGTGATGCGGTTTTTCCGCACCACCTGGATTCCGGACGAGACGTTTTTTCAGACCATCGTGCGCCATGTGGTGCCCGGTGACGAAATCCGCTCGCGCACGCTGACCTTCCTGCTGTTCAGCGACTATGGCATGCCGGTGACGTTCTATGACGACCACTATGATCTGCTGCTCAGCCAGGACTTCCTTTTCGCCCGCAAGATCAGCCCCGAGGCGATTGACCTCAAACGCCGCCTTGGGCTGCTTTATGCCGCCAGGGACGTGCCGTTCCAGATTTCCAACGAGGGAGCGAGCCTGTTCAAGTTCCTGTCCGGGCGTGGCCGGATCGGGCGCCGTTTCGCCACTCGGTTCTGGGAAACAGAAAGCACGCTGGGCCGGAATCGCGAATTGCTGATCATCATCTGCAAGAAATGGCACGTGGCCAAAAGGATGCTGGAACGGATCCGCCAGATGACCAACGTGCCGGCCATCGAATACCTCTTCAACGAAGAGCATTCCCCCCTGCCCGATCTGGGCGGCATCCAGACCACGCTGGAAAAGCGCACGCGACACCGCCGCGCGCTGATGCGGATGCTGTTCGACTATTACGAAACCGACCGGTTGATCGTTTGCATGGATCCGGGCAACCTCGACCTGCTCGAAGATTTCGCCGGGGATCGCTCGATCACCCGGATGCTGGAAATCCAGTGCAACTTTACCGACGACTATCTGGTGGGCCATGCGATGCGCGTGGGTCTTGCGGGTGAGCAGACCGGCCCCGAAACGATCAAACGCCTCTTGCCCACGATCCGCAACGACATGACCTTTGAATCCGACCGCATCCGCGATGCAGATTTCGAACATCTGGACCGGATCCAGGAATCTGCAGACCTTGATCAGAATGCGCGTGCGCTGGCCAAATTCCTGTCCGTGCCCGAGGACAAGGCGCGCGAAATCGCCGAAGTGGACTATCTTTTTGCCGACTAGAACGGTCAGTTCGAGTTGAGGCAGGTGCAAATACCGCTCGAACCCGACAAGGCAAGCGCCTATGCAAGCGGGTATGACTGACACCCCCCTGATCCTGTTCGCCATAACCCTGCCCGGCCTCGAAACCGCACTGGCCGAAGAGGCGCGCGGCCTTGGCTTTGACGTGACAGGGGTGGAACCGGGCGGTGTGACCATGGCGGGCGACTGGTCAGAAGTGTGGCGCGCCAATCTTGAACTGCGCGGCGCAACGCGCGTACTTGTTCGGATCGGTGAATTCATGGCCTTTCACCTCGCCCAACTGGACAAGCGCGCCCGCAAGTTTCCCTGGGGCGACGTGCTGCGTGCGGACGTGCCGATCCGGGTCGATGTCGCGACCTCACGAAAGTCCAAGATCTATCACGCGGGCGCCGCGACCCAGCGGATCGAGGCAGCCTTGCGCGAAGAGGCGGGCATGACCACTGCCGCGGATGCGCCCGTGATCCTGAAAGTGCGCATCGAAGACAACCGGGTGACGCTCAGCGTCGATACCTCGGGCGAGCCTTTGCACAAACGCGGGCACAAGCCCGCGGTCGGCAAGGCCCCGATGCGCGAAACACTGGCTGCGATGTTCTTGCGCCAATGCGGGTTTGACGGCAGCGCGCCCGTATTCGATCCAATGTGCGGATCGGGCACCTTTGTGATCGAAGCGGCGGAAATCGCGGCCGGCCTGCAACCTGGGCGCTCCCGCGCATTCGGCTTTGAGCACCTGTCCACCTATACCCCCAACGCCGAAGCGCTGCGTCGCACCAAACGGCTGCGCACGCCGCGGGTCAATTTCCATGGATCGGACCGCGATGCGGGTGTGATCGACATGGCGCTGGCCAATGCGGCCCGCTCAGGTGTGGACGACCTGGTCACGCTCGCAGTCGCAAACGCGGGCGAGGCCACGCCGCCCGAAGGCCCGCCCGGTCTGGTGATCGTCAATCCGCCCTACGGCGCGCGGATCGGCGACAAAAAGGCGCTGTACCCTGTCTATGGCCGATTGGGGCAGGTCTTGCAGGAACGGTTTTCGGGCTGGCGGGTCGGTATCGTCACATCCGAAGCGAGCCTTGCCAAGACAACCGGCCTGCCCTTTCTGCCGGACGGTCCCAGCATCGCCCATGGCGGCTTGCGCGTCCGGCTTTACCGCACCGACGCTCTGCCCTGATTACTTGGCTTTCCAGGTATCCAGCCAGCGGCGGATGCGCCCGCGCCGCTCCTGCACGGCGTCCCCTGCCGCTTCCCAGCTGTCCTGAATCTCCTCCAGCCGCGGATCGATCCGGGCCTTGCGAAACCGTCGCCACCGCACCCAGATCGCGTAGAAAAACGCAGCCAGCAGGGTCAGGATGGTGATGTTGATCCAAGGTATGCCCTTGGACGCTTCCGGGCCATCGACGGGACGGATCGATATTGCATTCGGAAATATGGTCAGGAACTCGTTGCGCCATCCGTAGTGGGTCAGCACGTACCACTCTGGGGCCGCTCGGGTCGAAACCGCGTCAGCGGCCTCGGTGAACAGGTTGGACGTGTCGAACTTGAAATAGGGCGGCCAGCTCCAGCCCGTATCCTCGTTGCGATAGACCATCGGCCGCCCGTTGGCCTGCACTGTCTGCAGAAACTGGACGTCACGGTTGATCAACCCATCGGATTGCTCGTCTGGGCGCGACCAGAACATGCGCGTCCAGTCGTTGAGGTCCTGACGTTCCTCGAACACCCGAACGATCCGCACGATGTCACGCTGCGGCAGGGAGTAGTGCAGAAAAGCCCCCAAAAAGACCCAGAAGGCGATCAGAATGGTCCAGCCGATATAGCGCATGTGGATCCCTTTCAGGCAAAATTCACGAGGTAGATAACAAGAATGAACAGCGACATTGGCACGATATAGACACCCAGGATCAATTTACGACGCAACGAACTGTCATATTCCACCAGCCCCGCCCGCACGTAGGCTTCGCGCGGGATGTCGAAATCGCCCTCGTCCCACTCTGCCTCCAGCCGGTCGCGCGCCCTCGAGCGGGAATAGAGCGACAGCGACAGATAGATGACGCTGAGCACAACGAAGGCGATAAAGAGCAGTCGAACAAGAGCCATGGCTTACCTCCTTACAGCGCCCCACGGACCGACGCGCGCAATCAGGTCGAGGGGTTCGGGTTTCGGGGCCTCCATCGGGGCGTCATGCCCGAACAGCGCGGCGCGGGCCCCTGCCTTGTCGGCCTTGTACTCGGCTTCGAGGTAACGCGCGACATATTCCTGTTTCGCCTCGGGCCAGGCGGCATAGGCGGCATAAAACGCCTGCTTGTGACAGATGAACAGCTGGCGTACGTCGCGGGGGCTGAGTTCGGAGAGCAGCATGTTGATCAGGTCCGCCTCGGGCGTGGCAGCGGCGCGCAGGGTGTAGAAATAGGCCGGGTGATCCGAAGTGATGCGCGGCCACTGGCCGCCGTTTTCGGCCCAGTTGACCAGATCGCCCAGCGCGTGAAATTCGTCCGGCAACAGGTCACTGTGCCGTCGCGCCAGCATCCGCATATCGCGGCGCGTGGTGCCGTCCAGATCGACGCCCGCTTCGGTCACCGCCGACACCAGAATGAAATCCATCTTTTGGCGCAAGATCGCAGCACCGTCGATGCCGCGCGCCTTGACGATGGGCTCGACCAGATCGTTGTATTCAAGAAACTTGGCGATCTGATTCCGGTCACTCAGATCAAAGCAGTATTTGGTCGGCACATCCGCGGGCTTGTCGTGGGCGGCGATGGTGGCCGGATGATCCAGCGTCTGAAAGATATACAGCCCGCCGAAATGCGCCGTCCAGAAATTACCCTGTTCGACCTTGAGTGGTTTGAGGTTTACCGGATTGCGCGTCACGTCGCCGGTTTCGCCTGCCAACGTGATCATCTCGGCAATCAGCACATCGTCGAACCAGGCATCCTCTTCGGTCAGGAAGGAATCGACCTTTTTCGCCAGCGCACCCGCATTGCGCACCGTGCCACTGGTCGTGTCCGCCTCGACCGAGATGGCGCGGATGTCGAACAGGCGTTTGGGGGCAGAGACATCATAGACCGAATTGACCAACTCCCCCGCCACAGCGTCGCGCGCCGTCAGGGCAAACAGCGCCGCCTCGTTTTCGGCGATGAACCGTTTCAGAATGCCGTAACAGGTCGAGAATTTCGCATCCAGCAGAGGGCAGTGCCGTTGTTCGGTGCTTAGTAAAATGAACTGCCTGTTGACCCCGTTGTGGTTGAGGTAGAGCGGGTCGTCGAGATCGGCGCCCACCTCGGGCGAGAAGCCAGAGATGTCAATGTAGAAGTCGGAGAGCGTCGTGGTCCGCCCCGTCAGATGCTTGAGCGCACGGTTATAGCGCTCGACCAGTGCGGGGGAGGCCACATGAAACAGGTTGCCATACATGAGGCCACGTTGGATGAGGCGGATCATGAGCGATCCCCCCGCGCCATATCCTGACCTCGCAACATCTCGACCCGCTGCGCCATATTGAACCAGGACAACAGCAGCATCGGCACCCAAGCGAATGCAAAAAGAACCGAGCTGCGCAGCGCGATTTCGGCAACCAGCAGCATGCCACCAACCTCCATCGGACTGCGATAGGCGGCATGGTCAAAGGCGACCAGGACCAGCGCGGCCGCCCCGATCAGGGTCACGACAGCGCCCAGGACGCCCAACCCCACGCGTCTGTGCGAGCGCGTATCTTCGGGCACCAGCATCCTTGGCAACGCCCAGCCCAACACGCCGAGGATCACCAGTGGCAGGCCCGTGTTCCAGATGTTGGGGGTCTCGGTCACGCTTTGCTCTCCAGCCACCGTTTCTTCGCCTCTTCCTGCCGGCCAAAGTCGCGCACCATCGCCTCGATCGCCACCTCGTCCGACTTGTCCGCATAGCGGAATTCGCTGTCTGCATAGCGGTTGATCTCCTGCACCACCATATCGACCGTGATCGGCACGCGCAGGTCCGAAATCATCGCTTTCTTGGTGTCGTAGTCCTTGAACAGGAACTGCTCGGGGTTCTCCATCCACTCATCGGGCAATTCGAAATCCATCGCGCGAACCTTGACCGCGTCGGTGATGTTCTTGATGGCGCGACCGGTGAAACGGTCATCCGCCTGCTGAATGGCCTTCAGATACGTGCCCAGTTTCGCGATGGTATCGAGCGTGCCGATGTTGGCTTGCACGCGGTCAAACACTTCCATCAACCCGGCCTCGTGCGGGCGGGAGTGGCTTTCAAAGCTCGCGGCAACCGCTTTCTTGATCTCTTGGGCGGAAAAAACCTCGTGCTGGCCCACGGGAATGTCGTGGTTCTTGCCCATCAGCAGGTAGAGGATATCGATGTAATCCTCGCGCGTTTGCGGCCCGTCCACCAAGAACCGCGCGCCGGCCCGCTGGCGCAGGGCGTCATCGACGTTTTCGGGGTAGTTCGAGAACATCCCAAAAGTGCAATTGCCACGCACAACCGTATTGGCCCCGGCAAAACTCTCCATCAAGACAGCGGTGATTTCGAGTTGCCCGGCACTCGATTGCCGATCCCCGCGCTTGCCTGCAAGCTGATCGATATCGTCGATGGTACCGAACCCGATACAGGCAGGGTCGAGCACATTGTTGATGAACGCCTTGGCATTCTGACCTGACTTACCCTGATAACTGTCGATATTATCGGTGGAGAGGTTCTGGTAGCGGAACGGATAGCCCGCAACCTGACAGTAATCGTTCAGCAG
>CAZITF010000158.1:0-6673 GCA_964542095.1 uncultured Rhodobacterales bacterium
GGCGAGTTGAAGATCAGCCATTTGGTCTTGGGCGTGATCGCGGCCTCAAGCTGGTCCGGCGTCATCTTGAACGCCGATTCAATTCCGCAGGGAACGGTGACCGGTGTGCCACCTGCCAGCAACACCATGTCCGGATAGCTGACCCAATAGGGGGCGGGCACGATCACCTCGTCGCCCGGGTTCAGGGTGGCTATCAGCGCGTTGTACAACACCTGCTTGCCGCCGGTGCCAACAGTGACCTGGGCCGGAGTGTAATCAAGGTTGTTGTCCCGCTTGAATTTGGCGCAAATCGCCTGTTTCAGCTCCGGGATGCCATCGACAGCGGTGTATTTCGTCTTGCCCAGTGCGATGGCGACGACGGCGGCGTCCTTGATGTTTTGCGGCGTGTCGAAATCAGGCTCGCCCGCACCCAGACCGATCACATCCCGTCCGGCGGCTTTCAATTCGGCCGCTTTCGTGGTCACAGCGATAGTGGGGGACGGTTTGACGCGGTCGAGCGTCGCGGAAAGGAATGTCATGTCGGTGCGAACCTCGCTACTAAGGGGTTGAACCCGTCATAGGGCCGCCGCTCGGTCCGGGCAAGCGCCGGGCGCGCCAACAAGAAGGAGATTGGTCATGGTTGACACATTGGACTGGTACAGCCCCAAGACGGCAACCTTCGGAGATCGCGTGGCTGCGGCGCGCGAGGCCGCCGGAATGTCGCAAAAGCAACTGGCCAAGCGGCTGGGCGTGCGACTGACGACCCTGCGCAGCTGGGAAGACGATCTGAGCGAACCCCGCGCCAACCGGCTGTCGATCATGGCGGGTTTGCTGAACGTGTCGATGATGTGGTTGATCAACGGTGAGGGCGAGGGGCTGGCGGGCCCGCTCGATGCACCTGTCATGACCGAAGAAACCCGTAACATCCTGACCGAACTGCGTGATTTGCGCGCCGACATGCTGGCGCGGGCCGAACAGGTGGCGCGATTGGAAAAACGCCTGCGTGCAACGCTGGACCTGGCGGAAGATGAATGACGAGCCGCGCACCCACCGCCTGAAACGGCTGCACATGCGGTCGATGCGGCGCGGGATCAAGGAAATGGACCTGATCCTGTCGGCCTATTGCGGCGCCCATCTGGAGCGGATGGACGCGGATCGGCTGGACACATATGACGCGCTGCTGAATGAAAACGACCAGGATCTGATCCGCTGGGTGACGGGCCAGGAACCTGCACCTGAACGGTTTGCGGCGTTGATTTTCGATATTTCACAGACCTTTCAGGGAAAAAAGCCAAGCGATTTCGACGCTTAACCGAATATTTGCGAATCATGTCCATTTTCTGTTCCCGAGCAGATATCGAGTCGGAGAACGCGGATGAGTATTCAGGACCCCATCGCCCAGCCCCCGGGACAGGCAGACACCACGCCGCGCAACAACGCCGGTTTCATGATCGGCTATCTCGAGGCGCTGTCGCTGGTCGAACGGCTGCACCGATTGCTGCTGGATGTGATCAAGGACGAATTCGAGCGGGTCGGTGTGCTGGAAATCAATGCGGTGCAGGCGCTGCTCTTGTTCAACATCGGCGACAACGAGGTGACGGCGGGTGAATTGAAAAGCCGCGGCTACTATCAGGGTTCCAATGTCAGCTACAACCTCAAGAAACTTGTCGAAATGGGCTATATGCACCACCAGCGTTGCGAGATCGACCGCCGTTCCGTCCGGGTCAAGCTGACCGACAAGGGGCGCAAGATTCGCGATGTGGTGGCCGACCTGTTCATGCGCCACGCCGATGGGCTGCAAGCCAAGGGTGTGCTGGGGCCCGAGGGGATCGTGGACATCACAGCGTCGCTCAAACGGATGGAACGGTATTGGACGGATCAGATCCGCTATATTTACTGAGTCGATCTACTGTTCTGGCGCATGGAGGAGAAATCCTTGCGTCGCATCGCCAAGGATCAGGGTTTCCAGTTCCCGCTGCAACTTGCGCGCCATGGCATTCGCATAGTCTTCGAACCCCAGCGCGGTTTCCACAAAACTGTCCGCACCCACAATGACATTGGCCTGAAAATAGGCCGACAACCCCGAAATTTCCGCCTGCCGGATATCGCCTAGCGCGGGCGCATCCGCGCCGATGACCAGTGCGTTGACGGTGATGCCTGTCGGTTCGATCTCGGGTTTGACGTCGACGGGGCGGGGGCCAAGATTGGATTTGCCGTCGCCGGACAGGTCCAGCGTTCGTTTCCAGCATTCGGCCCGCTGGTTGAGGTGGGCAACCCCTTCTCGCATTGCCAATCCGAGGGCCGTGCCGGGGGTGGCGTTGCGCCGCTTCACGCTGCGCAACTGCCCGATGATGCCGTTCAGTACCTGAGGGCTGGTCACAGCCGTCCAAGGCAGCACGACTGTCGGGTCTTCAGGACCGCTCCATTCATAGACCAACAGATGAACTGGCGTACCCGGCATCACCAGCAGGGCCTGGCGCACTTTCGGATCGTCAAGCGCGGCGGCCAACCCGTCCATCTGCAGCCGGTATTCGCGCGCATCGACCGAACCCGACACATCCAGCCCCAGGGCCAGCGCCTGGCGGCAGGCCGCTTCCGCCCCGCCGCCAAGCGCGCCAAGCGCGCCAAGCGCCAATGCGGCCAGCAGCGCCTTCATCCGGCCTGCCGTTCGCCGATCAGCCCGCCGATGACCGGCGGTGTCAACTCGCGTTCCAGTTTGCGCCGCATCGCGCGCTCGTAATCCTCAAAGCCCTGCGCGACTTCCATGAACGCGCCGGGCCCCCACAATACCTCGTTCTGATAGAACTCGATCAGCTGGGTTTCCGAGGCAAATTCTGCCGCGTTCACCACCAACCCGTTCACCGTCACAGTGTCAAAGTCGAATTCCTTGTATGCCAGACGCGGCCCGAACCCTTCGTTGTTCTGCCCGTCGCCGGCGATATCGATGGTCTGATACAGACACTGCGGTGCGCGCCGCAGCATCTCGGCCCCGTAGCCAAGGGCATAGCCCATGGCCGTGGGAAACTCGTTATGGCTGCGCTTGCTGGACGCGATCGTCCCGGCAGCCGACAAGAGCGCGGCCGGGCTGTCGATCAGCGTCCAGTCCAGCACGACTTCCTGATTGTAGCGGCCCGACCATTCGAACACCGCCAGCGCAACGGGGGCATCAACGGCAAAGAACGCCGCGCGCACTTCGGGCGAGGTGAGAGCGGCGGCAAGCCCGCCGCGCTGCAACCGGTCTTCGGTCGCATCCACGGATGAGGACACGTCCAGCGCCAAGAGCAGCGCCAGACGGCACGCCGCCGCGGGCGAGGCCGCAAGGCAGGCGACCAGAAGGGCCGCAGCCCTTACCAATGGCCCGTGTTTTCCATGCTCGCCCAGGGTTCTGCCGGGGGCAGGTCATCGCCCGCCTGCAACAGCTCGATCGAGATGTTGTCAGGCGAGCGCACAAAGGCCATATGGCCGTCGCGCGGGGGGCGGTTGATGGTGACCCCGTTGTCCATAAGGTGCTGGCACATCTCGTAGATATTGTCGACGCGATAGGCGAGATGCCCGAAATGGCGGCTGTCGCTGGGCAAGCCGTCATCGCCGTCCCAGTTATAGGTCAACTCGACCGGGCATTCCGGCTGATCGGGTGGCGCCATGAAGATCAGTGAAAAGCGGCCCTTTTCGCTGTCCATGCGACGGGTCTCTTCCAGCCCGAGCAGTTTGTAGAACGCCATCGAGGCATCCAGATCCTTGACCCGAACCATGGTGTGCAGATATTTGGTTGGCATCGGCGCGACTTTCCCTGTTAGGCAAACATGTGCAGTAACCTAACACGTCACGCCGACAGGGCCAGCGCCTCTCAGAACTTTGATTGAATGCCCAGCGTCACGGTGGTTTCGCTGGTTTCGAACCGGTTCACATTGGACGAGCGACGCCCCGTGCGCAGCTGCACGGTGGGTGCAAAGCCTGCGAAATCGAAGTCTGCAAAAAACAGCGACACATCGCCGTAGATCGAGGTGTCCTGACGCCCGCCCGCCACCGGGCGCACCAAAACATAAGAATCGTAGTCGGTGTACCCGTAGGTCAGGCCGGTGGTGACCTGCATGGGTCCCAGTTGCTTGGCAAAGGTGTAGCGTGCGCGCAGGCTTGCCGTCTGATAGTCGGCATTGACGCTGTCGCCCGACACGTTCTGCACCGTGATACCGACGTTCAGCCGATCTCCGCGCGACAGTTTGTGCCCGAGAGTCGCGCCCAGTGTCAGCACATTCGCGTCGCGCAGAGAGGACACGGTGGATAAACGCCGCTCGGCCACACCGCTCAGGGACAGGCGGCTGTTCGGCGTCAAGCGCAGATCGCGTTGCACCAGCACATTGGCGAAATCATAGGACCGATTTCCCCCTGACCAACTGGCCCCAAAGGCCGCCCCGAGGGTCATCGCATTTCCCGCTGTCCCCAACGCGAACTGATGATCGACACCCAGTTCCGCATAGGTCGAGGCAAAATCGCCGTTGGTGACATCGGGCGCGATGCGTTTGGCTTCGCCCGAAAGGTCCACCCGACGCGTGTAAATGCGTGCGCTGGCCGTGGTGCGCGACGTCTCGTCCGCCCTTAGCCGATAGCGAAACCGCGCGTCAATGACTCCGACCGTGCCCGCGAGTGCACGCGAACTGCCCTGAAAAAAGCCGAGAGTCGGCACGCCGTTGATCACCTCGAGCACATTGTCCGTGCCGCTGTTGACGTTGTCGGACGGAGCGAGCGAGAGGTTGATGTTGAAACGCAGCGGATTGGCCGCACGGGCGCGAGCGTATTCGCGCGCCACCAGAGAATTCTGCTGCGGTGTTTCGGCATGGGCGGCGGCGATGCGCAGCCAAGCCTGCGAGGCGGTGGGGCGGTCCTGTTGTGCGGCCACGCTGGCCGCAGTGCGGGCCGCCCCGAATTTCTGCACATCGGTGTCGGAATAGCGATAAGACAGACGCGCCGCAGCTCGGGCCAGACGCGGATCGTTCATTCGCGAATGAGCCGCCGCCAGCACGCCATAGGCAAAGGGGTCTTCGGCATCCGCCTCCAAAAGGCCCATGGCAATCTGTCTCGCCAGTTCGAACTGCCCTTTTTGCAACGCCTGACGGGCCACCAGCCGCGCCTCATCCAGGCTGAACGTGGCGCTTTCGCTGGTCCCTGCATTTTGCGGTGCGGCGACCGTTGCCCAAAGCGCCACGATCCCCGCAACAAGCGCGCGTTTCATGGCGATCAGGGTTGCTGGGCGTTGGCGCAGATCGGGTCGGTGTTGCCAGCCACACAGAGGTCCAGCACAAACACGCCGTATTCGAGCTCGTCTTCGAGTTCGTCCGTGAATTCGCTCAGCGTGACACCACCGGCCATGGCATTGCCGCCGGGGCCACCGATGACACCCGCGAAATCACCGATGTCGTTGCCGACAGAATTGCTGGGTGTGCCGGGATTGGGGTCGGTCGCATCAAACTCGATGTTGCCGCTGAACGTTCCATCACCGGTCAGCGCGCCTTCGACCAGAACAAGGTCGGGCAGGTCGGCAAAGCCACCTTCAAACACGCCCGTCCGATCATAGATCTCGCCTTCGACCGACATGTCGTTCAGGTCGACGTTAACGAACATCAGGCCGCGCACATAGGCGGTTTGACGCGGAGCGTTCACATCCGGATCTAGCCCAACAGTTGGAAACAGGTCTGTGACCGGGCCAGAGCTGTTGATGCCGCCTGCGTAGTTCCCATAGTAGGTGACGTCGAAGCGGCCTTGGGGTGCGGTCGGGGCGGAATATCCGCCCGTCCGTTCAAAGAATGATCCGCCAAAGAACTTGTTGAACTGCGGGCCTGTCATCACAATCCCGGCCTGCACCCCGTCGCGGCTGGCGACAAAGGCTGTCGCGTGGCGACCGAGCGGATCGTTCTGCCCGGTAAAGGTGACATAACCGGGTGCAAAGGTGCTGGCGATGGCCCTGTATTCGTTGACCAGGGGCACACCGTCCTGCGTCAGGCCCGTGACCGTCAGGGTGTTGTTGGAAGCATTGAAGTCGATCCGCTCCAGATCGTTGAGGATGGCCGCCGGCACACTCGATGCAGCCGTACCGCCGCCCGGTGTGGTCGTCCCGCCCGTGAATGGGTTGCCGTCCCCGCACGCCGCAACCCCGAGGGCGAGCGCAAACATTGCTGCTGTCCGTTTCATACGTGTCAAACCTTTTGCGGTTTATTTTAACTGCCTCTTTCGGGCGAGACTCTGCCCCGATCGCCCAAAAGTCAACGAAATCTTGACGCTATCGCGCAGACCTCAACCACAACCGTTGCCAAAAGCGCACCCTCATATGGTGGTTCACGTCGGCCCATCCACCATATAGAGTAAACGCCTGACAGATTCTGTGGATAAAGGATGCGGACCATGCCGCTTGAGCCAGAACAGCTTGCCGAAATCGAAGACCTGCGCGCCAATCCCAAACCGACCCTGCGCGCCACAGTTCCGGCGATGGAGGCGCATCTTTACCACGCGCGCCCGGTGCTCGACCACGGATTTGTCCGGGTCATCGACTACATGGGGGACGACGCCGCCATCTGCCAGGCGGCCCGGGTCAGCTATGGCAAGGGCACCAAATCGGTGCAGAACGATGCCGGGCTGATCCGCTATCTCATGCGCCACTGGCACTCGACCCCGTTCGAGATGTGCGAGATCAAGCTGCACG
>CAZITF010000159.1:0-6630 GCA_964542095.1 uncultured Rhodobacterales bacterium
CGCTCAACATGAACGTGCTGATCGACGGTGTGACGCCCAAGGTCTGCTCGATGAAGGAAGTCCTGCGCGCCTTCCTCGATTTCCGCCGCGAAGTGTTGATCCGCCGCTCCGAACACCGGATGGAAAAGATCGACCACCGCCTTGAGGTGCTCGAGGGGCTGATCGTCGCCTTCCTCAACCTCGACAGGGTGATCGACATCATCCGCTATGACGAAGACCCCAAGGCCGCGCTGATGCGCGAGGACTGGGGCAAGGATCATCCACGCGCCATGAACGAGGCCGAGTATGTGGGGCCTGCCGCGGGCGAGGGCGAACTCAGCGATGTGCAGGCCGAGGCGATCCTGAACATGCGCCTGCGCTCCCTGCGCCGCCTTGAAGAGGTCGAGTTGCTGCGCGAACAGTCCGCATTGATGGAAGAACGCGCCGGGCTGGAGGATTTGCTGGAGAGCGAGGAATTGCAGTGGGAGGCCATTGCGGCACAGCTGAAGGCAACAAAAAAGCAATTCGGCAAGGACTGGGAAGGTGGCGCGCGGCGCACCGCATTCGCCGAGGCCGGCACGGTCGAGGATGTGCCGCTTGAGGCCATGATCGACCGCGAACCCATCACCGTGGTGTGCAGCCAGATGGGTTGGATCCGTGCCATGACGGGCCATATCGATCTGAATAGGGAGTTGAAATTCAAGGACGGCGATGGCCCGCGTTTCATCTTTCACGCCGAAACCACTGACCGGTTGGTGGTGGTGGGCAGCAACGGACGGTTTTATACGCTTTCGGCATCCAACCTGCCTGGAGGGCGCGGCATGGGCGAGCCGCTGCGCCTGATGGTCGACCTGCCGAACGAGGCGCGGATCCATTCGATCTTGATTCACGTGCCGGGCCGCAAGTTGCTGGTCGCCTCGTCCACCGGGGATGGGTTCATCGTGCCCGAGGACGAGGTCATCGCGCAGACCCGCAGCGGTAAACAGGTGCTGAACGTGCGTGGTGACAACGGGGTTGCGGTGTGCAAGCCCGTACAAGGCGACAGCGTCGCCGTGGTCGGTGAAAACCGCAAGGTGCTGGTCTTTGGCCTTGATGAGTTGCCCGAGATGGCACGCGGCAAAGGCGTTCGGCTTCAGAAATACAAGGATGGTGGGCTGAGTGATGCCACCACATTCACCCGCGCAGAGGGCCTCAGCTGGAACGATCCGGCAGGGCGCACGCGTACCGAAACCGAACTGGCCGAATGGCATGGCAAGCGTGCAGGGGCCGG
Source organism: uncultured Rhodobacterales bacterium (assembly GCA_964542095.1). Lineage (GTDB taxonomy): Bacteria > Pseudomonadota > Alphaproteobacteria > Rhodobacterales > Rhodobacteraceae > Tateyamaria. The sequence goes on from CAZITF010000159.1 coordinate 1,250, forward strand.
TCGCATGGCGCCGCGCGGATTCCCGCGCGACAACAAATTCAACTGACCGAACCGCGACGGGCGGCTGCGTCCCTGATCGGCAAACCTGGCAACAAGACACGAGGCAGAACGGTATGAGTGAACAAATTCAAGGCCGGTATTTCGGCACCCGCGGGCCCCTGTTCCGCTTGTATTTCCTGACGTCCCTTTTGACCCTTGTGACCTTGGGCATCTATCGGTTCTGGGCCAAGACACGCATCCGCAAATACATCTGGTCGGCCACCTCCGGCGATGGCGACAGTTTCGAATATACCGGAACGGGACTCGAGAAATTCCTCGGCTTTCTCGTCGCCATCGTGATCCTCGCGATTTATCTGGGCATCGTGCAGATGGCGCTGTTTTACTTTGGCCTGAACCTGTTCGTCGATCCGCAGAACCAGGGGCAGGAACTGGCACAGATCGGGGCAATCTATCTGACATTGCTTGCGGTTTTGCCGCTGATGCTGTTCGCGCGATATCGCGCACGGCGTTACAAGATGGCGCGCTCGCGCTGGCGCGGCATCCGCTTCGGGATGGAGAACGGTGCTTGGGGCTATGCGGCCCGCGCTCTGGGATATTACCTGCTGAACGCCATGACGCTGGGCCTTCTGAACCCGCTGGCGACCTTCCGGCTCGAAAAATACATGGCCGACCGCAGCTGGTACGGCGATGCGCGGTTCGAACAGACCGGGCGCTGGCAGGACCTTTATGCCGGGATGAAGCATGTTTTCATTGGCCTCGCCATTGTCATCGGTGGCGGCATTCTGCTGGCTTTCATGGCCGCCGCATCAGGTATCGGCGGGGCCATCATCGGAGGAACCGCGATTTTCGTCGGCTATATCTGGCTGTTGATTGGCCTCGTCTATTACCGCGTCTACGCCTTCAACTACCTCACCGGGCACAAAGTTCTGGATGGTGCTGTGACCTTTGGTGCGCAGCTTGAGACCGGGCAGATCGTGCGGATCGTCATCATTGGAACAATCGTCATTTCGGTGCTGATGGGTGTCATCTTTGCTGTCATCGGGGGGATCTTTGCGACAATGGCCGAAGCCATCATTGCCGGGAACATGGCGCTGGTTGTCTTTGTCGGGGTGCTTTACGTTGTCGCATTCCTGATCGCCGGTGCGCTCGGCCTTGTCATGATCACACAGCCGATTATCGAACATGCGGTCAACAACGTCCTCGTACACAACATCGATCACCTGAACACCATTCAGCAGCGCGCCGCCGATGCGGGCGCGGATGCCGAAGGCTTTGCAGACGCGCTTGACGTGGGCGGTGCCATCTGATGCAGGCGGTGGGTCGTTTTTTCGACGGTGAAAGTGGCCAGCGTCTTGAGGTCGATCTGGCGGTCGACACGGCTGCCGAGACGCTGCGCCTGACCCATCCGGACCTGCCCATGGGCTCGCAATACTGGCCGCTGTACGCGATCCGCACGCTGGCCGATCATGCGCGCACCGATCAGTTGGTGCTGACCTTGCGCGCGGATGCGTCCCTTGACAGCGCCTTGATCAGGACGGCGCGACTGACCGTGGACGACACGGACATGATCAGCATTCTGACCCGCCTTTGCCCTGATCTGCGCCGCCGCGACATGGCGCGCGGCACCGGGCGCAAGGTCGTTACCCGCATCGGGGTGGCGGCGGCGGCCCTCGGGCTGATGATCTTTGTCATCCTGCCGGCTCTGGCGAACACGCTGGCCACGCTGATCCCGATCGAACGCGAAGTCGCCTATGGCAAGACGGTGGTCAACCAGATGGAGCGGTTTCTGGGTGGCAAGCGGGTCGGCGGGCTCGCTTGCACCAACCCCGCGGGTCTTGCCGCTCTGAACAGGATGACCGACCGGCTGACGCAGGCGGGTGATCTGACCTATGACCTGAACATCGCGGTGTTCGACCACAAGATGGTCAACGCCTTTGCCGCGCCCGGCGGGCAGATTGTGATCATGCGTGGCCTGATTGACCGGGCCAAGACCCCGGACGAGGTCGCCGCTGTCCTCTCTCATGAAATCGGCCATGTGGAGGCGCGCGACACGACCCGCAATGCCCTGCGCGCGGCAGGCTCGGCGGGATTGCTGGCGCTGGTTTTGGGCGATTTTGCTGGTGGGTCTGCGGTGGTCGTGGTGGCCGAATACACTCTCAATGCCTCCTACACCCGCGACGCGGAGGCGGCGGCGGATGTGTTCGCGCTCAACATGCTTGACGCCTCTGGCACCGATGCCGAGGCGCTTGCGACATTCTTTGACAGCCTCGAAGGAATTGAACGTACGATGCCCGACTTACCTGTTTATCTGTCGAGCCACCCCGAGACCATTGACCGGGCCGAAGCGGCCCGCTCCTTTGCCGAAAGACAAGGACGCACCAGCCCGATCCTGAATGATGCGGACTGGGCGGCACTGCGCAACATCTGCAAGGATGGCACCACGAGGGACGACAGCTAGACAGGCTCCGCCATCAGCCACACGCCACCATCGGGGCGGACCGTCAGGATCATCACGGGCTCGGGGTCGCGCCCCGGCACCGGGCGCACGCGAAACCGGGCCAGCATCGTGGCCAGAATGATCACCGCCTCTTGCAGCGCAAAGGATGCACCGATGCAGATGCGCGGCCCGTCGCCGAACGGCAGATAGGCATAGCGGTCAATCGCCCTGCGATCCGAAAAACGGTCGGGGCGGAAGGCGTCCGGCTCATCCCAGTGCAGGTGCGAACGATGCAGCGCATAGATCGGCAGCATCACCGTGTCGCCTTTGAATACCTTGCGCCCGCAGAGCACGTCATCGGCCCGCGCCGTACGCGACAAGATTCCGGCGGGCGGGTAAAGGCGCAGCGCCTCGTCGATGATCTGGCGGATCAGGGGCAATCTTTCGACATCCGCGCCGGTCGCCGCGCGATTCCCCAATACGGCCTCTGCCTCGGTGCGGGCGGCGTCCTGCACGCCTTGGTCAAAGGCCACAAGATACATCGACCAGGCAAGCGCAAGGGCCGTCGTCTCGTGACCCGCAACGATAAAGGTCAACAGGTTGTCGCGTAACTCGGAGGTGTCCATGCGGCGCCCGGATTCCGGGTCTTCGCCCGCCATCAGCAGATCGAGCAGATCAGGCACGCCCTTGGGGCCGTGTTGCGTGCGCGCATCGATTGCGCGGTCGGCTACGGCTTTCATGTCGTGCATGGCTTGGCCCGACATCATGCGGCCAGGACGCGGCACCCAGTCGGGCGCACCGAGCACATCGAACAGTGAAATCCTGCCTGCTTCGGAGATATAGTCGTCTATCGCGTAATGCACCGCATTGCGATCAAAGGTGTCGCCGCCGGAAAATGTCACATCCGCTATCACGTCAAATGTTGTGGTGACCATCTCGTCCAAAAAGTTGACGGCGCGCGGGCCTGTTGCAGCCACTCGCTGCGTTGCACGTTCTGCGGCGGCGGTCATGATCGGGGCGAGGTTCATCATGTTGCGATGAGTGAAAACAGGCGCCGCCGTGCGTCGTTGCCAGCGCCAATGGGTTTCCTCGGCAATAAACAGCGACTCGCCTATGGCTGGCCGCAAAAGGTTCTTGGTCACCACTGATTTTGGATAATTCTCAAGCCGATCCAGCAGGATATGACGGATCGCGCCAGGATCCATGACCATGTGCCAGCGCTTGCCCGTCCTGCCCGTCACGACAGGTTGGCGGGTCGCCGCCTCGGGGATGATGCGCAGCAGGTTGGTGCGCGCCACCGACAGGCTTTTCCACAGGCCCCAGACTTCATTCACAAGGGCGGCGCGCACGGGCAGGCGCTGGCGCAGGGCAGTTCCAGGCATGACGGCCTCCTTGGCGCAGGGTAACATATATGCGCCGCCTTGGTGTGGGCAATTGCGTCCACGCGGCGGCTACGCTATCGACTTGGCAACGGAGAGATCGGGAGAAGCCAGTGATGATGCGAGCGGTTCTGGGCGTGGTGACGATGGTTCTGCTGGCAGCATGCAGCCCCTCGGCCGATTTGAATGACGCCCCCGTGCCGCTCGGTGATTTCCGGCTGGAACACAACATTGTCATCGCCTCGGAGGCGCAGCGCGGCCCGCTGAGCCGCCCGGCCACCGAAGAACAACTGCAAGAGGCAGTACGCGGCGCACTCGCCGAACGTTTTGGCCGCTATCAGGGCGCCAGCCTCTACCATTTCGGCGTCTCGGTCGAAGGCTATGTGCTGGCCCAGCCCGGTATCCCTCTGGTGCTGGCCCCGAAATCCGCGCTGATCCTGAACGTGACCGTCTATGACGATGCGGCAGGCGGCAAGCTTAATGAAAAGCCCGAACAGATCATCGTGCTCGAGACCTTCGGCACGGCCCCGATCATCGGCACCGGATACACGATGAGCGCCGAGGAACAGCTGACCGAACTCAGCCGGAACGCCGCCAAGGCGGTCGAACGCTATCTTGTGCGCCAGCAAGAAGCTGAAGGCTGGTTCACGCCTGACGTCGCCACGACCCAGAGCGAAACGGGAGAGCCCGCAACAAACTGATCTGATCCTGAAAGGATGAAAAGATGCCTGTTGCTGCCACGAAGACACACATATCTGACACAGGCACACGCCTGATGAAACGGGGCCGCATTGCCCTGGCCGCACTCGCCGTGCTGAGCCTTGCCGCCTGCGAAGTGCCCTCGATCCGCACCAGCGGCGATCTGTCCGCGCTGAACGTGCAATCCATCGAGGTCGACACATCCCAAATGGCCGTCGCAGTCGAAGGGCGCACCTCGACGGTGACCCGAGAAAAGCTGGATGCCGATCTGACGGCGGCTATCACTGCCGCCCTTGCAGCCAAAAGCGACCCCGAGGCGCGCCCGGTCAGGGTTGACGTGACCATGGAAAAACTGCGCCTCGCGCCGCCCATCGAAAGGGTCGCGGCCGCCACCAGCTCGGCGACGGGCGTGATCTCGGTGACCGAACTGGGCACGGGGACCGTGATCGTGCCACCGACCCGGTTGACAGGGAACACCGAAAACATTCGGGCCCCATGGATTCTGGGGCTGGCCACCACGCGCAGCGTCGACAAGGACTACGGCGGCACCGTGAACGGCTTTGCCGCCACCATCCGCAAGGCACTGTTCGGCGAAGACGAATAGCGCGGCAACCGGTCAGACGGTTTTCCCCACCGGGTCCGGCCGGCGCCGTGCGTCCGTGTGCGGGGCCCGATGGCGCTTGATTTTCCCGGTCAGTGGCAATACATGCGCCGCGGAGTAAATCCGGGTTTTTCCCGCACAGACCAAAGAAGGGCGTCCTGAAAGATGGCAAAGGCAAAGTTTGAACGTAACAAACCGCACGTTAACATCGGCACGATTGGTCACGTTGACCACGGCAAGACGACGCTGACGGCGGCGATCACGA
>CAZITF010000160.1:0-6552 GCA_964542095.1 uncultured Rhodobacterales bacterium
GATCAACATCACCGGCAGCCACGACCTGACCCTGTTCGAGCTGGACGAAGCGGCCAACCGCATCCGCGAAGAGGTCGACCCGGACGCCAACATCATCGTCGGCTCGACGCTCGACACCGCAATGGAAGGCATGATGCGCGTGAGCGTCGTCGCCACCGGTATCGATGCAACCGACGTGAATGCCGAAATTCCTGTGCCGCGCCGTTCGATGGCCGCGCCACTGCCCGCGTCCTTCTCGACCGCCGAGGCCGAGCAGGCCCCCGAGCCGCGCCAGACGCCCGAACCCGCGCCAGCCGCCGCCGCCGCCGCCGAAGAGCCGACGCTGTTCGAGGATCTGGATGCGAACCGTGCCGCCGCCGAGGACATGGCCGAAGACATCTTTGCCGAGGAAGAGCAGGCGGCGGACGATGACGGCCTGCCACCTCCGGCCTATCAGCCCCAGGTCGCCGCGTTCGAGCCGACACCCGAGCCTGAAACCTTTGTCGCGCCGCGTGCGCCAGCCCCCGGCACACCATCGCCCGAGGCCCTGGCCCGTCTGCGCGCCGCTGCGCAAAAGGCTGCCCCCAACCGCGCGCCGCAGCAACAGCCCGCCGCGCCCGCCCATGCCGGTGAAAAGCCGCGCTTCGGCATCAATTCGCTGATCAACCGGATGACCGGAACCAACGAGGCAGCGCAGGGCGAACAGCGCCCGTCGCGCCAGCAACCTCCGGTGCAGGCCCGCGCCGCCGCGGCGCCTGCGCCTGCGCCCCGGCCCGCCGAAGCGGTCGATCCCGATCAGGAGCGTATCGAAATCCCCGCCTTCCTGCGCCGCCAGGCGAACTGAAATCCGCTCACGAACAACACAGAGGGTCGCCGTAGGGCGGCCCTTTTTTCGTTTCATACCAGTCTGTTACAGAACGTTGCGCGCCGCACCGCGCATTTGTTACAGACATGTTTCAGACCGTTGCAAAGATTGAGTTGAGTGTTGGCGGCCCGCCCTCTAGGTGTGGCGCTAACATGGCGAGACCGGGGTGGGCCCAGTGCAGGCGACAGTCAAAGGACCAATCTATTTCACAGGACGCGGGTTGCATTCCGGCAAGCCAGCGCGCCTGACGATTCGGCCTGCGATGGCCGAACACGGCATCTGGTTCCGCCGCACCGACGTCGAAAACAGCGACACCATGATTCCGGCACGCTACGACGTGGTGCGCCAATCTCCCCTTTGCACAACCCTCGTGAACGAGGCGGGCATCAGCGTCGGCACCGTCGAACATGTCATGGCCGCCCTCATGGGCTGCGGCGTCCATAACGCACTGGTCGAGATCGACGGCCCCGAAGTGCCGATTCTCGACGGTTCTGCGGTGCCCTTCGTGCGCGGTATCATGCAGCGCGGCCTGCGCCGCCTGCCGGCCCCCGTGCGCGCCTTTGAAGTTTTGAAGACCGTGACTGTCACCCAGGGTGACGCCAGCGCAACCATATCGCCGTCGCCGGTGATGCGGATCGACTTTCACATCGATTTCGAAGATTCCGCCATCGGTCGTCAGTCCAAGTCCCTGAACATGTCCAACGGCAGCTTTGCCCGCGAGTTGAGCGACAGCCGGACATTCTGCCGCAAGGGTGACGTCGAAAAGATGCAGGCCAGCGGCCTGGCTCTGGGCGGTGCGCCCGGGATCAACGCGGTGGTGTTCGATGGCGATCACGTCGCCAGCCCCGGCGGTTTGCGCCACTCGGACGAACCGGTGCGCCACAAGATGCTGGACGCGCTGGGAGACCTTGCCCTGGCTGGGGCCCCGCTGATCGGGCACTATAGTGGTGTGCGCGCGGGCCACACGCTGACCAACCAATTGCTGCGTGAACTCTTTGCCACGCCCGGTGCGCTGCGGATGGTGCCCTGCGACGCTGAGATGGCGGCATTGCTGCCCGGTGCGGGCCTCGTCTGGGACGAGATTCCAGAAGTTGCCTGAGCGCGGCAAAATCGTCGTTTTATCCCATGAACAGTTTGTGTTAAAGAACCTCAGACTGCCCGGAACAGGGTGGCAATGAGCGTCGTTTGGGGAAAAGCATGATCCGCGTTAAATCCATTTCGCGACTGGCGACGGTCCTGGCGCTGACAGCACTGGTGACGGCCTGCGCCAGTTCCGGGCGCCCCACCACGGGCGGCTTCTTCAATCAGCGCGAGGTGCCGCTGGAGAATTTCACCGCCCAGCAGATTTTCGAGAGGGGCGAATTCGAGCTTGAACAGAACGACCTGAGCGAAGCGGCGTTCTACTTCTCGGAAATCGAGCGGCTTTATCCCTATTCCGACTGGGCGCGCCGGGCGCTGATCATGCAGGCCTTTGCCTATCACCGCGACCGGGATTACCCCAATTCGCGCTCTTCGGCGCAGCGGTTCATCGATTTCTACCCCGATGACGAAGACGCGGCCTACGCCCAGTACCTTCTGGCGCTCAGCTATTATGACCAGATCGACGAGATCGGGCGCGACCAGGGCCTGACCTTTCAGGCGTTACAGTCCCTGCGCGAAGTCATCGAGCGCTATCCCGACAGCGAATATGCGAAGTCCGCGATCCTGAAATTCGACCTGGCTTTTGACCACCTCGCCGCCAAGGAGATGGAGATTGGCCGGTTTTACCTGCGCCGCGACAATTTTGCCGCCGCGATCAACCGCTTTCGCGTGGTGGTGGAGGATTTCCAGACCACGACCCACACTCCGGAGGCCCTGCACCGGCTGGTTGAAGCCTACCTGTCGCTGGGCCTGATCGAAGAGGCGCAGACAGCGGGCGCGATCCTTGGCTACAATTACCAGTCCACCGAATGGTACGAGGAAAGCTACAAGCTGTTGACGGGCCGCGGGCTGGAAATGCGCGCGAGCGGGAACAACTGGCTGGCAAAAATCTACCGCCAGATGATCAAGGGCCGGTGGCTGTAACCTTTCGCCCTACGGACAGGCACTGATGCTGCGCGGGCTTGATATTTCGGACATGCTGATCATCGACCGGCTGGAGCTTGCGTTCCAGCCGGGTCTGAATGTGCTGACCGGAGAGACGGGGGCGGGCAAGTCGATCCTGCTCGATGCGCTGGGTTTCGTGCTGGGCTGGCGAGGCCGGGCTGAACTGGTGCGGCAGGGCGCTGCGCAGGGCGAGGTGAGCGCGGTGTTCGACCTTGCGCCCGATCATCCGGCGCGCGGCGTGCTGGAAGAGGCCGGGCTGCCCGCCGGTGACGAGTTGATCCTGCGCCGCATCAACACCGCCGACGGGCGCAAGACGTCCTGGGTCAATGACCGGCGCTGTTCGGGCGAAGTGCTGCGCGCTCTCAGTGACACGCTGGTGGAATTGCACGGCCAGCACGATGATCGCGGGTTGCTGAACCCCCGAGGGCACCGCGCGATTCTGGATGCCTTTGCCGGCTGCGACGCGCAGCGTGACGCCACGCGCAGCGCCTGGCGCGAGATGGGCCAGGCCCGCAAGGCGCTGGCCGAAGCCGAAGCCGCCATGGCGGCCATCCGCGCCGAGGAAGACTTCCTGCGCCACGCGGTTGCCGAATTCGACACGCTGGACCCGCAACCGGGCGAGGATGCGGCCCTCGATTCCCGGCGCCGCATGATGCAGGGCGCCGAGCGCATTCGCGAGGATGTGCAGCGCGCCCATCAGGTGCTGGGCCATGACGGGGCCGAAGGGTCGCTGAGCGATGCGATCCGCTGGCTGGACGGGGTGGCCGAACAGGCCGAGGGGCAGCTTGATGTGCCGCTGTCCGCGCTGAGCCGCGCCATGGTCGAACTGGACGAGGCCAGCGACGGCATTCTGCGCGCGCTTGAGACCATGGCATTCAACCCCACCGACCTTGAAGACACCGAGGAGCGCCTGTTCGCCATCCGCGCGCTGGCCCGCAAGCACGGCGTCGCGCCCGATGCGCTGGCGGAATTCGCGACCGGTCTGCGTGCCAAGCTGGCGGCGCTGGACGCGGGCGATGCGGACCTTGGCCGCCTGACGGCCGCCCTGCGCGCCGCCGAGGCCGCCTATGACGCGACAGCCGCCGACCTGCGCGCCGCCCGTCAAGCCGCCGCCAGGGATCTGGACAAGGCCGTGATGCACGAACTTGCCCCGCTCAAGATGGAGCGGGCGGTGTTCGCCACCCAGATCGGTGACGAGACCCCTGGCCCCGAAGGCATTGATGCGGTTGCGTTTTCCGTCGCCACCAACCCCGGCGCACCCGCCGGGCCGCTCAACAAGATCGCATCGGGGGGGGAACTCAGCCGCTTTCTGCTGGCCCTCAAGGTGTGCCTGACGGGCGAGCAATCGGGGCTGACCATCATCTTTGACGAAATCGATCGCGGGGTGGGTGGTGCGACGGCGGATGCCGTGGGGCGGCGACTGTCGACCCTGGCCGCGGGTGGGCAGGTTCTGGTCGTCACCCACTCGCCGCAGGTCGCCGCCCTTGGTGCGCATCACTGGCGGGTGGAAAAGCGGGTGCGCGACGAGATGACAACCTCGACCGTGGTGCCATTGAGCGCGGACGCACGGGTCGATGAAATCGCGCGGATGCTGGCCGGTGATACGATCACCGAGCAGGCGCGCGGTGCGGCAAGGGCGCTGCTCGCGGGCTAGGATCAGGCCCCATCAGTCTTGCATCACTGGTTGGCAAATTTTGTCTGTGACGCGGCGCCAGTGACGCAAGATTAACGGTGCCTGGCCCTGGACATACCGGATTGCGTGACCCAAGGGGTTTCGCAGGTGCAGCAATTGGCCTAAACCTTGGGTATTCCTTGCGCATTGCGACCCGCAGCTGACCCATGGCCAACCCGACACGCCCCCTGATTGCCAAGCAATTCGACCACGCCGTGACTGCGTGCCGGGATGGCTGGACGCTGCTGTGCCGTCGCGGGCCGTCGCAGATCCAGTTCTGGTTCATCGCGCTGGCCATCGGGATCGCCGCCGGCTTTGCCGCGCTGTTTTTCCGCAAGGGGATCGAGGCGTTGCAGGCCTGGCTTTACAAGACGGAGGGTATGCAGCTTCTGCATGTTTCTGCCGCGAACCTGCCGTGGTATCTGGTGCTCGTGATCCCGGTATTGGGCGGGTTGGTGACCGGCTTGATCCTGCACAATTTTACCCGCGACGGCACGGTGCGCAGCGTGGCGGATGTGATCGAAGGGGCCGCTCTGCGCAACGGGCAGGTGGGGACCAAGGCTGGGGTCGCATCGGCCTTCGCCAGTTTTATCACCCTGTCCTCGGGCGGCTCGACGGGGCGGGAGGGGCCGGTTGTCCACATTGCCGCCGTCATATCGACGAGAGTGTCCCGCTGGATCAAAGCGGACGGGATCACCGGGCGTGACCTTCTGGGCTGCGCCGTGGCGGCTGCCGTTTCGGCCAGCTTCAATGCCCCCATCGCCGGGGCACTGTTCGCGCTCGAGGTGGTCTTGCGCCATTTTGCCGTCCATGCCTTTGCCCCCATCGTCATCGCGTCCGTTGCGGGCACGGTGATCAACAGGCTGGAATTCGGAGGCGTGACCGAATTCATGCTGTCGGACGGGAATGAATTGGCCTTTTACCAGGAATTGCCGGCGTTCCTTTTGCTGGGCCTGGTTTGCGGGCTGGTCGCCGTGGTGCTGATGCGCTCGATTTTCTGGGCGGACGATATTGGCACACTGATCCAGAAACGCACCGGGATACCGCGCTGGCTGCGCCCGTCGGTCGCGGGGGCCATGTTGGGCGGGATGGCGATCTTTTATCCCCATATCATCGGGGTCGGCTATGAAACCACGTCCATGGCGCTGACCGGGCAACTGGCGTTGAACGAGGTCATGATCTTTGTGGTTCTGAAAACCGCCGCCGTCGCCATCACCATGGCCGGACGCATGGGGGGCGGGGTGTTTTCTCCGTCGCTGATGATCGGGGCACTGTCGGGGCTGGCCTTTGGCCTGATCGCGACCAGCGTGTTTCCGGATGTTTCCGGCTCGGTCTCGCTTTATGCGCTGGCAGGCATGGGGGCGGTGGCCGCCGCGGTGCTGGGCGCGCCGATTTCAACAACGCTGATCGTGTTCGAACTGACCGGGGACTGGCAGACGGGTTTGGCGGTGATGGTCGCGGTGTCGATGTCCACGGCCCTGGCCTCGCGCCTTGTCGATCGCAGCTTTTTCCTCACGCAACTGGAACGAAAGGGCGTGCATCTGGCGGCCGGTCCGCAGGCCTATCTGCTGGCGATGTTCAGCGTGGGCGCGGTGATGCGAAAACCGGACGATCCGCGTGCGGCGGACGAGGCGCGGTGTTGGGAGATGATCGGCGAGGGCATCTATGTGGATGCCGCCGCCACTTTGGAAGTGGCGCTGCCGATCTTTGACCGCACGATGGCTCCGTTCATTCCGGTGGTGACCCTGACAGGCAAGGAGTCGGCCCCCGAATTGAAAGGGGCGGTGTTCCATGTGGACGCGCTCAAGGCCTATAACCGTGCGCTGGCGGCGACGGCGGCGGAAGAGCACAGCTGAGCCGTCGGGCGGCACTCCATGGATCGTCCCGTGTGGCTGGTCGCCTTGCGGGGCAAAGCGACCCTTGCCACCGGTCGCGATCACCTGCGTGATCG
>CAZITF010000161.1:0-6536 GCA_964542095.1 uncultured Rhodobacterales bacterium
GCGCCCCTACGGGATGAAGGACCGGCGCGACATGCAGTTCATGCAGAACGGGCGCAAGGTATTCAAGGAAGTCCTGCCGCTCGTCAGCCAGCATATTGCAGCCCATATGGGCGATGAGGGGATCGAGGCGGATCAGCTCAAACGCCTGTGGCTGCATCAGGCCAACAAGTCGATGAACGACTTTATAGGCAAGAAGGTACTGGGCCGCGACCCGGCCCCGGGCGAGCAACCCAACATCCTTCAGGACTATGCCAACACCTCTTCTGCCGGATCGATCATCGCGTTCTCGCAGAATTCCGACGATCTGGTGTCTGGTGACCTGGGCATCATCTGCTCGTTCGGGGCAGGCTATTCCGTGGGATCGGTGATCGTCGAACGGCGCGGCTGAAGCGGGGCTTGTTCGCTCGGCTGTTCCTCGATCGTGGCGTCGAGTGCGGCGGCCAACTGGCGCAATCGGTCCAGCCGCGCACTGTGGCTGGTAGCTTCGTTCGGACAGGCGCCCAGCATGCCGGACATCTGCGCATAGGTGGTGTCGAACAACTCCCGCCCCCGCTTCCAGTCCATGAAACTCATGCCGCGCAACACCGAGATGTTTAGCAGCACATCCTCGCCCACATCGATCTGACGCAACAGCTTGCGCGCGTTCACCACCATCGCGCGGGCCAACACGGTAAAGGCGGTCGGGTGGCGCTCCGCCTCGTTTTTCGCCTTGCGCATCATGCCGGTCAGGGCCTGTATGCGGGTCGGATAATCGTCGTAGCGGGCGCGCACTGTCCATGGCTTGCCCGGCAGGAAATTCAGCACCACGTTCGATCCGGCCTTGAGCGCGCGCATTGCGTCGATGGGCACGTTGTCGATCAATCCGCCGTCGATCAGCACTTCGCCATTATCGCGCAGGAAGGGCGGAAAAATGCCCGGGATCGCGCTGCTGGCCCGGATCGCCTGCCATAGCGGCCCCTCGCGGATCACGGTCACATCGTTATGGGTCAGGTTGGTCGAGACAGCGAAAAAGTTCAGGTGCAGGTCTTCGACATCGCCAAGGCCATAGTGCTTGCGAAAGGACGCGTCGAGCACACTGTGATCGAGCAGGGAAAAGCGCGGCACGGTCAGGCGCGACATCGCCTTGGAGCGCAGAAAGATTTCCTCGCATTGCTCCATGATCTCGTCCGGGTCGAGGCCCAGCGCCAGCGCGCCTGCCATCGCTGCCCCCACGCTGGTTCCGCCCACGAAATCAAATTCATAACCCTGCTCGCGCAGCGCCTTGATCACCGCCAGATGGGCGGTGCCGTAGGACCCGCCTCCGCACATCACCAGCCCAATCGCCTCACCCCGCACAAAGCGGGCGATGCGGGCGAAATCCGCCTCTGAATCCAGCGCCAGATGGTGATGCAGGCGCACGGCGCGCCCGTCGAGCCAGGCGCGGGTGTTGCGCGTGCTGTCGCTGGTCTTGGGCCGGTGCAGGATCACATGCAGATGGGCGGGAAGGGTTGCGTCGAATATCGCGCGTTCCAGCAGCGACGGCCCGTCGGCGGGCGTGAATTCCCCCGCTTTGGGTGCGACGATCATTATGGTGTCACTGTTGTTGGCGGTCACCTTCTGCCAGACCGGCTCTGCCTTGGGATCGGTGCAGATCACCAGCAGGTTGCCGTGGGTGGCTTCTTCGGCGTCCAGCCATGTGGCCAACGCGCGGGCGTCCTGCAACAGGGCGGGGTCGCAATCCTGCGCCTCGATCACTTTCCAGCGGGCTTCACCGGCAAAGGCGGCGCGGATGCCGGCGATAAAGCTTGGGTCAATGACCGCGTTGGCCCCACCCGGAAACATCGCGCAAACATGACCAGATTCCGGGCGCAAATGCGGCGTGGCAGGTACCGTGCGGGCGAGACGCTGCGACACGGCGGCAAGTATACCGTTGGCCAGTGCCGGGGTATGGGCGGCCATCGCGTCATAGGCCGCGCGGCTCAGGCACATCACCGCACTGTCGCGGGCGGCGACCACGGTGGCCGTGCGGGTGCCCCCGGCAAAGAACGCCAATTCGCCAATCGGCTCGCCCTTGGGGATTTCGGCAATGGCACGCCCCGCCCGCAACACGGTAAAGCGCCCGCGCAGCACGATAAACAACGTGTCGGCGGCATCGCCTTCTTCGATCAGCACTTCGCCGCGGGTCAGATCGCGATATTCCGCAGTCCGGGCCATCTGGTCCAGGATGTCGGGCTCGAGCGCGCCAAAGCCGTCAATATCGCGCAAAAGGCCGATCAACTCGGCATTGCTTGTGTCACCGCTCACGTTCTTTGTCCCCATGGTCAGTGCAGACTGCACCGTGATCGACCACACGGGCAAGGTGCATTGACGTAACGGCATATTGGACTTTGCGGGGTCAGCAGAAACGCAACGCAGGTCGGGTCGGCGGGTGGGCGCCTTTTTGCGCATGAGGCGCAAAAACAGTCCCGCGCGATGACCCTAAACGTCCTTTTGAGACACCCGCTGATGCACGGCTTCGACACTTTCCACCCGCTCGGAATAGCGGTCCACCAGATAGTCCGAGCGGCCGCGCACGATCCACGTGAACTTGACCAGTTCTTCCATCACGTCCACCACGCGCGCATAGAATGGCCCCTGAGGCAGGCGGCCGTGCCTGAACTCCAGCCACGCCTTGGGGATGCTTGATTGATTGGGGATCGTCACCATCCGCATCCAGCGGCCCAGGATCCGCATCTGGTTGACCGCGTTGAAGCTTTGCGAGCCACCCGAGACCTGCATCACCGCCAGCGTCTTGCCCTGCGTCGGACGGATTCCGCCCTTCAGCGACAGCGGCAGCCAGTCGATCTGGGTCTTCATCAGGCCCGTCATCGCGCCGTGGCGTTCCGGGCTGGACCAGACCATGCCCTCGGCCCAGATGGCCAGGTCGCGCAGTTCGACCACCTTGGGGTGGCTGCCATCGTCCGTGTCGACCTGCGGCAGACCTTTGGGGTCGAACATCCGCGTCTCGCACCCCAAATGGCGCAGGATACGTGCGGATTCCTCCGCCGCGCGGCGCGAATAGCTTTCCGGGCGCAGCGAGCCATAAAGCAACAGGATGCGCGGCGGATGGCCGGGATCGTCTGGCGCGCGCAGGACCCCGGTGTCGATGGCGGGCAGGGCTGCCTTCACCAGAGCAGGCAGGTCGTCGGCGCCGACGGTGGGCTCAGCCACTCTCGTCTTCCAGATGCAGCTTCATGTCGATCAGTACTTGTTGCAGCATCGTCGTTTCCTTGAGCAACCGCTTGGCCTCGTTGACGGTGATCACTCCGTCCTCGATCGATTGCTGGTATTCGCTCATCAGCATCGCGAACCGCTGGCTGAGCGCGATCACATCGCTGTTGACCCCGCCGGGCCGGTCGGCATTCGGGCGGTGTTCGTCATGGTTGAGGCTGATGCCCTGCAATTCGGCCAGCGCGCTGGTCACATGCGGGTAGCTGGCCGATTTTTCCAGCGCCACCACCGCATCGATCGGCATGAAGCGGTCGGCATGTTCGGGATTGTCCGAATAATACCGCCCCAACGTCGCCTTGGATTTGCCGGTCAGGCCGCAGGCGGGTTCGATTCCCACATCCTTCACCAATGCCTCGGTGTGCTTTTTAAGATAGCTGCCAAATCCGGCCATACATAAGTCCCCGCGTACCACATCGACCTTTCGATCCCGCCACGCGGGGAAACGGCCCGGTCTTTTCCCATTAATCAACTCGGAAGGAAATGTCATTTGTAAATGGTCCCAAGGGTCTCGGCCCAAGGTGTTCGGGACGTAACAAGTATCCGGCGCCCCCAGCGCCGGAACCGGGCCGGGTCCGTCTCGGACTGTTGTCGCTTGGGGGCGACAGGCTGGCGCAAGCCGTTGGCAACAGAGGCGCATCCGTCGGAGGTAACACGTGTCGGGGCAGGCATTTCCCCAAACCGTCGGGCGCATCCGCGTCCAGCCGCCTGCCTTGGGTAACAAGCTGCCGAATTCGATCCGAGGACATGACCGCGCATCAAAAAGACGCTGCATCTGCTCGGACCCGCCCGTTCCGGTACGGGACTTGCCTCACCGGGCGACCGCTATTATCCCCCGGCCATGGCCAAGCTTTACTTTAACTATTCCACCATGAACGCGGGAAAATCGACCGTGTTGCTGCAAGCCGCCCATAACTACCGCGAGCGCGGCATGGTGCCCTATCTGTTGACCGCGCAGCTCGATGATCGCGCGGGGCAAGGCCGCATCGCTTCGCGCATCGGTATCGGAGCCGAGGCGGACATGTTTTCAACCACGGATGACCTGTTCGAACGGCTCGCCGCACAGCAGGCCGCCGGGCCTGTCGCTTGTGTCTTTGTGGACGAGGCGCAATTTCTGACGAGCGATCAGGTCTGGCAACTGGCCCGCGCTGTCGACGATCTGAACCTGCCGGTGATGTGTTATGGCTTGCGCGTCGATTTTCTCGGCAAGCTGTTTCCCGGCTCCGCCACTCTGCTGGCGCTGGCTGATGAAATGCGTGAGGTCCGCACGATCTGCCATTGCGGCAAGAAGGCCACGATGGTGATCCGGCGCGACGCCGAGGGGCGCACGATGGCAAGCGGCGCGCAAGTGCAGATCGGTGGCAACGACACCTATGTCTCGCTCTGTCGCCGCCACTGGCGCGCGGCGATGGCCGAGGGCTGAGGCGACATCGGCATCTCTCGAAGCACCGCGATTTCCGCTCAAGCGCCGCCCCGTGGGGGCGGAACGGCGCAGCCCGACAGTGCCTCTCGGGCAAGACTTCGATGCGACGCGAGGCATTTCGATTATCAGATTGATTTGAAAAAACTTACACCGCGTCCGGCAGCGCCTCGCCCGCGCAAAAGGCGCGCAGATTGTCCACCGCCATCAGCCCCATATCCACCCGCACCTCAAGGGCCGCGGTGCCCAGATGCGGCAGCAGCGTGACATTGTCGAGGGCGCGCAACGCCGCGGGCACTTCGGGTTCGCGTTCATAGACGTCCAGCCCGGCCCCGCCCATCCGCTTGCCCTCAAGAGCTGCGATCAGCGCCGCCTCGTCCACCACGTCGCCGCGCGAGATGTTGACCAGATGCGCGTGAGGGCGCATCGCGCCCAGCACCTCGGCATCGATCAGGTGTCGGGTCTCGGCGCCGCCGGGCACGGCGGTCACGAGGAAATCGACCTTTTCGGCCAAGCGGCGCAAATCGCTGATCCGCTCTGCCGGAAAATCGAGGCTCTTTTCCGAGCGGTTCACAAAAGCCACGTCCATCCCGAAACCGAAGTGACAGCGCCGCGCGATGGCCTGTCCGATCCGGCCCATGCCGACGATGCCGACACGCTTGCCGCTCATGTGCAGGCCCAGCATCTGGGTGGGGTGCCAGCCGGGCCAGTTCCCGCTGCGCACCAGCCGCTCGCCTTCTGCGGCCCGGCGGGCTGACATCAACATCAGCATCATCGCAATATCGGCCGTCGCATCCGTCACAGCACCGGGCGTGTTGGTCACGGCGATGCCTGCGCTCTGCGCCGCTGCAACATCGATATGGTTGTAACCGACGCCGAAATTGGCCAGCAGCTTGCAGCGCGGCTCCGGCACATCTTCGAAGACGTCCGCCAAAAACCGATCCCCCAGCGTGGGCAATACCATGTCGAAATCACGCAAGGCCGCGCGTAGTTCCTCATCTGTCAGGGGCAGTGTTTCCTCGCGCACGACAACCTCGTCGCACACCGCGCGCGCCGCTGTCACAACCTCTTCCGGCAGCGGCCGGGTGATCCACAGGCGGCTCAATGCAGCCGCCCCCCGGTCGGCACGTCCTTGTCCGGAGTGGCCAGCACAATAGCGCCGTCTTCATCCGGAAAGCCCAATACCAGCACCTCGGACATGAACGGACCGATCTGGCGTGGCGGAAAATTGACCACCGCCATCACCTGCCGTCCGATCAGGTCTTCGGGTTCGTAGTGTACCGTCACCTGGGCCGAGGTCTTGCGCTCGCCGATCTCGGGGCCGAAATCGACCCACATCTTGATCGCGGGCTTGCGCGCCTCGGGGAAGGGTTCGGCGCGCACGACACGGCCCACGCGCACGTCCACCTTCAGAAAATCGTCAAAATCGATCTCAGCCACGGGACAGCTCCCGCGATCGGTCTGTCGCTGCGGCCACGGCACGCGGCAACAGGGCGGGAAAGCCTGTCGCCTCGTCCATCAGCACCTCAAGTGCGGCCTGTGTGGTGCCATTGGGGCTGGTCACGTTGATGCGCAACTGGGTCGGGTCGTCATCCGACTGCATGGCCAGCGCGCCCGCGCCGGCAACCGTGGCCTTGGCCAGTTTCATGGCGAGGTTTGCGGGCAACCCCTGCGCCACGCCGCCTGCCGCCAGCGTTTCGATCAGGTGGAACACATAGGCCGGGCCGGACCCGCTGACGCCGGTCACCGCATCGATCTGCGCTTCGCTGTCGAGGCGTACCACTTCGCCCACTGCCGACAACAGCTCCGCCGCCTCGTCCAGTGCGCCCTGCCCTGCGGCATTGGCACAGATCGCCGTGATCCCGCGACC
>CAZITF010000162.1:0-6522 GCA_964542095.1 uncultured Rhodobacterales bacterium
GGAGCGGTTGCAGGAAGGGCTGCCGTTGCTGGCGACAGTCGGGTCGACGGCGCCATTTGTGGGGCTGTTTGGCACGGTTTTTGGGATCATGAACGCCTTTATCGAGATTGCAGAGCAGCAAAACACCAACCTTGCGGTTGTGGCCCCCGGCATCGCCGAGGCGCTGCTGGCCACGGGGCTGGGCCTGCTTGCCGCGATCCCGGCGGTGATATTCTACAACAAGCTGAGTGCCGACAGCGACCGGATCGTGGCGGGCTATGAGGCCTTTGCCGACGAATTCGCCACCATCCTCAGCCGCCAGCTGGACGGCTGACATGGGCGCGGGAACCATTCAGAAGGACGGCGGATCGGGGCGGCGCAGACGCGGCGGGCGCACGCGGCCGATGTCCGAAATCAACGTGACACCATTCGTGGACGTCATGCTGGTGCTGCTCATCATCTTCATGGTAGCGGCCCCCTTGCTGACCGTTGGCGTGCCGGTCGAGTTGCCCAAGACCGCCGCCGGGGCCTTGCCCGCCGATCAGGAAGAACCCCTGACCGTGACGGTCACCGCCGGCGGTTCCGTCCAGATCCAGACCACCGAGGTGGATCGCAACGCCCTTGTCCAGCGCCTGCGCGCCATCGCCGCCGAGCGTACCAGTGACCGCGTGTTCCTGCGTGCCGACGGAGCCGTGCCTTACGCGCAGGTCATGGAAGTGATGGGCGCCCTGAACGCAGGTGGGTTTTCCAACATTGGCCTCGTGACGGACATCGGCGGCCCGGCCCTGGACGGCGAAGGCCAATAGGCGGTGAACACAGGTCAGGTCATATCGGGGATCGGCCATGCGGGCCTGATCGGCTGGGTGCTGTTTGGCGGCACGTTCCAGTCCGAACCCCTGCCGTTCGAGGTGACCGAGGTTTCGGTGATCTCGACCGAGGCGTTCGAGGCGCTGATGGCGTCCGGCCCGGCCCCTGACAGCGCGACCGAGGTCGCCTTGCCCGAGCAGCCGGAGGTCGCACCGGACCCGGTGGAAACTCCCACTCCGGACGACACCGTCGCCACCGAAACCCCCGCGCCAACCGTGCAGCCTGAAGCCGAAGTGGCCCCCAAGACGCCCGCACCACAACCCGAGCCCGAGATCGCGGATGTCTCGCCCGAACAGCCCCAGCCGCTGGAGCAGGCGGTGCTGGTGCCCGAAATCGCGCCCCGCCCGATCCCGCGCCCATCCGAACGCGTCGCCCCCGAAGCCGTCGCGCCACCGCCCGAAGACGTCGCGCCCGACGCGGTGGAACAGCAGGCCGTGACCGAGGACAAGGGCGCCGATACCCCGGCCGAGGAACAGCAGGCAACCGCCCCCGAAGAGGCGGCGACCGAAATCGTGACCGAAGCCGAAACGCCGTCGAACGCGCCGAAAACCTCGCCGCGCCCGCCATCGGTGCGCCCAAGCGCGCCAGTGCGCACTGCCGAACCTGCCACACCCGCACCCGAAACGCCCGCGCGGCAAACGCCAGCGCCCGCCCCGACCGACGAGGCCGTGAACGACGCCCTGCGCGAAGCGCTTGGCGGCGGGGCCGAGGACGTGCCCCAGGGTCCGCCGCTGACCGCCGGTGAAAAGGACGCGCTGCGCGTGGCCGTCTCAAGCTGCTGGAACGTCGGCTCGCTGTCGACCGAGGCGCTGGGCACCACGGTGGTGGTGGTGGTCGACATGACGCCCGACGCCAAGCCTGTGACCAGTTCGATCCGCCTTGCCTCCAGTTCGGGCGGATCGGCGGCTGCTGCAAATCAGGCCTTTGAGGCGGCGCGCCGTGCGATTATACGCTGCACGCGCGATGGCTACGGACTGCCGGCCGAGAAGTACGGCCAATGGAAAGAAATCGAGATGACGTTCAATCCCGAAAGGATGCGTATCAAATGATGTATCGTGTATTGTATACGCTGGTCGCTCTTGGTGTGATCGCTCTGGCCCCGACAGTGTCCCATGCCCAAAGCGGCCCGCTGAGGATCGAAATCACCGAAGGGGTGATCGAACCCCTGCCGATCGCGGTGCCTGACCTTGTGGCCGAAACCGCAGGCAGCGCTGAAATGAGCGCGCAACTGGCCCGCGTTATCGCTGCGGACCTCACCGGGACGGGCCTGTTCCGCGAATTGCCCAGCAGCGCCTTTATCAGCCAGGTCAGCGACTTTGGCGCACCGGTGCAATACGCCGACTGGAAAGCGATCAACGCGCAGGCCCTCGTGACGGGGGCCGTCAGCGTGAATGGCAACCAGATCAACGTGAAATTCCGCCTTTATGACGTTTTTTCCGGGGCCGAACTCGGCGACGGGCTGCAATTTGCAGGCACGGTCGACGGCTGGCGGCGTATCGCGCACAAGGTGGCCGACGTGGTCTATTCCCGCATCACCGGCGAGGGCGGTTATTTCGACAGCCGGGTGGTCTATGTCAGCGAAACCGGCCCCAAGGACAATCGCCGCAAACGCCTTGCGGTGATGGATTACGACGGAGCAAACGTGCAGTACCTCACGGGGTCCGAAGACATCGTCCTCGCCCCGCGCTTTTCCAAGGCGGGCGACCGGGTGCTGTATACCAGCTATGAAACAGGTTCTCCCCGCATCTTCGTGCTGGATGTCGGCTCGGTCCAGCGCCGGGTGCTGGAAAGCAATGTGGGCACGATGAGCTTTGCGCCCCGATTTGCCCCGGACGGGCAGACGGTCGTTTATTCAATCAGCCAGGGCAGCAATACCGACATCTATTCGATGAACATCAATTCGGGTGCCACCAACCGCCTGACCAACACACCCGCCATTGAAACCGCCCCCAGTTTCAGCCCGGATGGCAACCGCATCGTGTTCGAAAGCGATCGCTCGGGCACGCAGCAGCTGTACGTGATGCCGGCAAGCGGGGGCGAGGCGACGCGGATTTCCTTTGGGGAAGGGCGCTATGGCACGCCCGTCTGGTCGCCGCGCGGCGATCTGGTCGCCTTCACCAAGCAGTCCAAGGGCCGCTTTCACATCGGGGTCATGCGCACCGACGGCAGCGAAGAGCGCCTTTTGACGGCCTCTTTCCTGGATGAGGGGCCCACATGGTCCCCCAACGGGCGCGTGATCATGTTTGCCCGCGAAACCCAGGGGGCAGACGGACGTTCGACCCTTTATTCGGTGGACATCACCGGGCGCAACCTGCGACCTGTCCGCACGCCCGAAGGCGGTTCCGACCCGTCATGGGGGCCGTTGCAACCATAAGTAGCGGGTTGATCCCCGCATTTTCATACCGCGCAGTTCGTGGTAAGACTGACTATAACGACCAAGAAATTTGGCGATGTAACCCAAGAGAGGCCCGAGCCGATGAAACTCAGAACTTCCTTACTCATGATCTTTGCCGCGCTGAGCGTTGCGGCATGTACCAACCCCAACCGCTTTGGCGGTGGAGAAGCCGGGGCTGATCCCTTTGCAAATGGCGCGAATGGCGCAATCGCAGGCAGCGCCTCCGATCCATCCTCGCCCGCTTACTTCCAGCAGGCCATTGGCGACCGGGTCCTGTTTGCAGTGGACCAGTCCACGATCAGCCCGGAGGGTCGCGCAACTCTTGACGGACAGGCAACGTGGCTGTTGCAGAACGCCGATTATACTGCCGTTGTCGAAGGGCACGCAGATGAACAGGGCACACGCGAATACAACCTCGCGCTTGGGGCGCGCAGGGCCGATGCGGCGCGGGCCTATCTGGTGTCAAAGGGCGTTCCGGCCGGTCGCTTGCAGGTTGTCAGCTACGGCAAGGAACGCCCGATCGAGATTTGCAGCCAAGAGGCCTGCTATGCCAAGAACCGTCGCGCGGTGACAGTACTGGCGGGTGGTCTGAGCGGCTAGACACGGACAGGTGTGAAAAAAGGGGCAAGTGATGGTGCGTTTGATTGCGGTTCTGGTACTGGCGCTGGGGATTTATGCCCCGCGTGCCTCCTTGGCGCAGGACGCCGCCACGCTTGCCGACATCCGGCAGGAACTGACGGTTCTTTATGTCGAGGTGCAACGGCTCAAACGCGAGCTGTCGACCACTGGCGGCACCACGACGAACGTGGGCACCGGCGACACCTTTGACCGCATCGCCGCTATCGAGAGCGAACTGCAACGCCTGACCGGCAAGACTGAGGAACTG
Organism: uncultured Rhodobacterales bacterium; assembly: GCA_964542095.1. Lineage (GTDB taxonomy): Bacteria > Pseudomonadota > Alphaproteobacteria > Rhodobacterales > Rhodobacteraceae > Tateyamaria. The sequence continues at coordinate 4,128 of CAZITF010000162.1, forward strand.
GAGTTCCGCATTGGCCGGGTGATCGAGGATGGCACCAACCGGATCGGTGATCTGGAATTCCGTCTGTGCGAACTGGAGCCTGGCTGCGACATCGCGGCCCTTGGCGACACGCCCACACTGGGCGGTGGCGAAGCCCCCGGCGTGGCGATCACCGGGCCTGCACCCGGCTCGCAGCCGGAAACACAATTGGCTGAAAATGAACAGGCAGACTTCGAGCGGGCGCAAGAGGCGCTCGCATCGGGTGACTTTCGCGCCGCCGCAGACCAGTTTGCGACCTTCAATGAGACCTACCCCGGTGGCCCCCTCGCGATAGAGGCCACCTTGCGGCGCGGCGAGGCGCTCGAGGGGTTGGGCGATGTGCGCGAAGGCGCGCGCGCCTATCTTGCAGCCTTTACGCTGGATCAGCAGGGCCCGCTGGCCGCCGAAGCGCTTTACCGGCTTGGCAACGCCCTGGGCCGTCTGGGCCAGACCGCCGAGGCCTGCGTGACACTGGGCGAAGTCGGACTCCGCTTTCCCGGAGCCACCGCCGTGACAGATGCCGAAGCCGCGATGCGCAATATCGGCTGTTCCTAGGCGATGCTTGCACCGCTTCTGGATGCCATCGAGGAGCTATTGGCCGGGCATCTTCCGGAACGGTTGGGAGTGGCGGTGTCAGGGGGGGGCGATTCCGTCGCGCTGTTGGCCGCCCTTGTCGAATTTACCAAGAAAAACACCATGGATCTGCATGTGATCACTGTCGATCACGGCCTGCGCCCCGAAACCAAACACGAAATCGCCCTTGTCACGGATATGTGCGCGCGCTGGGAATTGCCCCATCACGTCGAATTCTGGAGCGGCTGGAAAGGGCAGGGAAACCTGCAGGCTGCCGCGCGGGACGCACGCTATGGCCTGATCGCCGACTGGGCCTATGGCAACCAGATCACCCATGTGGCGTTGGGGCACACCGCCGATGATCAGGCCGAAACCTTTCTGATGCGTCTCGCGCGCGGGGCGGGTGTGGATGGGCTCAGCGCGATGTCGCCGCGCCGGGTGCAGCACGGGATCACCTGGGTGCGCCCGTTTCTGCGGATCGAACGCTCGGCGTTGCGCACCTATCTGCGCGCCGCCCGTCTTGACTGGTGCGAAGACCCGAGCAACGAAAACCGCGATTTCGAACGTATCCGCGTGCGCGATGCGCTGACGGTGCTGGGCAGTCTGGGCGTGCAGACAGAGGCGCTGGTGGATGTCGCCCAGAACATGTCCCGGGCGCGCGAGGCGCTCGATTGGCAGACCTTTCTGGCCGCGCAGGATGCGACTACTCTGATGTACGGGGCCATTGCCATCGATCTGCACAAGTTCCGCATGTTGCCCGCGGAAATCGCCCGGCGCCTGATCGTCCACGCGATCACCTGGATCGCCAAAAGCACCTATCCCCCCCGCCGCGACGCCGTCGCCACAGTCTTGCGCGCAGTGCGTTCGCTGAGTGGAGCCACGCTCGACGGGTGCCAGATCGCGGTCGAAAACGATGTCATCTGGGTGTTCCGCGAACTCAATGCGCTTGAGGATGTGACCTGCGAGGTTGGGGATATGTGGGATGATCGCTGGCTTGTCACCGGCCCCGAGGATGACCCGGATATCGAGGTGCGCGCCCTTGGATACGAGCAGTTGAGCGACATTCCGGACTGGCGCGCGCTGGGCGCGCCGCGCGCCGCCCTCGCCGTCACGCCGTCGGTGTGGTATGATGATCGCATGATCGCCGCACCCGTTGTGCGCCATGACCCGGAATGGGTTGCCGAGCTTGATGGCGGGCAGGATGCATTTTTTGCCGCACTATTATCGCATTGAACCTCGCGATATCCTCTCTATCTTAAGACCAACGCTGTAGTGGGTCGCCCATACGGCCAGATGTATCAGGAGATTTTCCTTGGGAAACGCACGTAATATCGCCTTCTGGGTGGTTCTGTTTTTGCTGATCTTGGCGTTGTTCAACTTGTTTGGCGGCTCCGGCAACACGCTTCAAAGCCGTGAAGTCAGCTATTCCGAGTTCGTGGCCGCCGTCGAGGACGGCTCGGTCAGCAATGTGACGCTGGATGGGGAACAGGTGCGCTTTCGCCGTGGCGCCGAGGATTTCGTGACGATCAAGCCGCAAGACGCCGAAGTCACCGGTCTTCTTATCGCAAACAACGTCCCCGTGCGGGCCGAACAACAACAACAGTCCGGCTTCCAGACGTTCCTTGTCTCACTTCTGCCCTTCCTGCTGCTGATCGGTGTCTGGGTCTATTTCATGAACCGGATGCAGGGTGGCGGCAAAGGCGGTGCCATGGGCTTTGGCAAATCCAAGGCCAAGATGCTGACGGAAAAGCATGGGCGCGTCACCTTTGATGACGTCGCGGGCATCGACGAGGCCAAGGAAGAG
>CAZITF010000163.1:0-6498 GCA_964542095.1 uncultured Rhodobacterales bacterium
CTGGTCATAGGTCAGGTCGCGCCACGCCTGCGGGATCAGCGGGCGGGGCTGGTAGTCGCGGGTCGCCATCTCGCGCGCGCGCTCGGCCACATCCGAGGGGGAAAACGGCACCGCATCGCCCAGTTGCAACCCCGGTTCGGTCGCGTCTTGCGCCCAGGACGCCTGCGGGGCGGCGGCCAGTGCGGCAAGGCTTGCAAGAAACTCGCGACGCAGCATCAGGTTGTGGCCTTTTTCCAGGGGTGGGATTTGAACCATCCCGCCACATAGGCGGTGACGATCAACACGCAAGCCCCGGCAAAGTTCACCAGCAGGACTGTGCCGGTCTCGCGCCCCAGCACATCCATGGCAAAGCCCATTATGCGGGCCGTGAACATGGAGACGACGAAGACGGCCAGCGATTGTTGTCCGACCTTGAGGATGATCTGCAACACGCGATCCCAGAGGCGCCCGAGGGTGCCGTCACCTGCCCGGATACGGTTGCCCTTGTCTCCGGCCAGGACCCACATCAGGTAAGCCAGGGCAAGGAAATGCACATAGCGCAGGATGCCGAAGTCGGACTTTGTGATCCACGCGGTGTTGTCCGAACGCCAATCGCGCGCCCAGTCGAAACCCAACTCGCGCACGCCGATGTTGGACAGCGGGATGTTGGCCAGTACAAGGAACAGGGCAATGCCGATCAGCAGGCCATTGACCGGCGGTTTCGGAATCCAGCCGCGCATGAAGGCGAAGCCGGTGAAGAAGATCAACTGCCAGCCGAACGGGTTGAAAAACCAGGACCGGTCCGAGGACGGATCGGCGGGCAGTTCCAGGTTCGGCAACCCAAGGGCCTCGGTCAGTGCGGTCTGGCCCAACAGCCACGTGACGGCCATGAAGCCAAAGGCCAGTCCCAGATGCACCCGTGCCAGCGCCATGACCACGGGCATCATGACCAGCACCACCATATACATCGGCAGGATGTCGAAATAGTTCGGCACATAGCGCAGCGTCATCAAGCGTACGATCAGGTCGGTGACTGTGCCGGTGTCTACCTGGACGTAAAAGCGCCACAGGTTCAACTGGCCCACATAGTTGCGCGTGCCGTCCCATTCGAGGCTGGTGAGGAACGACACCAGCGCCAGCGTGGCAAAGAACAAGCCCACATGCGCCCAGTAGACCTGCCAGACCCGGAACGTGACGCGGGCCGTGCCCATGCGCCAGCCTGCGGTATCGAATGCGCGCCCGAAGGCGATGGCCGACGCCATGCCCGAACAGAACACGAAGATTTCTGTCGCATCGGAAAAGCCCCAGCGCGCTGGTATCCACGAGGTCAGGAAGTTGCCCGGCGTATGGGCGATCAGGATGATGAACATCGCGATGCCGCGGAAAAAATCCAGACGGATATCGCGCACCCGCGCCGGGGCGGCGGGTGTGGCAGCGGCGGGGGCTGCGGTGGATTGGGTCGGGTCGGCAAAGGTCATGGCCGCTCTTTAGTCTTCTTTGATCACGGAGTCTCGGCCCGAGCGCAGCGCGGGGCCGAGGCGGGCGCATTATTGCGCGGGAATGCGTCGTGCCTCGCCGATGCTGGCAAGGCGGGTCTGGGAAAATCTGTCCAAGGCACCGGCGCGGCGCGCGATGCGGTCTTCGATCAGCGCTTCGGACGCGTCGACCATGCCTGCGCGCAGGCCTGCATCGATGGTCATCCGTTCGAACACGTCACGCTGCGCGTGGCTGCCGCCGATGGTCTGCATCGCGGGCCGCGCGGCGGCAAGGTTCCGGAAGGCCAGATCATAGCGTCCTTCGGCAAAGGCGTTGAGCCCGGCAAGGGCGGCCTTGCCCGGATGGGCCACACGGGCCGGCATCTCGCCGGTGCGCGTCCCGTCCTGTGCAAAGCGCAGGGTCAACGCCTGTCGGGCGTCTGTGCGCCCCGCCGCGCCAAGGGCCAGCATGTAATGCAGGTCGGCAAAGACAAGGCAGCCGTCATCGGTGCGGTTCTGCGCGAAATCGGCGAGTTCTTCCCAACGTCGCCCGACATTGATCCCTTCGAGCTCCAGCCGCATCAGCAGCGAGGTCGCATTGGCCATGTCGCGGTAATCGTCGGTCTTGTCAGCGCGCACCTGCGCGTCATAAAGCGCCAGCACGATTTCGTTCTCGCCCCGGTCCAGATGCAGCAGCGCCTTGTGCCACCAGACGTGGTAGCGGAAGTTGTTGCAGTGATCCCAGGCGGAGCAATTGTTTTCGATCAGCGCGATGCCGTGATCGGGGCGGGCCGTCATGTCATAGACGTGCGCCACCGCATGCAGACCCCAGGCGTCATCCCCGGACAGTTCCAGGCCCTTGAGGCCAGCGACCTCGGCGGCGTCATACTCGCCCGTTTCTTCGAGGGTAAAGGCGTGACAGCCATGCACATACCCTTCCAGATCGTGCCCCTTGTGCGCGTCCAGCACGTTTTCGACGGACGCCCGCATGCCCACTCCGTCGCCCAGGATAAAGCGGATCGCGTGGCTGACCTTGGCCGACAGGGTGTCGGTGGGATGATCGACGAGAATCCGCTCCATCGCGGCGATGGCACCCGAAGGGCGCCCGTCGAGCCATTCGCCCAGCGCGCGCACCCAAAGGCGCTCGCGGGCACTGCCGCCGGACGCGGCCAGGGCCGCTACGGCGGTCTGCCCGGCCTCGCGGGCCACTGCGTTCAGTTCCCTGCGCCCCATCATCAGCGAAAACAGCCCCTTGGCGGCATGCCCCATGGCAAAGTCCGGCGCACCGCTCAGAACCACGCCCAGATGGGTCGGTGTCGCCGTGCCATGCGCCAGAAACGCGCGGATCATCCCGTTCCATTCTGCAAGAAGGGCTGGTTCCTCCAGACTGACGGGGGATTGGCAAATATCGTGCATCATGAACGGCGAACCTTTTTTACTGTGACAGCTTCAGGTCTAAAGCATCTGGCCTGCAATGTGACCCTTTGCGCGGGCCTCACACGCACACGTGAAGGGGGAATATGGTTTTCGTGAGCAAGATTTCATCACTCTCCCGCAGAAGTGGCGGAATTCAGCCAAAGCGCTTGCGAAAGCTTCAGGAGTCTTGCGATCTTGCGGATTTCAGTGTTGCCAGAATGGCTTGCGTATCCTGCCCGAACCTTGGTGGCGGGCGGTCGTACCGTACAGGTGTTGCCGAAAACTTGAGCGGATTCGCCAGAAGCCGGACGTAGCCGTCCGCCACATCGCTGCGGGGCACCTCGACCACCGTGCCGCGTGCCTGCGCCTGATCCGACCCCAGCGCCTCGGCCACATTGTGGATCGGTCCGCAGGGCACCTTGACCTTTTGCAACTTCTCCAGCACCTCGGCCCTGCTCATCGACGCAAGCAGCGGGCGCAGCGCCGGGATCAGGGCATCGCGGTGCTCGATCCGGCCCATATTGGTCGCAAAGCGCGGATCGCGCGCCAACCCGGGCGCACCGATCGCATCGCAAAACCGCGCATATTGTGAATCGTTGCCCACGGCGACCAGAACATGACCGTCGCTTGTTTCAAAGGCGTCATAGGGCACGATATTGGGGTGCGCATTGCCGCGCCGTTCGGGCACCTGGCCAGAGGTCAGATAGTTGCACCCCTCGTTGATCAGCCACGCCATCTGCGCGTCCACAAGCGACAGGTCGATATGCTGGCCTTCGCCGGTCGCATCGCGGTGGCGCAAGGCGGCCAGAATGCCGATGGTCGCATACATCCCGCACATCACATCCGCGATACCCACCCCGACTTTCATCGGCGCCCCGTCCGGATCGCCCGTCAGCGACATGATCCCACCATAGCCTTGCGCCATCAGATCATATCCCGGTTGGTCCCGGTTCGGCCCCGTTTGGCCGAAGCCCGAGATCGAGCAATAGACCAGACCCGGATGCGCCTTGCGCAGCGTGGCATGATCCAGCCCGTATTTGACAAGGCCGTCAGGTTTGTAATTCTCGATCACGATGTCGGCCCGCGCGGCCAGCTGGCGCACGATGTCCTGTCCTTCATGGGTCGAGATATCGACGGCAATGGACTGCTTGTTGCGGTTGGCGGCCATGAAATAGGCCGACAGGTCGGTGCGTTGCCCGTCGCTGCCCTTGGCATAGTTTGGCCCCCAGCCGCGCGTGTCATCGCCGCCGGTCTTGGGGTTTTCGACCTTGATCACGGTGGCCCCCAGATCGCCCAGCAATTGCGTCGCCGTCGGCCCCGCCAGAATGCGCGACAGATCAAGGACATAGACGCCGTCCAGCGCGCCCGGTCTAGATGCGTCCGTCATAGGCCCCCCGTTCGATCACACAGGCGATGACGCTGAACGTCTCGCTGTTTTGCGCCGCAACAAGCGCGTCGCGCAGTTCGGCGCGCGACGTCACCGTATGCCCGGCCCCGCCAAGGGCCCGGCCGATCGCGGCAAAGTCGTGACGCGCAAAATCCACACCTGTATTGCTTAGCTGACGCTGGCGCTGTTTCAACTCGATCAGCGCCAGCGAGGCATCGACAAAGACCACGAAGATGGTCTTGAGGCCCAGTTCCGCGGCAGTCGACAACTCGCCCGCCACCATCAGAAAACCCGCATCGCCGGAAAAGCTCACAACGGTGCGCTCCGGCTCGATCACCTGCGCGCCCATGGCCAGCGGAATGGCGCAGCCCATGGTACACAGCGCCGAGGATTGCATCAGCCCGCGCGGTTCATAGCACTCCCACATCTGGCTGAGCAGGATGCGGTGCGCGCCGCTGTCGGCTGTGGCCAGCGTGTCGCGGGGCAGGGCGGCGCGGCAGGTGTCGATGATCGCCGCCGGTCCCCAGTCATCATCGCCGGGAAAGGCGGTGGCCAGGGCGGCCCTGGCCTGCGCCACATCGCCATGCGCCCAAGTGGTGCGGGGCGCGACGCCGTCGCTGATGGCGGCCAGAGTGGCCCCGCAATCGCCGACCACGTTGATGGAGGCCTGATGCATGTAGTGGTGGTTCGGCTCTGCCGTGATGTCGATCATGGTCTGGATGCCGGGAAAATAGAAATCCCGCCAGCCCGTTCGCATCTCGATCGGATCATAGCCCAGAGCGATGATCAGATCGGCGCGCTGGACCAGGGGCAGCAGGATCCCATCGGCCTTTGGCGACAGACCGGCCCCGCCAAGCGCCAGCGGATGGTCCTCTGGCAACAGACCCTTGGCCTTGTAGGTGGTGATGACCGGCACCTGATAGGTGTCGACAAAGCGGCGCAGCACCTCCGAAATATCGCCGCGCCGCGCATCGAACCCCTGGGTCAGCGCATCCACGCCCACGATCAGAATGGGCCGTTCAGCGTGTTCCAGATGGGCACGCATCTCGGCGAGGTGCGCCGGGGCGGGCACCACCGGCGTGGCCACGCTGCGCCGCGTCGGAATCTCGGGGGTGACGGGCGTGACCGCCACGGTGATGGGCACATCGATATGGACCGGGCCGGGGCGGCCTTCGGTCGCGATGGCCACAGCCTTGTCCGCGATCACATGGGCGGCGCCGGTGTTCAGGGTAAAGGTCGCCTTGGTGATCGGGCGGAACACCTGTGTCTGGTCCAGCACCTGATGGGTGTAGGTCTGCGCCTCGTCCGCATCGACGCAGCCGGTCAACACGATCAGCGGCACGCGGTCCTGATGGGCATTGGCCACCGCGTTCACACCGTTCAGGGCGCCGGGCCCGACGGTTGCCACCAGAATGCCCGGCGCGCCGGTGCGGTGCCAGGCCCCTTCGGCCATGAAGGCGGCGGCGTTCTCGTGCTTGCACAGGATGAACCGGATGCCGACCCGTTCCAGTGCATCCACCAGCGTCAGCACTTCGCCGCCCGGCATGCCGAACGCATGACGGCACCCGGCATCAAAAAGGCGGGCGGCCAGCACATCGGCGGCACGCGGAGGGGAAGGGGGTACGTCGATCATTTGTCGGCTTTCCAGTCGGGTCCCGGTCTCTGGTCTTCCTGTCATGTGGCCGTGACAGGTACAACTCACACCTGCGTTGGACTTTGTTTCAAGCAGATGTTCGACCACACGATCCTACCGCAACCGGGATCCGCAGGTGAGCATCATGACACATGCCCCGCTATCCTCTGGAGACACTGATCTGAACCGGGCTTTTCGTATCGGGCGCATCGCGCGCGGCTATTCAGAGGTCACCACGGTGACCGCAACCCTGATCCTGACGGGCGGCTGGCCGAAGGTCCGCTCGTGAAGGGCGCGCCTGAGATGCCTTGCACCCTGCCCGGCCCGGGTCGCAGACATCCTGCCCGTCCGCCCCGACGGGCGCATCGCGAGGGGCAAAGATGCGATCAGCGACGGCGGTCGCGGCGCGAGGACATCGGCTGGAAAGCCACGCCCACATGGGCCTCGCAATAGGGTTTGCCCTGCTGCACGGGCAGGCCACAGAACCAGAAGTTTTCCGTCGCCGGATCGCCCACGGGCCATTTGCAGGTGCGCTCGGTCAGTTCCATCAGGCTGATCTTCTTGGATTTCTTCTCGACCTCGTTGACCTTGGCAAGCGCCTCGGGGCT
>CAZITF010000164.1:0-6495 GCA_964542095.1 uncultured Rhodobacterales bacterium
GTGGCGATCCAGGTGCTGCTGCTCATGGTGTATCTTCCAACAACATGACCTGCAGGCCTGCGCGGCGCGCAACATCCTCAAGGCCAAGGGCGCGCAAGGTGGCCAGACCGGTTGTCAGGCGCGCCACGTCGCCTTCGGCCCCTTCGAGTGTCAGGGCCAGCACGTCAAGCAAGGCTGCGCCCAATGCTCCGCCCTGCGCCCGGGTCACGATGCGCGGATCGGGCGGCGCACCACCAAAGGCCGACAGAACCGCTCCGGCAGTCCCTTGCCCGTCAAGGCCGGACGGAACGTTTCCGGATGCGACCGCGGCAAGGTCCGGGCGGCTGAGCGCGCGCATGGGAAAGACCTGTGCGGCGCGTTCGTAATCCGGCGATAACAGGATGACTTCAAAGGCGATATCCGCGGTACGTCCGCTCAGCGTCATACTGGCCAAATCATCCGCGAACAGTGCCGCGAACGGCACTGTCAGGCGCGAGTCATGCATGGCGCGCCATGCACCTGGCAGGGTTTTCGATACTGCCGCCGGGCTGCCTGTGCGCAAAGCGGTTTCAAAGCGCTGAAGGGCGGTTGCGCGGTCCCAGACGCCGCCGGATGCGGCGGGCCGACGTTGGGTGTAAAGACCCAAAAGGTGGTTGTCCGGCACCGCGCCCGTGCGCGCGAGACGCTCGGCGGCTTCGATCTGTGCTTTCCAGCCTGCGGTGTCAGAGAGATCTGCGTTGGCATAGACCACCGGCCAACCGCGCGTGGGGATCGGTGTGCCGTTGGCCTCGAACAGGCGGAACATCAGGGCAGAAGGCTCGGTCGGGACGGGCAGGGGCGGTTCGCCATCGAACAGGTCGGGATCGAGGAAACGTTCGAGAGCCGCAACCGTCGGCTCATCGATCAGACCGAGAACACGAGCGGTGCCAAGTTGCAGGGCCGCCGTGCTCCAGTCGCCCGTGCGGGCGATGCAATACACTTCCTCGGCCTTGCCCGGTGACAGGGCAGGGCGGGCGCGCAATGTGGCGCAGGCACGCTCGGGCGATCCGGCCAGCAAAGACAGGTCCATGTAGCGCGCAAAATGCGCCCTTGATGCCTCCGGACCGGCCTGTTCGAGCAGGGCAAGAGCCGGGTCGAGCGCGCCCAGATCGACCAGCGCGTCGACGCGGGCCAGATCGAAGTCGGAGATTCCCCCTGCGGGCGGATGCGCCTCGGCCAGAAGGATGGTGTAAAACAGCGACTGCAAAGCAGGCAGTCGCAGGACGGGTATATCGTCGATCGCACTGGCCAGTGCTGCACCGTCGCTGCCGGACCACAGTGTATCGGGCAAGCCGGTCACGCTGGGCGGTGCCAGACCGACCCGTTTGGGCGCAACAGTGCCAAGCGGTCTCACTGTGACGCTGGGCACCGTGCCCGAGACGGCCACGCCGGGTTCATCGATGCTCAGCGCAGTGGGCTGCAGGGCTTGTCCGTCAAGCCAGTCGATCACGTTCAGCGGGGGCGTCGCGGGCTCCTGAGCCAACCCGCTCGTGGCCGCGCCGAACGTGGCCAGACATATCAGCGATATCAGACTATTCCGCATCGAGTGTCACTGGCACGCGCACCTCGTCCTGTGGTGGCGAAAAGTTGGCACCGAAGTATTCGCCCACATAGGCATAGCCCACGAGTCCGATGAACCCGATGATCGCAAGAAAGATCAACAGCTTGAAGAGTCGGAACATAGATGTACTGCCTCGATGACGTTTGCGCGAATTCTTGTTTTGGTGCAAAGCATATATGGCCTTTTTTGGAAAATCACGTCATTGACAACGCAATGAGCGAAAAACAGCATAATCTGTCAAAAACACAACTCGGGGTGCAGTACCATTTGAAAAAAACCATCGTGATGGTTGGAATGATGGGGGCTGGCAAGACCGCTGTGGGGCGCGCGCTCGCACAGCGGCTCGGCGTTCCGTTTCTCGACAGCGATGCGGAGATCGAGGCCGCCGCCAGCCGCACCGTTCAGGAGATTTTCGCCCGCGACGGGGAACCGTTTTTCCGCAGCAAGGAAACCCAGGTGATCTCGCGCCTGCTGGATGCCGAACGGGGCGTGCTGTCGACCGGGGGCGGGGCCTTTCTGGCGCAGGAAAACCGCGAAAACATTTCGGCGCGTGGCGTGTCGGTGTGGCTCAATGCGGATCTTGATCTGCTCTGGCAGCGGGTCCGCCACAAGGATACGCGCCCCTTGCTGCGCACCCCGAACCCACGCGCGACGCTGGCCGAGATCTACGGCGCGCGGGTGCCGCTCTATGCGCTGGCGGATGTGGCGGTCAAATCGCTGCCGGATGTGTCGATTGACGAAATGGTCGACCGGGTGATCGCGACACTGCTGCGTGAACGTCCGGATGTGTTGGAGAGTAGTGATGCGTGAAACCGTTCATGTTCCATTGGGTGCGCGCGCATACGACGTGCTGATCGGCCCCGGCCTGATCTCCGAATCCGGGGCGCTGATCGCCCCCCTTTTGCCGCGCCCACGTGTCGCCGTGGTGACCGAGTCCCGGGTGGCCGCCCTGCATCTCGCCGCCCTGAGGGACGGACTGGGCAAGGCGGGGATCGACTGCGTGGTGCTGGAATTGCCGCCTGGCGAGGCCACCAAAAGCTGGACCCATCTGGAGCAGGTCACCGAATGGCTGCTCGATCAGAAGATCGAGCGGCGCGATGTGGTTGTCGCCGTGGGCGGCGGCGTGATCGGCGACCTGGTCGGTTTTGCCTGTGCCATTCTGCGCCGTGGGGTGCGTTTCGTGCAGGTGCCCACGTCCCTTCTGGCGCAGGTGGACAGCTCGGTCGGGGGCAAGACAGGGATCAACACCGCCCAGGGCAAGAACCTTGCCGGGGCGTTCCATCAGCCGAGCCTTGTACTGGCCGACACGGATGTTCTGTCGACCCTGACGCCGCGCGATTTTCTGGCTGGCTACGGCGAGGTGATGAAATACGGATTGCTCGGGGATGCCGCGTTTTTCGAGTGGCTGGAGGTCAACGCGCCGGCGATGGCTGCAGGAGATATGGCCTTGCGGGTGGCGGCGGTGAAACGCTCGGTCGAGATGAAGGCCGGGATCGTGACCCGCGACGAGACCGAACAGGGCGAGCGCGCCTTGCTGAATCTTGGCCACACGTTCTGCCATGCGCTCGAAGCGGCGACGGGCTATTGCGACCGGCTCTTGCACGGCGAGGGGGTCGCAATCGGTTGCGGGCTGGCTTTCGAGCTGTCTTCGCGGCTGGGCGTGTGCAGTCAGGAAGACCCGAGCCGGGTGCGCGCGCACCTCAAGGCGATGGGGATGAAGACCGACATCCGCGACATTCCCGGCGCTCTGCCGGGGGCCGCAGCGCTGTTCGATCTCATGGGGCAGGACAAGAAGGTCGTCGCCGGTACGCTCAATTTCATCCTTGCGCGCGGGATCGGCGAGGCCTTTGTCACATCGGACGTGCCGCGCGATGTTGTGCTGGCCGTGCTGGAGGATGCGCTGGCCGGAAACTGACGCAGTTTCCGCATGTGTTTTCCGACGCGGAAAACATCCACCGCCTGAAGCCCGACGTCAAGGAAGGACCGGAAACCGCGTCGGTTTCCAGCCCGGATTTTGCGTCAAAATCCGCCCCTCAGAACGGGATTTCATCATCGAGGTCACGGCTTGGCGCCGGGCTCGCCCCGCCGCCGCCGCCACCACGGTCATCATATCCCATCTGGTCGGCCGAACCGCCACCGCCGCCAAAGCTGCCGCCACTGCCGCCGCCGTCGCGACCGTCCAGCATGGTCAGTTCCGAACGGTAGGGCCGCAGCACCACTTCGGTGCTGTAACGGTCCTGACCCGACTGGTCCTGCCATTTGCGGGTCTCAAGCTGGCCCTCGATATACACCTTCGAACCCTTTTTCAGATATTGCTCGGCGACGCGGGCCAAAGGCTCGGAAAAGATGGCCACCGAATGCCATTCGGTGCGTTCCTTGCGCTCTCCGGTGTTGCGGTCTTTCCACGTTTCAGACGTGGCGATACGCAGGTTGCACACTTTTCCGCCGTTCTGGAACGTGCGCACTTCCGGGTCACGTCCCAGATTGCCGATCAGAATGACCTTGTTAACCGAGCCTGCCATATTCTTCCCCTTTGTCCGGTGCGGCGATGATTCCTTCTGCCGCTTTGCGTTCTGGCTAGACTACACATGGTTAATGCCACGTAAAACCGCAGAGGCTGGATCAGGGCGGAAAAATCCGTATATTGCGCGTCGAAGGCGCCAAGGCCGTCAACTGGGGTGTGGGACAACAATGCGGGCAGTATGGGCAGGGGCCATCATCCTGGCACTGGTGGCAGAAGCAGGGACGGCCCAGACACTGTCGTCGCGCAGTCGCGGCAAGTTGTTCAATTCCCAGACCAAAGTTCTCGATTCCCGGGCCGCGTCGCAATACAGCAATTCGGTCCGTCTGCAGCCGCCCAAGGTGGTAACGCCAACCAAATGGGACACGGACACACCCAAATACCGGGGCCGCTATTCCGGGCCATACCTGTCCGTCGCCAAGGACGCCGCCCGCCGTCATGGCGTGCCGGTTGACCTGTTCCTGCGCCTTGTGCAGCAGGAATCGGGCTGGAATGCGAATGCACGTTCGAACAAGGGTGCCTATGGTCTGGCCCAACTCATGCCCGCCACCGCCCGCACCCTTGGGGTGGACCGCAAGGACCCGGTCGAAAACCTCGATGGCGGGGCGAAATACCTCAAGCAGCAATACCTGACTTTCGGCAGTTGGCGTCTTGCGCTGGCCGCCTACAACGCCGGTCCCGAGGCTGTAAAAAAGCACGGCGGTGTGCCGCCCTACCGTGAGACACGCAATTACGTGCGGGTTATCTGGGGCAGCTAAGACCCTCATAAAATTCAGTAAATGACAGCACTCGGCGGTTAAGTGCCCATGGCGCGTGCGCAGATTGGAACCGATCCAACCCTCTCCCGTTATCTCTTCAGCGAAACGAATTCGGCAGCGCGCCATTCCTGTACGGGCGGCGCGGATGCCGATGAAACGAAAGGAAGAGACATGACACAGCTGATGAAAAGCACCGCACTTGCCATCGTTCTGGCCTCCGGCTTTACGACCGTTCAGGCGGCCGAACCTTTGGGTGATGTGGTCGTGGAAACACGCACAGCAGGAATCGAGGGTGCCGCAAGCTATTCGTTCTTTCCCAACATTGCCGCCGATCTGGAAGCCGCGATCGAAGCAGGGGTGGTGACGACCGGCCTCGAGACGGATTCGCTGATCGAAGTGCAGGTGATCGAACTGCTGCTTGATGGCAACAAGGTCACGCCCGACGGCGATGTATTCAACGAGATGCAGATCACCGTGGAATACTCGCATCCCGACAATGTTTTCCCGTCGGAGACCTATCCCATCCGGATGAGCGCGACCAAAGCGGAGGTCATCGCCCCCGCGGATGTCATCGTTGTCGATCCGAACGCGCCTGATTTCTACAAGGCCCTGATCGCCAGCACCGCAGCCCGCGTGATCGAGAAGATGCCGGAAGAAATCGACCCGTCGCATACCAAATGACGCGACACAATTGCTGACCCCAACGCGCGCCATGGCACCGCCGTGGCGCGCTTTTTCAATGTTCCGCCCCATTCCCGCCAAGATTGTTTGCAACACAGGATACCGCACACCCACGCCCTTGCCGGGGCAGATCGCATGCAAGCACGGAGCAGACCATGAAACCGGGACAATCGACTTTTGACGAGCGCGTTGCGCGGATCAATTCCGGACGCACCCAGAACGCATCCGACGTGATCGTCAAGCGCCGGGGGCTGGTGAACAGGTCGGGCAAGTCGCGGCGGTTGCATCTGGACATGATGGCGGCCGGTGGGCTTGCGGGGGCGACAGCGGGCATGCTTTTTGCCCAGAACCTCGGCCTGTTGTTCGTCATGTCACTGGACTGGCAGACACTGTATGGTCTCGTGCTGGCCGATTACAAACTTGGCGCCTACATCGCCGCCTGCGCGCTCGCGCCGGTCGGCTTCCTGTTCACGCTGATTTTCAACCGCACGGCCAAGCGCGCTTTCCGCTTCTGGACCTTCTATGTCGTCGGCGTTCTGGCCGCGAACCAAATCGAAGTCCGCTACGTGATCGAATTCATCGTCATTCCCGGATTCTGGGAATATGTCGGGGCCTACACCTCAGCCCAGGATGTGGTGAACCAGGCGGCGGCTACTCAGCCGCAATTGTGATCACTGGCTCCATCCGCGCAAGGATATCGTCGGCGAGGTGGCATTTGACCTGATGGCCTTCGGCCAAATGGCGCACGGGCGGCACTTCCTTTTCACACAGGCCATTGGGCACTTCGGACTTCCAGCGGCACCGTGTCTGGAACGGACAGCCCGGCGGCGGGTTCATGGCCGACGGGATGTCGCCCTCCAGCACGATATGGGTCTTTTTGACTTTGGTGTCGGCGATCGGCACAGCAGACAGCAGCGCCTCGGTGTAGGGGTGATAGGGGGGCGAGAACACCTGAT
>CAZITF010000165.1:0-6484 GCA_964542095.1 uncultured Rhodobacterales bacterium
CTGGTGAGGGCCTGCGTGAGAACGGTGCGGATCGTGCGTTCATCGTCGGCGACAAGTACAGTTCCATCCATGGGTCAGTCCTTTGGTTCAGCGTCAGGAGCGTCGGGCTTGGGCGCGCGGGGCAGCGAAAGGCGAAACACGGTTCGCCCGGGCACGGAGGTGACCGAGATCCAGCCGCCGTGGTCGGAAATGATCTTGGACACCAGCGCAAGGCCCAGGCCGGTGCCGTTCTCCTTGCCCGATACGAACGGGTCAAAGATGTCGGCGGCGATCCCTTCGGGCAGGCCGGGGCCGTCGTCGATGATCTCGATCTGCAACGGCAGCGACTGGCCGGAGCCATCGGCGCGGCGCAGCCGGAAAGAGTGTTCGAAATAACTGTGCAAGCGGATCGTCCCTCGGTCTCCGGCGGCTTCGGAGGCGTTCTTGAGCAGGTTCAGCACCACCTGCAACAACTGGTCCGGATCGCCATGGGCCAGGGGCAGCGAGGGGTCGTAATCCTCGATGATGGTCATATGCCCGCCAAAACCCAGCAGCGCCGAGCGGCGCGCACGGTCCAGCACATCGTGGATGTTGACGGGGCGGAAATCGGGGGGCGACAGATTGCCGAACTGTTCGACCTGCTCCAGCAGCTTCACGATGCGGCGGGATTCCTCGACGATTAGGTCTGTCAATTCAAGGTCTTCCGCCCCGAGGTTCATGCTGAGCAATTGCGCCGCCCCGGTGATCCCGGCCAGCGGGTTCTTGATTTCATGGGCCAGCATTTCGGCCATGCCGATGGCGGACTTGGCCGCGGATTTCACCGAATGGCTTTGGGTCATGCGACCCGCCAGTTCGCGTGGGGAAATCATCAGCAGCATGTGATCGGGCGCGCCTGCCAGCGGCGCGATCTGTAGCGCACATTGCAGCGGCGCGCGCTGGCCATTGCCCACATCCACATCGTTCACGAACAGCGGCGTGCCATTCCTGCGCGCCCGCGCCAGGCTTTCTTCCAGTGGCGCATCCACGGCCAGTTGATCCCACAGGGGCTGACCGCGCATGGTCTTGACCGAGGCGTTGAAGAATCCTTCGGCGGCCGAATTGATGTCGACGATTTCGTCCCCCGGTCCGATCACGATGGCCGGCACGGGCAGAGAGGCCCACAGATCGCCCACGCCGGTCATGCGGCCACCTGCGCGTCGGGCATCAGCGCATCCGGCAAGAGCCCGATCACGGCAGCGGGCGTCCTGGCCGTCAGCACCGCGCGGCGCGCGTCGGGTGCCGTGCGTGCGGTGTCCATGAACCAGCCCAGATGCTTGCGCGCGACGCGCAGGCCCAGCACTTCGCCATAAAACGATATCATGTCGGTATAATGGCCGATCACCAGATCGACAAAATCCGCGCCCTTGGGAATCACCGGCGCAGGTGTGCCGAAAAGGGCCGCAGCCACTTCGGCCAGCACCCAGGGCCTGCCTTGCGCACCGCGACCAATCATCACGCCATCCGCGCCGGAAAGGCGCAGCGCCTCGGCCGCCGTGCCTGCGTCGACGATGTCGCCATTGGCGATCACTGGGATCGACACCGCTTCCTTTACCGCCCGGATAGCCGCCCAATCGGCGCGCGCCTTGTAGAACTGACAGCGCGTGCGCCCATGGATCACTATTTGACGGATACCTGCCGCCTCGGCCCGCGCCGCGATCTCGGGCGCGTTCAGCATGCCGTCATCCCAACCCAGCCGTGTTTTCAGCGTCACCGGCACATCGACCGCGCGCACCACGGCTTCGATCAGGGTCAGCGCATGATCCGGGTCACGCATCAGGGCAGAGCCGGAATAGCCCTGCGTCACTTTCTTGGCCGGGCACCCCATGTTGATGTCGATCACCTGCGCGCCCTGCCCTGCGACCATCTTTGCAGCTTCGGCCATCGGCGCGGCCTCGCGCCCGGCAAGCTGCACGGCGGTGCCAGCAGCGCCCAGTCCCAGTTCCGCCTTTTCACGGGAGCCGGGCCGCGCGTTCAGCATATCGTGGCTTGCCACCATTTCGGACACGACCATGCCCGCCCCAAACCGCGCCACAAGGGTGCGACACGGCAGGTCGGTGATTCCGGCCATGGGAGCCAGCATCACGGGCGGTGACATATCGAGAGGGCCAAGGGCCGTGGGCATTGCCTAATCCTTGTGCGGTCAACTTGAGCTATAGCAGAGCTGAACCATTCTCAATCCGGGCCAAGCCATTCCCCGCCAACACTTAGCACGACTGCCCAATTTTTAGGCGTTTCTGCGGGGCATGGACAGCATCCACCGGACAGCCTAGAGAATTCACATGCAACGGATGTGTCCGACATGACCAGAGCGGCAGCGGTGATCGTGGCCGCGGGGCGCGGTGTACGCGCCGGAGGCACAGTGCCCAAACAGTGGCAGATGCTGTGCGGCAGGCCGGTTCTGGCCCACACTCTGGCCGCGTTTCACGGACATCCGGACATTGGTGAAATCGTTCTGGTGCTGCATGTGGATGACCTCGGCAGGGCCGACGCATTTCTGGACGGGCGCACTCAGGTGGTCGCCGGTGGTACGGACCGCGCCGCATCGGTCAAAAGGGGGCTCGCGGCCGTGTCCGGGGCCGATCATGTGCTGATCCACGATGTCGCGCGCCCACTGGTGACGAACGCGCTGATTTCGAATGTGATCGCGGCGCTCGGCACCTCCAGCGGCGCGGCACCCGCCCTGGCTGTCACCGATGCCCTCTGGACCGGATCGGACGGCAAGGTCACGGGCATGCAAGACCGCGCGGGACTTTATCGCGCGCAGACACCCCAGGGGTTCAAGCTTCGTTCCATCATCGCCGCCCATGCCGCCCATCAGGGCGAGGCCGCGGACGATGTCGGGGTCGCACGTGCCTTTGGGCTGGACGTGGCAATCGTGCCGGGCGATGAAGACAACCTGAAAATAACGCTGCCCGCCGATTTCGCGCGGGCCGAACGGATCCTGCGGGGGCGCGATGGACATCAGACTGGGCAACGGATTTGACGTACACGCCTTCGGCCCCGGCGATCAGGTGACACTGTGCGGCGTGACCATCCCCCACAGCCAGGGGCTGGTGGGTCATTCGGATGCGGATGTCGGCATGCATACGGTCGCCGATGCGATCTATGGCGCGCTGGCACAGGGCGACATCGGCCAGCACTTTCCGCCCTCCGATCCGCAGTGGAAGGGGGCCGAAAGCCACATTTTCCTGACCCACGCCGCCACCCTCGCCCGAGACATGGGATTCGGGATTTCCAACGTCGATTGTACGCTGATCTGCGAATCCCCCAGGATCGGACCTCACGCGACCCGGATGCGTGCCGTCATGGCAGGCATCCTCGGGCTGGATGCGTCACGGGTGTCGGTCAAGGCGACAACCTCCGAACGGCTGGGCTTTACCGGCCGCGGCGAAGGCATCGCCTGCATCGCCACCGCGGCTCTGGTGCGCCCATGATCGCGCGCATGATCGCAACGGTCGGCGGTGTCGGCTATCTGCGCCCGGCACCCGGAACCTGGGGGTCGGCGGCGGCACTGCCGCTGGCGTGGCTTTTGCACATCCTGGGAGGCTTTCCCCTGTTGGTCATCGCGCTGCTGGCCGGTTTTGCCAAGGGGTGGTGGGCGACAAAGGTGATGACCGACGGCCAGGCAGACCACGACCCGTCCGAAATCGTGATAGACGAAGTGGTTGGCCAGTGGATTGCCCTGCTTCCACTCAGCTACGCGGCGTGGGATCGCGGGATCGACATTCTCGCGATGTGGCCCGGCTGGATCGCCGCCTTCGTGTTGTTTCGCCTGTTCGACATCTGGAAGCCGCTCTGGATCGGCCGAGCGGACCGGCGCGGCGACGCGCTTGGTGTGATGCTGGACGATGTCATCGCAGGGGTGTTCGCCGCCATTGGGGTTCTGGCGCTCGCCGCCCTGGCGCATGGGGTACTGATAGGGTGAATTTCGCGCTTCAAATCCTTGAAACGGCAAAGAAACGCGGCATCATGATTGCCACCGCCGAAAGTTGCACCGGGGGCATGGTGGCCGCTGCACTGACCGACATTGCCGGATCGTCGGCGGTGTTCGAACGCGGTTTTGTGACCTACACCAATCGCGCCAAGATCGAGATGCTGGGCGTCATGCCCGCGACACTGCAGGCGCATGGCGCGGTCAGCGAACAGGTTGCGCTCGAGATGGCGATGGGCGCACTGACCGGCTCGGTTGCGGACCTGACCGTGTCGATCACCGGCATCGCAGGCCCCGGCGGATCCGAGTTCAAGCCCGAGGGGCGCGTCTGCTTTGCCGTTGCCGATGCACGCAGCGCGACCGCCGAGACGATCGAATTCGGGGCCATCGGGCGGGCCAAGGTGCGCGCTGCGGCACGCGATCACGCTCTGGGTCTGCTACTGGGGCGGCTGGGGCAGAAGTAGCCCGACAAATCCGACCAGATCATCCTGCAAGATCGTCCGCCACAGCGCGTCGGCGCGGTCGCCGACCAACGCGCGGGCCTTGGCGCGAATCCGCTCGGTGCGCTCATCCAGCGGCAGGACCGAACCCAGATCATGGGCATGGACGGTACCGTCCACGTCTACCCGCGCCTGCATCTCGCTGAGCGTGTCGTCCGCCGTCACACGCACCCGATCACGAAAGGCGACCAGCGCCGGATCCCGCGCGCAGGCGTCGCTGAAGGACGCGATGTCGCCCGTGTCCCGCCCGTGGGCGGCCATCGCCAGCACATGGGCATAGGAAAACTTTGCCCCCAGTCCGGTGTCGGGCGCGGGCTGGTTGCACACGCTCATCCAGCGCGGATGGGTGTGGACGGTGATGGCCCGTGCGGCCGCCAGATCAACCCCCCGCACCGCCTCAAGCGTTGCGTGCAGACCATGGCAGCAGGCATGGAACTTGTGACTGACGCCGGCCATGCGCCATTCGAACCCCACCCGGTCACAGGCCCCGTGATGCGTGTCGCCAAAGCCGAGCGGCCCGTCCAGACCGTCGGGAGCAGAAGTCATGCCTGCCCCGGCCCATATCGCCGCTTCGACGCCCGTACGTGCCGCAAGGCCGGCATTCAGCGGCTTGCCCATGGTGCCGAACTGCCCCTTCAATCCCGACGCCATCGTCGCACAAAGGCCAAGGGCATGGCGCAACTGCGCAGGCTCCAACCCCAGCAGCCGACCGGCAGCCACCGTGGCCCCGAAGGCGCCCGCGGTGGCGGTCTGGTGAAATCCCACCTGATAATGCCCGCGTCCCAGCCACAGGCCAACCACCACCGACGCCTCCGCCCCGACCAGGGCGGCATCCACCAGCGCCTCCAGATCAGAGCCAACCATCTGCGCAACAGCCAGCGCCGCAGAGACCACGACAACCGATGGGTGCCCGATATGGGCGAAATGGGTATCGTCGTAATCCAGCGCGTGGGACAGGGTGCCATTGACCAGCGCCGCCTGCGCAGGCGGGCTCGTTTGTCCATCAAACCGGGTCGCGACACCCTCACCTTTCAACGCCGCAGCCCAGGACGCGAACGTCCCTTCCGCCTGCCCCGCAATGCCGCAGGCCGCCCAGTCAAGAAGCGACAGCCGCATCACCGCACGCAGGTCGTCAGGCGGTTCGGCACATGCATAATCCAGCAAAAGCGCAGTGATCCCTGAACTTCTCTGTTTCAAAAAAATCCCCCCCGGAGGGCCGGGTTCAACCCGCGTAGAGTTTATCCGTAGAGCGCCGCGGCCCGCCGTTCGAACGCGCGCACGATACGCTGCATCGCCTCGTTGAACACGACACCGATGATGCCTTGCAGGATCGCATTCCTGAACTCGAAGTCCACGAAAAACGACACCTCGCACCCCCCCGGCGCCGGGGCAAACGCCCACCTGGATTTCATATGGCGAAACGGGCCGTCCAGATATTCGGTGTCGATCCTGTGATCCTCGGGCCACAGCACCACGCGACTGCCAAACCGTTCGCGGAAGACCTTGAAGCTGATGACCAGATCAGCCTCCATCACTTCGCAGTTCTCCTTTGGCGTCACCTTGCGCACCCGCGCCGCCGAGCACCAGGGCAGGAACTCCGGGTAAGAGGGCACATCCGCCACCAGCGCATACATCTGTTCGGGGGTATAGGGCAGGAAGCGGGTTTCGGAATGCGTCGGCATCGGGTTAGACAGGACCTCAGAGACATGTTGCCCAAGCGATGTGTCGCGGTTCAGACGCGAAATCAAGGGGATCACCATGCCAGAGCGGCCATATGTCATAGACCAGATGATCTCGGCCAAGGCCATCGCCGCCCGGATCGAGGATCTGTGCGGCGAGATCGCGGCCGAATTCGCGGGCACCGACAAGCTGGTCGTCGTGGGACTTTTGCGCGGGTCGTTCGTGTTCATCGCCGATCTGGTGCGCGAACTGGATCTGCCAATCGAGGTCGATTTCCTCGAAACGTCGTCCTACGGCGACAGCATGGAATCCAGCCGCGAGGTGCGCATTCTCAAGGACTTGCGCGGCACCATCG
>CAZITF010000166.1:0-6432 GCA_964542095.1 uncultured Rhodobacterales bacterium
CACCACATCGATCGCACGACGAGGTCACGCTCGATCACCACATTCACCTCGAGGCCCGTGCGCACCCCCTACGCCCGGCCGGAATCCTGCCCCGGATTCTACCGAGTGCGGGCGAGGATGACATCGGCACGCCTCAGAGCCCGCGCGATGGCCTGATCCAACTGTACCTTGATATGCGGGCGTTCCACGGTCTCGCCGCGCCGTTGCAGGCATTCGTGCAGCCCATGCAGCGCCCAGACATTGCGCGGGTTCTGGCTGGGCCTTGGCAGTTCGCCGTCCAGCCCCAGATCAGCGCGATAGACGGCTTCGGCCTCGGCGTACTCCCCGGCCTCCATCAGCAGCGCCCCCAGCGCATGGCGGGTCGGCTGTGGCCATGACCACGGTTCCTCGTACAGCAACCCGTCGTCGCATGTCACCGCAGCGCGCAGGGCATCCAACCCTTCGACCCGGCGCCCGGCCTTGAAGGCGATCTCGCCACGCATCATCCGCTCTGCGACCGCAAGAACATCGCGCGCGGTGTTCTGGAACAGGTAGCGGTCCTCGGGCACCTCGGCATAGGCCGCATCAAAGGCTGCGCCAGCCGCAGCGGCCTCGTCGTGGCGCCCCAGATTGGCCAGCGCAACGGCACGGGCATACAGGATCAGCGCGTTGGTGGTGGTGTAAAGTTCCTTGTCCTCGGGCAGGGCGAGGTCGAGGATCTCGGACCACATGCCAAAGCGGACGTAGGCATGGGGCAGGGCGGCGACGAAAGTTTCAAACAGGTCGGGATAGACGCGGACAACCTCGTCCGGCACTTCGGCTTGCAGACGGTTCGCCGCCTCGATGGCGGCGGCCTTCTGGCCAAGGAACATTGCCCCGTACAAAGCGAAATGCAGGTTGTGGATGCGATAGAGTGCATAGAAATTAGCCGCCCCCGCATGGGCCTTGAACCGGTCATCGACTGTGGCGGCGGCAAGATTGCGCGAAAGAACGTTCTGATAATCACCGCACAACACGTCGATATGGCTCGCCATATGCACCAGATGCCCCGCATCCGGAACCAGACCGGTCAGCCGATCACCGTGACGCAGGGCCCGTTCGGGATGGGGCGACATCTCCATCAGGTGGATATACATGTGCAAAAGGCCCGGATGATCCCAGGCCTCTGGCCGGTCAAAGGCGCTTTCCAGAACCGCCTGTGCCTCAAGTGTAGAAGCCTTTGGGTTCACGACCCCTTTCCAGAAATCCCATAGCTGCCAGGGGGTGCGGTTCATCAGCGCCTCGGCATAGACGAAGGCCACCTCCAGATCGTCGGGAAAGGCCTCGTAGACGGGTTTCATCGCGGCGGCAAAGCCGTCGTTGAAGGGTTGATAGTCCTCGATGGCCGGATCGTCGGGATAGCGCGAAGCGAGGGCCGCCAGCAGCGCCTGTTCAACCTCACTTGCATCCGAAAGCGCCAACCCGGTTTTCAAGGCTGCATGGGCGCGGGCCAGCGCCGGGCCTTTCTCTTCGGGCGAAAACACTTCCCACGGCTTGTTGTAATTCGGACCGATCGCGTAGGCGATGCCCCAATGGGCCAAGGCGCAACGTGGGTCTGCCGCGAGGGCGTGATCGAAGCAAACAATCGCCTCTTCGTGGTTATAGGCGAACAGCCAGACAAGGCCACGGTCAAACCAGATCTGCGCATCCGGATTTGCGCTGGCGGTACGGGAATAGGTGCCAAGGTCAAAATATTCGGGCATGAAAAAGTTCCTTTGAATCGAGAAACCTCTTCACCCTACCTGCATTTTCCCGAATTTCGAAGGTTTCGTTCACGGGTTCAACCCGCTCGATCAGCGCCAGCCCGCCTCGGCCAGTGCGGCGCGATAGTTGGGGGCGATGTTCATCTTGTTCCCCAGCCCGCGTTGGACCAGCAATTCGTGCATGCGCGGCAGCCGCCAGCAGGGCACGTGCATGATCATGTGATGTTCGAGGTGGTAGTTGACCCAATAGGGGGCAATGAATGTTTTGGCGATGGGTCCGGCGCGTGTGGTGCGCACGTTGCGCAGCGGGTCTTCGGACATCTCGGTGGCGCCATGTTCTGCGATGTTGCGCACCCTCAGAACAAACTGGAACCATGTCAGATACGGCACAATCCAGAACGCGATGCCCCACCACCACTCTCCGACCAGACTGATGGCGAGGGCGATACCGAAAAACACCGGGAAGGCGGTATAGATCGTGTTGGATTTGAACGCTTGCGCCGCGTCGCCCTCAGCCGCCTTGATGGCATCGTCGTCGCCCGCAAGGCGCACGAACGTCATGATCTGGCTGATCAGTTGCTTGATGCCCGTCTGCCCCGTCAGGTCGCGGATGAATTTGCGTCTGAGCGAGGCGCGCGAAGTCGGGAATTTCTGGCTGAGCACCAGATCGGGGTCTTTGTCCGTCTGGGTATAGCGGTGGTGCATCAGGTGGTAGTGCCTGTAGGCCGCAAGGTCGGCCATGATCGGCCATCCGCACAGCCACGTGCCGACAAACTCGTTCAGGGCGCGTGTCTTGAACATCGCATTGTGCGCCGCCTCGTGCATGAGGATGGCAAGGCCCAGTTGCCGCGAGCCGATCAGCAGAATGGCCAGCAGCGCGGTCGCGGGGTTGGGCCAAACAGCAAAAAGGGCGATGGCCCCTGCAATCACCCCCCAACAATGCAGGATCAATAACGCCCCTGCGAGGTCTGAGCGTACCGCAAGCGGGCGGATATCGTCGGGATCAAGATAGGCTTTGCCGGGCGTCATGGCCACATCCTCCACCTACAAGATGGGGATTCGGGGGCCATGGCGTCAAGGGAAACGCGGCGTCTTTTGGCGTTGTGGTGCAGGGGCCTCGCCCCTCGGCGCATGCGCGCCTCACTCAACAGTATTGTCAGCCAGAAGAAACATGCCAGTCGAAAAAAGTCTGTCCTGCGCGTTTGAGCAGAGTCTGTGCGAGGGCCGTGCCCATGTCCGCGCCATCCTCGATAGGTCCCGACATAGTGTCCGTCAGAGCCTCCGATCCGTCCGGGCGCAGCACTTCTCCGGTCAGCGTCAGCGTTGTGCCTTCGAGCGTCGCCAGCCCCGCGATGGGCGTTTCGCAAGACCCGTCCAGCGTCAGAAGGAATTGGCGTTCGGATGCCAGCCGTTGGCCGGTTGCGGCGTCATGGATCGCGGCCAGCATATCGCCCGTTTTGATGTCATTCATCCGCCGCTCGACCCCGATGGCTCCCTGCGCGATGGCGGGCAGCATCTCGGTAGTGGCCACAGGCGTGGCGGGCACGTCCTTCATGTCGAGCCGATTGAGACCCGCGCAGGCAAGGAACGTGCAGGCGGCCACCCCATCCTGCAGTTTTTTCAGCCGCGTCTGCACGTTGCCGCGAAATTCGACCACATCGAGATCGGGCCGCTTGTTCAGCAACTGGGCGCGGCGGCGCAGGGAAGAGGTGCCGACGACGGCGCCCTCAGCGAGGTCGGCGATGCGCGACGCGGACGGGGACACAAAGGCGTCCCGCACATCCTCGCGCGGCAAGTACGTGTCAAGGATCAGGCCGTCGGGCTGGATGGTCGGCATGTCCTTCATCGAATGAACTGCGATGTCGATCTTGCCTGCCAGCAGGTCTTCCTCGATCTCGCGGGTAAACAGGCCCTTGTTGCCGATTTCCTTGAGGGGGCGGTCGGCGGCGATCATGGAGCGGTCATCGCCCATGACCTTGATTACGACGATCTCGAACGCCTCAGTCGGGAGATCAAACGCAGCCGCCAAACGGGCGCGCGTTTCATGGGCCTGGGCCATCGCCAGAGGCGAGCCGCGCGTGCCGATTTTCAGTGGCGCGGTTGTGTTTGGAAGTCGCTCTGCCATGGGTTTATCTTTTAGGTGTGCCAACTTATCGTGACAACTGGAAACGACGAGGCAAAGGCGCGCGGTGATGAAAGATGCGGTTCAAACCAAGACGATACTGAGGGCGCTGGCCGGAGAGACCCTGCCAAGCCCGCCGATCTGGATGATGCGTCAGGCGGGGCGCTATCTGCCGGAATACAAGGCGACGCGCGCGCAGGCGGGTGATTTCCTGTCGCTGTGCTACAATCCCGACCTCGCCGCCGAAGTCACGTTGCAGCCGATCCGCCGTTACGGATTCGATGCCGCCATCCTGTTTGCGGACATCCTTCTGGTGCCGCAGGCGCTGGGCGCGGATTTGTGGTTTGTCACCGGCGAGGGGCCACGACTTTCCACGATCACGGCACAGTCGAATTTTGATGCCCTGAAACCGGTTGAGGCCATCCACGATACGCTGAACCCGATTTACGAGACGGTGAAAATCCTGCGGTATGAGTTGCCTGATGAAACCACCTTGATCGGATTTGCAGGTGCGCCATGGACGGTGGCGACCTACATGATCGCAGGGCAGGGCACGCCGGATCAGGGGCCGGCCCACGCGCTGATGCAGGGCAATGTGGCGCTGTTCGAGGCGCTTCTGGCACGCTTAACGGCCGCCACGATCGAATATCTCTCCGCCCAGATCGAGGCTGGGGCAGAGGTGGTCAAGATTTTCGACAGCTGGGCGGGATCATTGAATGGCGAGGCGTTCGAGAAGTATGCGGTCGCGCCTTGTGCCGAGATCACGGCCGCCGTCAAGGCGCGTCATCCCGGCATTCCGGTCATCGGTTTCCCGCGCGAGGCGGGGGATGGCTATGTCGGGTTCCACGGCAAGACCGGAGTGGACTGCGTGGCGCTCGATAATTCGGTGTCGGCGGAGTGGGCCGCCAGACACGTGCAGGTGGATGGCTGTGTGCAGGGCAACCTCGCCTCGTCCCACATGGTGACTGGCGGGCAGGCGCTGGTGGACGAGACCCGCGCGATTGTGAAGGCGTTCTCGAATGGGCCGCACATCTTCAACCTCGGGCACGGGATCACGCCGGATGCGGACCCGGACAACGTCACGCTGATGATCGAGACGGTGCGCGGGGGCTGAACAGGGGATTTCGGCCTTGACGATTCTCGGGGGCTGACATAGGTCACGCCTCCAATGGCGCGGTAGCTCAGTTGGTTAGAGCGATCGACTCATAATCGATAGGTCGGGAGTTCAAGTCTCCCCCACGCCACCATTTCCATTCAATCACCCTTCGGACGGTGTCCCATGCTGGGACGCATCTTGGGCCGCGTCTTTTCAAGGGGTTACAGAGGCGGATTTACCTTCTGCTTATTCTTTGGCGGCAGCGCGCTGGAGGTTTTGGAGGGCAGATAGGGCGGTTTCGGCATCGCTTTCGGGCACAAAGATGTGGTCGTGGAGATAGGCAGCGACCACGTTGCAGGCGATACCTGCATCCGTCAGGGCCTGCGCCACGGCAGCCGTCAGACCGACCCCTTCGAGGTCGGAAAACACGTTCAACGTGATCCGACGCATTTGCAAGCCCGTGTCATACCCGTTTGCCGAAGCGACCTCGGCGGGCAGGATCAGGGTCGTGCCTTCTGCTTCTTTCACAACGGCAAAGGCCGCGTTCACGAGAGTGGCAACCTGTCCGGGGTCCGTTTCGCAGCAATAGACCCACAGACCCTCGGCCAGAACCGGGGTCATGCCTGCGATCATCCGGGTCGTGTCCTTGATGGTCATGACCTGATTCAATGACGAAGCTCCCGAGATGTCAAACCCGGTGCGCAGACTGTCCTGCGCTTGTCACGTGGATATGGAGGGCGCGACGGGGCAAGCACAGGCCGGGCTTGCGTGGAGCGGGGTCAGGACATGAGATGGATCGGCGCCTTCGGCGGGGGCTAAATGCCTTTGCTGCGAGGGCGGCTTTGAGCCCATACCTACGAAGATTCTGCCTTGCCGCGAATGTCTGCAGTTGAGAAGTGGACTTAACATCGTGGGAGTCGCTCAAACCGCCTTTTTGCGATAAGAGTGCTTTTGCGTGTTTTTCCAGCGACGGTTTTAGGAAGTACTCCAAGTGAAGAAGATCTTTTTGATAACACCATTCAATCAGGAGCGTGCGGTAGTCCGCGCTGTTGCCGCTGATGCACTGAAGAAAGCTGATCCAAACGCAGAACTGCTCTTGATGGAAAACACGCAAGCGTCTGGCCGAACGGTGCTTGAAGTTCTGTATGAAGCGATCGAAACAAGCGATTTGATTATCTGCGATGTGTCAGAGGCGAATCTTAATGTAATGTACGAGCTTGGCTACGCTCACGCGCTGAAGCGACCTGTGATAGTGATTTCAGAGCAGACAGACCTCGTTCCCTTCGACCTGAGGGGTGTTCAGTCGCTAATCTACGATAAGAACCGACTCCAAGGTGAATTCTCAGCTCGTTTATCCACTCTGATTTCAGAGGCTCTAACAAACCCAGAAAAATTTTCGAGTAAGCCACACACAGATACGACCGTTAACAAGGTCTTCATTAGCTACAGCCACAGAGATGCTAGCTACCTAGAGCGGCTCATGGTTCACCTTA
>CAZITF010000167.1:0-6422 GCA_964542095.1 uncultured Rhodobacterales bacterium
TGTGATCGAGGGTGGCGATGGTGCGCGCCAGCATGATCGGCTGCATTTCACCGCAGCGCACGGCGGCCAGCAGGTTGATCTTGTCGGTAATCGGCGCGCAGCCTGCCACAAAGCTCAGCGTGTCCTGCCCCACCTGGTAGGAGGACGGGCACAGGATGTTGCGAAACCCCTGTGCTTCGGCTTCTTTCACGATGTCCGAGCAGTGTTTCCAGGAAGAGCGCAGATCGCCGTCCGGCACGCCGAGAAACTGGTAGTCGTCCGAGCACAGGGCCGAAAACCACGACACCTCGGACGCATCTAGGTCGGGGGAGGTGATCGGAACGATGGTCATGTGCTGCGGCGCCTTGGCTGGATGGAAACTTCGGCCTTGCGTAACACTGTCATTGATGTAGATCAATAGTGTATCAATTTTCCTTTCACCTGTTCAGGACGCGCCCTTGTCCCAGCCCCAGACCTCTTCTCATGCGCTACCGATCTACGTGCAGATCGCCGAACTGCTGACCCGCGACATCGTGTCGGGCCGGCTGATCGACGGCGAGCGGTTGCGCCCCGAACGCGAGATGGCCACCGAACTGGGGGTGAGCGTCGGCACCCTGCGCAAGGCGCTGCGGGACATGGGCGCAAAGGGTCTGATCGAAAGCGTCCAGGGGTCCGGCAACTATGTGCGCGCGGGCGGGGATACGGGCACCGTCTATGCGATGTTCCGGCTTGAGTTGCTGGAAGGCGGCGGTTTGCCGCGCGCGCAGGTGCTGTCGCTGGATCATATGGACAAGCCCGCCGACCTGCCCGCCTTTGGCACCTCGCATCAGGCGACTCGCATCCGTCGCCTGCGGTCGCTCAATGACACAATCATCGGGGTGGAGGAGATCTGGCTGGATGGCGATGCCGGTCTGATCATGCCCGACAAGATGTCCGAATCGCTCTACGCCACCTATCGCTCGGTCCTGGGGCTGTGGATTCAACGCGCCGAAGATCGCGTCAGCCTGGGCCCGGTGCCCGACTGGGCACCCGACACCTACGGCCCCCGCCCCGGCCAGACGGTCGGCTATATCGAACGGCTCAGCTGGGCAGACACCCCCACCCCCATTGAATTCTCGCGCACCTGGTTCGATCCGGCACGCGCGGTCTATGTCCAACGATTGAAATAAGGAACGGCTGTGATGGCTCGAACGGTAAGTTACGGCATCATCGGATGCGGCATGATGGGTCAGGAACACCTGCGCAATATCGCGCTGTTGCCCGAAACGCGCGTGGCGGCGATCTTTGAACCCGACGCGGGCATGGCAGCAAAGGCGCGCGCCCTTGCCCCCGAAGCCGCGATGGTGGGCAGTGTGGCCGAGGTGCTGGCGGTGAAGGACCTCGATTGCGTGCTGATCGTCAGCCCGAACTATCGCCACGTGGAACAGGTGCTGGCGATCGCCGAAACCCGTCCCCTGCCCCTGCTGGTGGAAAAACCGCTATTCACGGACCCCGAAGATGTGGTCAGGCTGGCCGATCTGCGCGATGGCTATCCCGCGCCGATCTGGGTGGCGATGGAATACCGATATATGCCCGTCATCACCAGTTTTCTGGCCCATGCCGGGGCCGCGACGGGTGGGATCAAACAGCTTTCGATCCGCGAACACCGCTTTCCCTTTCTGCAAAAGGTCGGCGACTGGAACCGTTTCAACCGCTACACCGGCGGCACCTTTGTCGAGAAATGCTGCCACTTCTTTGATCTGATGCGCCACGCGCTCGGGGCCGAACCGGTGCGCGTGATGGCCAGCGCCGGTCAGGCGGTCAACCATCTGGACGAGGCCTATGACGGTGCCGTGCCCGACATCATCGACAGCGGCTATGTCATCGTGGATTTCGACAGCGGCGCGCGGGCGATGCTGGAACTGTGCATGTTCGCCGAAGGCTCGGCCTATCAGGAGGAGCTGTCCGCCGTCGGCCCCGTGGGCAAGATCGAAGCGTTCGTGCCCGGCCCCGGCCGGTTCTGGCCGGCCCATCTGGGGGCGGCACCCGTGGCGAAACTCATCACCTCGCCGCGCGCGCCGCAAGGGCCGATGGTGCATGAAATCCCGGTGGACCCGATGCTGCTGGCCGCAGGCGATCACAATGGATCGACCTTCTTTCAGCATCAGCGGTTTGTGGCACTGGTGCGGGGGGAGACGGATGTGCCCGAGGTGTCGCTGAGGGACGGATGGGCGGCGGTGGCGATGGGGATCGCAGCGCAGGAAAGCGCGCGGACGGGCGAGGCGGTTGATCCGCGCAGATGGATGTGAGGCCGCGCGGGCAGGAACAAACCGACGCGCAGTTCGAGCGGCAGCGTGTTCCCGCCCGCGCGAAATATTGCCGCATCACCCACTTACACCGCGCTACGCGCGGCATATATCATCGCAACAAGCGGCACGCGCTGCACGTGTTCCGCAAGGGAAAGCGTGTCGGAACATGACTGCGGTTGTGCTGGTTGTGGCTGGCCTTGCCGGGCTGATCGTCGGTGGCGAAATGCTGGTGCGCGGCGCCGTTTCGGTGGCCAAATCCTTTGGCCTGTCGCCCATGGTCATCGGTCTGACGCTGGTGGGTTTCGGCACCTCGTCGCCGGAACTGGTCACCAGCCTGCAGGCCGCCCTGTCAGGGGCATCTGGCATCGCATTCGGCAACGTCGTCGGCAGCAATATTGGCAACGTGCTGTTGATCCTGGGCATCACGGCCCTGCTGGCCCCGGTCGTGGTGGATGCCAGCGCATTCCGCCGGGACGGGGCCGTCATGGTCCTGGCCACGCTGATGTGTCTGCTGGCCATCCTGTCGGGCGAACTCGGGCGCGGAATCGGCGGTGTCTTCGTCCTGACGCTGGCCGCCTACCTGACCTTCACACTCTGGTCGGAAAAGCGTGCGGGTGCCTCGGCGGCCGCCGCCATGTACGCCGACGAGGCAGAAGCGGTGCCTGGACCGGACACCGCACCGGGCCAGGCCTTGCTGATCGCGATTGCGGGGCTGGTCATCACTGTATTCGGGGCCCGCTTCCTTGTGTCGGGGGCGGTGACCATCGCGGAGACCGCAGGCGTTTCGCAAACCGTGATCGGCCTGACCATCGTGGCCATCGGCACCTCGATGCCGGAACTCGTCACCTCGATCATCGCCGTGCGCAAGGGGCAAAGCGATGTCGCCCTGGGCAACGTGCTGGGCAGCAACATCTTCAATATCCTCGGGATTCTGGGCGTGACGGCCCTGGTTCAGCCGATGGTGGTGCCGGTAGAGATCATCGCGCTCGATATCTGGGTGATGAGTGCCGCCACCGTCATGCTGGTCGTCTTTGCATACACCGGTTGGCGGGTCGGGCGGCGCGAGGGGGCCATCATGCTGGCCTGTTACGTCGCCTATCTGGGCTGGCTTCTGGCCTGATCGCGTCGCGGCGCGTTATCGGGCAAGCATCCTCTTGAACGCATGCCATGACGCCTTGGGCGTGCGTTCGAGCGTATCGAAATCGACATGCACCATGCCGAACCGCTTTTCATAGCCCAGCGCCCATTCGTAATTGTCCATCAGCGACCACGCCATGTAGCCTTTGACCGGCACGCTCCTGGCGATGGCGTCGCGCACCGCCGCAAGATGGCTGTCGAAATAGGCGATGCGGGCGGCGTCATCGACGGCTCCGTTCACCACCGTATCGGCATTGGCCATACCGTTTTCCGTCACATAAAGCGGCAGATCGCCGGTATAGTCCCGCGCCGTGCGCACAAGGAAATCATGCAGGCCCTGCGGGTAGATTTCCCAGCCCATCTGGGTTTTTTCCAGTGGCCCTTCGACGGCGTGCAGGTGTGGCCATGGGCCATCATGTCCGGCCAGCAGGGACCGCGTGTAGTAATTGATCCCGGCCCAGTCGAGTGGCGCTGCGATGGTGGTGAAATCGTCCTGCCAGCCGTCAGGAAGATGCGGACCCAGCGCCTTGACCAGCCGGTCGGGATAGGTGCCTTTGAACGCGCCCGAGACAAAGAAATGGTTGTAATAGTCGTCATAAAGCGCCGCCGCCTCGATGGAAGCGGCGCTGTCATCGGCGGGGGCCGCCCATTCCATGTTGAAGACCGCGCCAAGGTTTTGCACCCCCATGCCGCGCATCCGTTCGATGGCGGTTCCGTGGGCCAAAAGGACGTGATGCATCGCCCGCGCGGTGGCGCGGATGTCGCGCAGTCCGGGTGCGTGCGCTCCGACGAAATGAGACAACCACGAGACGCACCAGAATTCGTTGATGGTGGCCACCGAGAACATCCGATCGCCAAGGCGGCCCATCACGGCCTCGGTGAAATCCCCGAACCAGCCTGCGATGTCGCGGTTGCGCCAGCCCCCCTGATCTGCAAGGGCCGAGGGCAATTCCCAATGGTACAGCGTCGCCATCGGTTTGAGGCCGCGTTCCAGCATCGCGTCGGTCAGGCGGTCGTAGAAATCAAGACCCTGCGCGTTCACGGTCCGCCCGTCCGGCATCACCCGCGCCCAGCTGGTGGAAAAGCGGTAGGCGTCGAAACCGGCATCTTTCAGCAGGTCGAGATCGGCCTCGAACCGGTGATAGTGATCGCAGGCCACCGCCCCGTCTTCGGCGCGCACGACATTGCCGGGGGTGGCGGCGAAATCGTCCCACATGGCGCGCCCCGCCCCGCCGAACGTGTGCCCCTCGATCTGGTAGGCCGACGTCGCGGCCCCGAACAGGAAGCCGTCGGGAAAATCTGTGCGCTTGTGGGTCAGCATGGCTCAGTCCTTGACTGGGCCGGTGGAGGCACCGGCGACGAATTCGGCCTCCCACACCATCTGGGTGTGGGCGGCATCGGGCGTATTGATCCGGTCGATCAGCATTTGGGCCAGCGTCGCTCCGGCGGCGCGCACCGATGAGCGCATCGCCGTGAACACGGGCGGCGCGGCGCTGTTGCGGAAATAGCTGAGGCAGTCGTCAAAGGTCGCGATCGACACGTCCTGTCCGGGGCGCAGGTTGCGGTCGTCCAGCGCACGGCGCACGCCCGCGGCACAGATGATCGAGGACACCAGAAAGGCGGTCGGAGGATTCGGCAGGTCAAGCATGCTCATCGCGTTGCGATAGCCGTAATCCTCGGTCATCTCGTCCTGCGCCATCAGGTCGGGATCGATGGCGCACCCCGCCTCGTGCATCCCCTGTTCATACCCCTGACGGCGGCGTATGGCGAAATCGAGCTGTTCCTGCCCGTTCAGCAAGGCGATACGGCGATGGCCCAGCGCCGTCAGATGCCGCGTCGCTTCGCAGAACGCACGCCGGTTGTTCACATCGAGACAGGAATAGGGCGCCTGCGCCCCGCTGGAACGGCCATGCACCACAAAGGGCAGGCCCAGGCCGTGCAGCAGATCCAGCCGCGAATCGTTGAACCGGGGCGCATGCATCACCAGACCGTCCACCGCCCCGCGTGCCTTGAGGCGACGATAGGTTTCCGCCTCATCCCGCTGTCCCACCCGCGTTACCATCATGTCATAGCCGTGGGCGGCATAGGTTTCTCCGGCCCCGGCCATGAAATCCCCAAAGATCGGGTTCACCATCTCGCCCGAATCACCGACCGAAATCACGTGCCCGATGCAGCGGCTGTGCCCCGTGGCGAGGCCTTGTGCCCGGGTGTTGGGGCTGTAGCCATTGGCCTGCGCTGCGGCCACGACGCGGGCGCGCGTCGCCTCGGACACTTCGGGATAGCCGTTCAGCGCGCGGCTGACCGTCGTCTGGCTGAGGCCGAGATGTTTCGATAGTTCCTTGAGATTCACGGGATTCCGATCCAAAGCGCTTTAAACTCCGGCGACGCTACCCAATGGCGGCGCCTTCGTCAAAACCTTCGGGAATTCCACCCCCGCGTGTTAGGCTTTGTTTGAGCCCGATGCGCACAGTGTTTGACAGGCACGTATTTTTCAGCGACGGTCAGCCCATTCCAAAGCGCTTTGGCAATTTGTCGTTGCGCGGGCGGGCCGTCCACTCGACGGTGCGAATTGGGTACACATGGGAGGACACCAACATGACCAGAACTCTACTGGCCAGTGCAGCTGCATTGGCGATCACGGCGGCCACCGCGCATGCGGACGGTCACATCACGTTCCCGATCGGCGAAGGCCCGTTCAGCTGGGACAGCTATGCGGCGTGGGTTGACAGCGCCCCCGATCTCAGCGGCCAGACCGTCACCATCTTCGGCCCCTGGCTGACACCCGAAGACGGCTATCTGAACAACGCTCTGGCCTATTTCGAAGAAGCGACAGGCGCGGACGTGATCTATACCGGTTCGGATTCCTTCGAGCAGCAGATCGTGATCGACGCCGAAGCGGGCTCTGCCCCCAACATCTCAGTCTTCCCGCAGCCGGGTCTGGCGGCGGTGATGGCGGGCAAGGGGCAGTTGACACCGCTGGGCAGCGACATGGCCGATTGGGTCGCGGAAAACTATGCC
>CAZITF010000168.1:0-6411 GCA_964542095.1 uncultured Rhodobacterales bacterium
TATAGGCCTTGACAATGCCAAGCACGAAATCGATCGCGCCGGGTCCGACGCCGACGCCCGTGGCCGCCTGACCTGCGATGACATTGGATGAGGTCACGAACGGATAGGTGCCGAAATCAATATCCAGAAGCGCGCCCTGCGCGCCCTCGAAGAGGATGCGCTTGCCCGATTTGCGCGCCTCGTTCATCACCTTCCACACCGGAGCGGCATAGGCCAGGATGCTTGGCGCGATCTCGTCCAGCGCGGCCAGAAGCCCATCGCGGTCGACGGGCTCAAGGCCCAGCCCCCGGCGCAGCGCGTCGTGATGCACCAGTGCGCGGTCCACCCGCAATTCCAGCGTCGCCCGGTCGGCAAGGTCCGCCACACGCACCACGCGCCGACCCACCTTGTCCTCGTAGCACGGGCCGATTCCGCGCCCGGTGGTGCCGATCTTGGCCACCGAATTCTGCGCCTCGCGGGCGCGGTCCAGTTCGCCATGAATCGGCAGGATCAGCGGCGTATTTTCCGCAATCATCAGGTTTTCCGGTGTGATTTCAACACCCTGATCCCGGATCGTGTCGATTTCCCTGATCAGGTGCCAGGGGTCCAGCACCACACCATTGCCGATCACCGACAGCTTGCCGCCCCGCACCACACCCGAAGGCAGCGCGTGCAGTTTGTAGACGGTGCCGTCAATGACCAGCGTGTGGCCCGCATTGTGCCCGCCCTGAAAGCGCGCGATCACATCCGCCCGCTCGCTCAGCCAGTCAACGATCTTGCCCTTGCCCTCATCGCCCCATTGCGCGCCGACTACCACCACATTGGCCATGAACCTGCCCCTTTGACTCCAAACCCGCGCACCTATAGCGGTGCGTCCGGGCAAGGCAAACCGCTATCTGTGCCTCACCGGCGAAAAATACGACCGCAGGAGGCATCACCCGGTTGAGATTTTGCGGCTTTCACGGCATCACGCGCCAGAACGAGGCGAAGGACGGACATCATGACGGGATTTCTGTGGCGCTGGGTCTTTGCCTTCGGCCTGCTGAGCGCAACCTACAATCCGACCGAATTCAACTATGCGCGCTGGGTCCTGGAATATGGCGGGGCGAACCTGTCCATCGCCGTGCTGATCGGCCTACTTTTGACGGTCGGTTACATCATCTACCTGCGCGCCACGCTGCGCTCGATCGGGACGTTCGGCATGCTGCTGGTGCTGGCGCTGGTCGGGGCGATCCTGTGGGTGCTCTATGATCTGGGCATTGTCGATCTGAACAATCCGGGTTTCAACACGTGGATCGGCCTGCTGGCCCTGTCCATCGTGCTGGGCGTCGGCCTCAGCTGGAGCCATGTGCGCCGCCACCTGTCAGGTCAGGCCGACATGGACGACGTCGACGAGTAACCCGGCTCGCGTCCTTGTCCGGGAAATCTGAAACAGTGAATGCCTAGTCGAGCCGCACTGGCGCGCCATGCGGCGTGCGCAGATAAGCGGCCTCCCACGCGGCGCGCATGTCGGCCAGGGCGGTCGCTTGGGTCGCTCCGGTCTCGGTCAGCAGGGTTTCCAGCGTGTCGAGCCACGCCACGAAATAGTCATCGCCGCCGTTCAGGTCCCGGTCAAGCCCGTGCGCCCTGAGCGTCGCCCCGAACCGCGCCGCCCAGTCGGGCCAGTCAAATGCCCCCGTCTCGTTCAGATGCACTGTCAGCGCGAACAGCTGCGCGTGCCACGGGGCTTCGAAGGCGGGTTCGGGCCTCATGCGGGTTGCAGATAGCTGTCCCAAAGATCGAGGATCACCTCGTCTTGCGGGTGTTCGGGATGGGCCCAGATGTCGACGGCGCGCAGTGCGACCGCGTACAGCGGCTCGGGCGCTTCTCCCAGACCATGCGCGTTGCTGTCCGGCAGCACATGGGTTCCGTGCATCCGCACGATCCGCCCTGCAGATCCCGCAGCATAGGCAGGCAGCCGGGTGTGCCCGCCCGCCACCATGACATTCTCGGGCATGGACCGCAGGCGCACCGCGTCCCCGACTGCAAATCGCGGGGCAACATTGCTGGGCCGGTCCGCCGGTCCGCCTTTGGCCAGCACGCCCGCCACCGCGTCGGCCTCCAGCCGTTTGGTCGCCAGCGGGCTGTTCCCCTGCGCCTTTCCGGCGGCCAGTTCGTCTGCACTCAGCGCGCCGGTTTCAACCAGCAGATCGGCGAGGGCGGCGATCCATTTCTCGTAATAGGCAAAGCGGGCGTAGTCCTTGGGCGCAAGGCGCTCGCGGGCATGGCGCGACACGTCGATGTTCCACAATCCCAGCGATCCGCAGGCCAGCGTCAGCGCCAGAGCGCGCGGATGCCAGTCGGCATGGAACTTCACGTTCTCGGGTTCGGGCACCACCGGGCCGTCGCCAAAACGACCGCCCATGTCATGCACGCGGGTCATGGTGTCACCGCCAGTCCGCAGCCGATCATCGAATCGCGGCTGACCAGGTCCATCAATGCGGCCTCGTCCAGCCCGCCGGTGCCCGCAGGGCGCCGGGGCAGCACGAGATAGCGCACCTCGGCGGTCGAATCCCAGACCCGCACAGCGCAGCCCTCGGGCAGGGTCACGCCAAATTCGGCCAACACCTTGCGCGGTTCACGCACGGCGCGCGCCCGGTACGCGTCCGACTTGTACCAGCCCGGCGGAATGCCCAGAAGCGGCCATGGATAACAGGAACAAAGCGTACAGACGACCATGTTGTGCACCGCGTCGGTGTTCTCGACGACCACCATGTGCTCGCCCTGACGGCCATGGAAACCAAGCTCCGCCAGCACCGGGTCGGCATCCGCCAGCAGTGCGGCCTTGAAATCGGGATCGGACCAGGCACGTGCCACGACCTGTGCGCCATTGCGCGGGCCGATGCGGTTTTCATATGTGTCGATGATCTCGTCCAGCGCGGCGGGATCCACCAGCCCCTTCCGGGTCAGGACCGTTTCCAGCGCCTTGACCCGCAAGGCAGGGTCAGGGGGCAGCAGGCTGTGGGGGTGGTCGGGGTCGGAATGATCATGGGGCATGCATCACACCCTGAGGCAAAGCGTGCCCGAAATCCAGACGATTCACGGGGTTGAGGGACACCGCTCAGCGGCGCACGCCGCGCCCCTCGATCTGGCCCAGCCGGGCGCACAGGCGCAGGGTCGTCCAGTAGGCGCGTTCCACTGAAATCTGCCAATCATGCATCCCGTGGGCATGGGGCAAAAGCAGGGTGGCATCCATCCGCGCGCCCTCCAGCGAAGCCTCCAACGCGGTCTGGGCAATGCCTGCGGCGGCGTCGATTTCGACCAGGTACAGGCGGCCCCTGATCCAGGGCAATGTGGGCAAGCGGGCCAGCCGGTCGCACAGCGCGCGCATCAGCGCCGCATCGCCCGCGACGCAAGAGTTGGGACCGGGCCGCGCGCCACCAAAGCAATAGGCCATCGGCGCACCGGTCCGGGCACATGTGATGACGTCAACGAATTTGCCCTCGGCCTCGCTCGGGCCCGCATTCACGTTATGGCAAATCACGGTCAGATCCTCCCTGATCCAAACGAAAGAAGGAGGATGGGTTTCCCCATCCTCCCATCCAGGGCAAGCGGTGGTACGAGGGTGCCCACCACCCGCCCCAGTCAGTTCAGAAGCCCAGAACCAGCGACACACCAAAGGTGTTGTCGGTGGATTTACGGCCGCCGACAGGGTCGGTGTTGTATTCGGTGCGGTAGCTGACCCGAGTGGACAGGTTGTTGGACACCTTGAAGTTGAAGCCGGCATCATTGGAGATGACGGTGTTTTCGCTGGAGCCCAGGACATCGGTATCCATGGTGAAGGCCACGGAATCCGATACCTCGTAGAAGTAACGCGATGCGGCGATGAAACCGACTTCGGTTTCGGACACCGAGTTGAAGTCCTTGAAGTAGCGCACACCGGGACCGGCCTGAACGCGCCATGTCTGGTTCGGGTTGTTGATCACCCGGTAACCGGGGCCAAAGCCCAGGAAGGCGTCGGTTTCATTGCCCGGAATCTCGACGTTGTTGGCATCGACCGAAAAGCCGTCGAACTCGTAACGTGCCAGACCAAAGACATAGAACTGGGGCGTGAAATAACGGTTGGCTTCGTAGGTGGCAAAGAATTTCTCTTCGCTTTTGGCTCCGTTTGCTTCGCCGTATTCCAGCGCGAAACCGAACAGGTGGGTCCAGTCGCCGATGCCATAGGTCAGACGACCCGCGCCGGAGATTTCGCCGTTGTCGGTGTTGCCCGATGTGCCCGAAGCGGACAGGGCGAACGAGCCCTTGAAGCCCTGGGCCACGCCGTTGGGACCAAAGCGGTCTGCGTCATCGCCTTCGGCGAGATCGTCGTTCACGTCATCTGTGATGTCGTCGATACGATCGTTCAGGTCTTGGACGCCTGTGATTTCGGATTGCGCGAATGCAGGGGCGGCAACCAACAGGGCCAGTACCGAGACGGTGGCCAGTTTCTTCATGTTAGTCATATCTCATTCCCTCAGGTTAAAGGTGATCCGTCGCCCGGCAGGATTGCCAAGAGACAGAAGCATCTCTGCTGGGATTGGGTATATTTGAGGGGTTGAGGTGAGTGAAATTCGATTAAATCATGTATGTAGTGAGAATTGCTCGTTTGTAATTCCTCAGGACTGACCAGTGGCAAATTCCTCCATCAGTTCCAGCCGCGCCGTCACGGTTTCCTGTTCGGTTTCAACCGCTTGGCAAACCGCGTCCAGCGTCTGGCGGGCGATCTGCGCCAGCTCCGGCTCCAGATCCTCGCGCCATACAACGTAGGATGGGTAGGGAAAGCGTGGCGCATCCGCCACAATGAACAGGTTTCCGGCGTCCAACCGACGCTTGACCGCCCTTGCAGGAAGGTAGCCGCAGGCCCGACGGTTCATGATATAGTCCGCCGCCAGCGCGCCCAGCGCCATGGTAAGGCCCGCATTGGTCAGATGCGGCAGCGCCAGCGCGTGGGCATGAACGAATTCCGGACCCCAATCCACGAACACATATCCCTTGGCCTCACCCACACTGGCCCCGGGATACGAGGCGACCAGGATCAACTCGTCATCCAGCGCTTCATCAACCACAAGGCCGGGGCGCAGTTGCGGCGTATATAACAGCGCGGCCTGCACCACCCCTTCGATCAGGAACCGGGTGATGCGGTCGGGCATGCCCACCTCGGCATGGATACTTAGATCCGGCAGCGCCGCCTGGAGCGCGTCGATCCAGCGAAACCCCAACCGGGGCCACAGCGAATACTGCCCCCCGATGGTCAGCGCCCGGCTGTAGCCTTCGGGAATGGCGATCTGCTGGCGCGCCTCTTCCCAGATCTTGAGCAGGCTCAGCGCGTATTTCTCGAACTGCTCGCCCGCAGGCGTCAGGATCGCCCCGGCCTTGGAGCGCACGAACAGCGGATGGCCCAGACTGTCCTCAAGGCGCTGGATGCGCAGGCTGACGGCGGACTGGGTCACGAACAGCCGATCACAGGCCGCCACGAACGACCCGGTATTGGCCACTTCGACAAAGGTCTTGATAAGGGTGATATCCACGGGGCGGCTCCATAAGCAAAACGCATGTTGACACCCCTTCATACGGGTTTGGCGCAACCAGGGCAAAGCCGCATCCCATGCCGCAGCGCCCGAAGCGTCAGGCAGCGACCCGCCCTGCCCTTGAACGGGCCACGCCACTGGCCATATCTGCACAATCCTCCCTTGCCCCGTCGCGCAAACTTGCATAGACCCCCGCGAAGCGTTCAACCGAAGTCTGGCCCGCCCATGGAAAATGTCGTTCTCATCGTCCACCTGTTCCTCGCCCTCGGCCTGATTGCCGTGGTGCTGATGCAGCGCTCCGAAGGGGGCGGTCTGGGTATGGGCGGCGGCGGCGGCGGCGCGATGGCCGGACGGTCTGCGGGCACAGCACTGGGCAAGGTGACCTGGATTCTGGCGATCGGCTTCATCATTACCTCGATTACCCTGACGATCATCGCCGCGCAAAAAGCCGCGGGCACGTCCGTCATCGACCAGTTGGGCATCACACCACCCGCGCAGAATGCCCCGGCCAACGATCTGGTGCCTCCGGGCGGCGACTTGCTGCCGCCAAGTGCTGACGACAACGCGCCGCTTGTTCCTAGCGCGGACTAAGCAGAAACAAACGAAATCTTGAGGCTTTGCGCGCATTTGCAACATCATGTTGCGCGCGCCTTGCCCCGGCTTGCCGAATCCTGTTACACTGAGGTCCCGTGGGGAACGCTTGTTCAAGCCTCCCGCAGATGGCCTTTTGCCAAAGACGAACCACGGGAGACCCCACCATATGGCGCGCTATATTTTCATCACGGGCGGCGTTGTGTCATCACTCGGCAAGGGGCTGGCTTCCGCCGCCCTCGGGGCCCTGCTGCAAGCGCGCGGCTTTTCGGTCCGGTTGCGCAAACTTGAC
>CAZITF010000169.1:0-6380 GCA_964542095.1 uncultured Rhodobacterales bacterium
GGGCCCGTTCCCGAGCGAGCTGTTCGATGCCGACGGCGACCGGCTCGGCGAACGCGGTCATGAATTCGGCACGACCACGGGGCGCAAGCGTCGCTGCGGCTGGTCTGACGCACAAGGCAGACCTGCGCAACGAGCGGTGTGAACGGGATTTCGCTGACCAAGCTGGACGTGCTCGATGGCTTCGAGACGCTGAAGATCTGTGTGGGCTATGAACTTGACGGCAAGACGCTGGATTACCTGCCCACGGCCGCCGACAGCCAGGCGCGCTGCACGCCGATCTATGAGGAACTGCCCGGCTGGTCGGAATCGACCGAAGGCGCGCGCAGCTGGGCTGAACTGCCCGCCAATGCCATCAAATATGTCCGCCGGGTCGAAGAGTTGATCGACTGCCCAGTCGCCCTACTTTCCACCTCACCCGAACGGGAGGACACGATCCTTGTCCGCGACCCCTTTGCCGACTGAGGAAACCTGATGGCGCTGCGTTACAAGACCCGCAAATGGCTGGCCCTGCTGATCCTGGTCGTGGGTCTGCCGCTATATATCATTGTGGCGGTCAACCTGGTGACGCTGCTGGATCGCCCCTCGATGCTGATCGAGTTGCTGATCTATGTCGGCCTCGGAGTGATCTGGGCGCTGCCGCTGAAGTTCGTGTTCAAGGGGATCGGCCAGCCGGATCCCGACCCCTGAAAGCCGTGCCATCCTGCGGGTGGTAACGCGGGGAGGACAGCATGAAGGCGGAGCCGGCCATTCCGATCTGACGCAGCTTTGACGAGGCCAGGGTGCGCGAATTCTACATTGATTTTCTCGGTTTCGAGGTGGTGTTCGAACATCGGTTCGCACCCGACGCGCCGCTCTACAAGGGGCTGCGGCTGGGCCAGTGCGAATTGCACCTGTCCGGGCACTTTGGCGATGCAAGTCCCGTTGCTTCGATACGGATCGGGGTCGAGGATGTGCACGGGCTTTGCGCGGCGCTGAACGTCAGGAACTATCGCCACGCGCGCCCCGGTGTGCAGGTGCAACCGTGGGGGATTGAAGAAATGTCGACTTCCGACCCGTTCGGGAACAGGCTGATCTTTTGCGCCGCTCGTCAGGACTGACGGGCGCGCCAAGCATTGCGCGCGACCACGTAGCAGCGCCAGATGCCGGTCTTGCCGCCGATGACCCGCTCGGCCTCTTCGACGAAACGCGCACCGATCCTGAGGGTCGCCTTTTGCGAACGGATGTTGACCGGGTCGACGTGCAGCCAGACCTGATCCATGTGCTCAAAGGC
This sequence comes from uncultured Rhodobacterales bacterium, assembly GCA_964542095.1. Taxonomy (GTDB): domain Bacteria; phylum Pseudomonadota; class Alphaproteobacteria; order Rhodobacterales; family Rhodobacteraceae; genus Tateyamaria. Next base: position 1,271 of record CAZITF010000169.1, read on the forward strand.
GTGATCGAGCATCAGCGTCTTCATCTCGCGGTTGGTTATGCCGCCCCAGAAGGCGCGGGTGAGGAAGGTGTATCCGATTCCATAGGTGCCTGCCGCTTCGGGCGTCGGGTAATAGCGCGAGCAACCGATGATCGCGCCGGTCGCGCGGTCGGTGACGACCAGCGTGCCGCCGCTGGTCAGCAGCATTTCGACGTAGGCAGCAAAGACCCCGGCCTTGTGGCGATCCTTTGCAGGGTGTCCGGCCCAGATGGCCGGGTCGCTGGCGGCGCTGGTCAGGGCCGGGATGTCGCCGCGTTGCAGCGGGCGCAGGTGCAGGGTCGGGCCTGTGAGGGTGGGCTGGTCGGGAAAGCGCATGGGCAGTGGTCAACATTAAAACAGGCGCCCCGGCAAGGGCGCCTGTTTTGTAACCCGGATGTCGCGCCGATCAGCCTGCGGCGCGCTGTTCGGGGCGGTAACCGATGTCGCCGGTGACGGTAAAGCGGCCGCCGGATATCTTTTCGATCTTGCCCGCGCGCAGCAACTGTCCAAAGGAACGCAACCCGTCTTCGCGGCTGAAATCCTCTTTTTCGACCTGACGCACTGTCTTCATCAGTTGCGGGCGCGAGAACTGGTCGCGGCCCTCGACAAAACTCAGATAGCTGGCCGCCGCTTCGAGCAGGGCAGGCAGGTCATGCGCCCCCAGTTCAGCAACATAATCGGCAAAGCTGTCATCGCCATTTGCGTCCTGTGTCATCGCCTCTTGCGGGGCGGCCACACGGCGCGGGCGCACGGGTCCCTTGGGGGCCGCGCCCACGTCGACCCGCTGTTCTGCAACCAGCTTGAGCGGTGCCGGGCGCGCGCTTTCCGGGCGGTCGCCGCGGCTGGCATTGACTTCGGGGCGGCGTGGTTTGACCACTTCGGCCAGATCGGAGCGGAACGCGCCCTCGTCCTTGATCGAGTCGTTGCCGATGTCGGCATCGGCCTTCTTGGCTTGGACGGCGGCCTTGAGATGGGCAAAGGCGTTGCGGCGGCTTGACCCTTCGGGTTCCTCCATCTGGTTTTCCGCTTCGGCCATCAGGCGCGACACGTCGTCGTCCTTGAGCAAGCGCGCCGTGGGTTGTTCCGCCACGGCAGCCTCCTCGGCTTGGGCTTCGTCTTCTTCGAACAGCGAGTCACCTTGTGCCCGATCTTCGTCTTCGTCTTCGATTTCGGCTGCAATAGAGTCATCTTCGTCGGGTGCAGCGACAGCCTCCTCGGCGGCCGGGTCGACCTCATCCGCGTCGCCGTCGGCCATGATGTCCGCGTCGTCGCTTTCGGCCACGAGGTCGTCTTCATCTTCCGCCTCGACGGCTTCGGATTGTGCATCCTGCGCGGTCGGCAACTCGGCTTCGACCTCGGCCAGTTCGGCCAGCAATTCGGCCTCTTCCTGATCGGTGAGCGAGGTCGGGCCCTCGTCGTCCTCATCCTCGACTTCTTCCAGTTGACCACTGGCAAGGGCGGCGTCGATATCGGCGCGTTTGACCTTGATCAGGCGGGCGCGGCGGGGGGCTTCGGGCGCGGCTTCGGCCTCGTCTGCGGCGTTGCTCTCGCCAAAGAGGTTTTCGCCGGTTTCGCTCGTGTCGATTTCGTCCTCATCGGCTGCCATCAGCGCGGCGAGCGAATCGAGACCCAAGTCGTCCTCGGTCGCACCTTCAGCAGCAGGGGTCTCCTCGCTCCCGGTGGTGTCTAGGCCGGCCGCGTCGGCGGCTGCATCCGCGTCAAAGCGGGCGAGAATTGCGGCGACGTCGTCGTCCTCGCCTTCGCTGGCTTCAGCGCTGGCCTCGTCATCGATGTCGAACGCCTCTTCGATGTCTCGAGTTGCCTCGGCAATGACGTCTTCCTCGGCGTCCGCTGCGTCGTCTTCGGACATTGCAGATGCTGCAATTGTCGGGGCGACATCTTCCGCGTGTTCGTCTTCGAACAACTCGTCCTCGGCTGCGTCCTGCTGGCCCTGCGAAACAACAGCGCGGATGCGTTGCAGCTTGGCGGCGATACTGTCGGCCGGGGGGGCCTCGGTGGCGGGTGCGACCTCTTCGGCCACCGTGTCCTCGGTCGCGACGTCCTCTTCGCTGTCGTCGGCCATGGCATCGATAGAATTGGCCTGGCTGGCGGCAAAAAAGGCTTCGGCCTCCTCCGGGGTGTCACCGGTGTCCGCCACGGGGGCTTGGGCAGTGTCTTCCGCTTCTGCGGCGACGGCGTCCTTGACGTCAGCCATTTCTCCGGCGGTTGCGACTTCTGTCTCGTCGGCGGCGTCCCCGGCGACGGGGGCGGTAACCTCTTCAACAATGTCTTCGGCCTCGACCTCGGCTTCGGACGTTGCCATTTCCGCTGCGGTCTCGACAGCCATGCCCTCGTCTTCGGCGACGACGTCCCCGACCGCATCTTCTGCGGTGGCGGCGGTGTCTTCGGCTGGCTGTGCGGCGGCCATTGCGGCGGCGGGGGCTGCGGCGACAAGGGCGTCGCTGGCCTCCGGCCCGGACGCGCTCAGCACGATGCGTCCCTCATGTTCGCGCGCCTGCACACGGCGCGAAATCTCGCGTTCCGCGATGCGGGCCAGCATTTCTGCGTCCGGCACGGGCGGTTCGGCCCCGAAATAGCGGTCGTCCGCGGCCAGATCGCGAAAATACTCCGCAATCGCCTTCATCGTTCCGAAACTGTCGTCGAATCCTTCCAACGTGCACGAGAACGTACCGTAGGAGACCGTCAGAATTTTGTTATTCATTGTCATAGGATGCTCGTCCTCTGCCTGTCTGCGGAGGTTTCATAGGCTGCAATCCCGGACCAAAGCGGCCCGAATCTGTGCCGGGGAGGGTATCATTTCGTGGCGACATTGTGATCTGTTTCCAGAAATTGCATTAAAAAGCGATGAAACAGACAATTGTTTACAGTTCTGAACCCGTGACCCTACTGGGTGGCGGGGCGGCGTTAACCAGGGATGTCGAGATGGCGCTGGCGCTCGCTCCGACCTGCGTTGCAGCAGATGGCGGGGCCGAACTGGCCCGGGCGGCGGGTGTTGCGCTGGATGCGCTGATCGGGGATTTTGACAGCGTGGCGCCTGACACGCTGGCCCTGACCCCGCCCGAACGCCGCCATCGCATCAGCGAACAGGACAGCACCGATTTCGACAAGGCGCTGCGCCATATCGCCGCGCCGGTGGTCGTTTGCGTCGGGTTCCTGGGCGCGCGGCTGGATCATCAGCTTGGCGCGCTCCACGTGCTGGTGCGGCGTGCGGATCGTCCCTGTGTGTTGCTGGGTGAAAGCGAAGTCGCGTTTCTGTGCCCGCCCACTCTGCGGATCGGGACGGTGCGCGATGATGTGGTGTCTCTGTTTCCGATGGGGGCGGTGACAGGCACGTCATCGGGGTTGCGATGGGCGATTGACGGGTTGCAGTTTCACCCGATGACCCAAATCGGAACGTCCAATGCCGCCGAGGGGGCGATCACGCTAACCATGGATCAGCCTGCCATGATCGTGATGCTGCCACGGATCTATCTGTCCGAAGTCACGCAGGCACTGGCGTGCGCGCCGCCATCCGCGCGATGGACCGCTCGCGCAGAACGATATAAAGACCGGACGCGATCGTGATGAAGATGCCGATGGCCGCCAGCCCGTTTGGCAAGTCCGAAAAGATCAGATAGCCGATGATCGTGGCCACCGGAATTTCGAGATATTGCATCGGGGCCAGCGTCGCCGAGGGGGCAAATCGCAGCGACCACGTCATCAGCAGGTGGGCCAGTGTGCCCAAAATGCCGATGGCCGCCAGCAGGCCCATTTCGATGCCGTTTACGGCGATCAGGTCGAGTGGCGCAATGCCCGCACCGCGCGCCAGCCACAGGGCGGGGCCGAGGATAATCACGGCCATCACGCCGCTGACCGCCTGAAGCCCGATCGGGTCGGTGTCCTTGGCAATCTGGCGCGTGACCAGCATGAACACCGCGAAATTGACCGCGACCACAAGCGGCAGCAGCGCGGGCCAGCCCACTTCGGCAAAGCTGGGCTGCACCACCATCAAGGTGCCGACAAAGCCCACGATGCAGGCGACGATGCGGCGGCTGCCGACCTCTTCGCCCAGCACGTATTTGCCAAGCAGCAGCATCAGGAACGGCATGATGAAAGCAATGGCCACGGCGTCGGCCAGAGGCAGGTATTGCAACGCAGTGAACATCGCGCCGATCCCGAAGATATGCAGCACCGTGCGCAGCGCCGTCAGTCGCAGCACCCGCCCGCGCATTTTCCACGCCCGTCGCCCCAGCCAGACCAGCGGGATCAGGATCAGCGCCTGAATGGCGAAACGCACGAAAAGCACCTCGCCCAGCGGCACGGACTGCCCCAACAGCTTGGCTGCGGCGTCCCCCATCGGGGCCACAATGCAAAAGCCCAGCATCAGCAGGATGCCGAGAAGGGGACGGTCTGTTGTCATGCGCGGCACCCTATCAGCGGTTTTGGGGCTGGCAATGCTGCAATTGCAGCATGGGTGACGCGGGTTGGCGTCAGATCGGGATCGGCCTGTGGCTCTGTTTCGCTGCGCGAAATGCGCCCACCCGCCGACCCCGGTGGGTGGGCACTTTCCGGGTTTTCTGCGTCGCTGGTCGCTTTGCCTTGCAAAGCAGACCTTTCCGGTTTTTGAGATAACCGTCGCGATCACCTGCGTGATTGTGCGTTTCGCGCCTTATGGATCATCTGTGTGGCTGGTCGCTTTGCCTTGCAAAGCAACCCCTGCCACCCGTCGCGATCACCTGCGTGATCGCGACGCTAGCAATTCGGAACGTTCACCGCCAAACCGCCAAGCGATGTCTCCTTGTACTTCTCGCTCATGTCCGCCCCGGTCTGGCGCATGGTTTCGATACAGGCATCCAGCGGAACAAGGTGGGTGCCGTCCCCGCGCAGGGCGAGCGAGGCGGCACTGACCGCCTTGATCGCACCCAGCCCGTTGCGTTCGATGCAGGGCACCTGCACCAGGCCCTTTACCGGGTCACAGGTCATCCCGAGGTGATGTTCCAGCGCGATTTCGGCGGCGTTCTCGATCTGCTCGGGGCTGCCGCCCATCACGGCGCAGAGGCCTGCGGCGGCCATGGCGGCGGCGCTGCCGACT
>CAZITF010000170.1:0-4983 GCA_964542095.1 uncultured Rhodobacterales bacterium
CACCAGTTCCGGCGGGGTCCATGTGGTGGCATCCGCCCAGTGAAACTGCGCGCGCGGGTCGGTGATATTGTGGCGCGCGCATTGCAGGGCCATGTCGTGCGCCTCGACCAGATGCACCGCCGTGACGTCGCGCGTCAGGATATGGGCCGACAGGTATCCCCAGCCCGCACCCAGATCGGCGACGGTGCCCACCATGACCTCGGGCAGGGCCTGCACCAGCATTTCGGACGCCGGATCGACGCCATCGGCGGAAAACACACCCGGCGCCGTCCAGAAGCCGCCGGGATGCAGTTCTGGTCCCTTGGCCCAGTCCGTGAAATCGGCCCCGCCTTGAGTCCAGTAAATCTTGCCATGGGCCTTGGAGATCGGCGCACTGACCTCGATGCGCTTGCGCAGCGCCTTTAGCATCGAATCCGCCCCATCGGTCTTTTGCCCATCCACGATCACAAGACCATCGGTGCGCTGCATCGCGGCGGCAATCAGTGCCTGCGCCTCGGCGCGGGCGCGGGTGAGACACACAATGCTGGCGGCAAGTCGTATGTCCTTGGGTAGATCGGGCCGGACGTCATAGCCGCGCGCGGCGAAACCGGCGCAGACCGTGGCCATGGGCGAGACCACCAAAACCCGATCCTTGGGCAAGGTGGACAGGTCCGCCCCGTTGGGCGGATGCAGCACCGCAACAGTGCCGTCACCCGGCAGCGTCACCGCTTCGAGCGCAAGAGGCAGGCGATCACTGATCACTTACTCTTCTTTTTCCATGGTGCATTGCAGGGGATGCTGATGGCGGCGGGCATAGTCCATGACCTGCGCCACTTTGGTCTCGGCGATTTCGTGACTGAAGACGCCAACAACGGCCAGACCCTTCTTGTGCACAGTCAGCATGATTTCGAAGGCTTGCGCATGATTGAGTCCGAAAAAGCGTTCGAGCACGTGGACGACAAATTCCATCGGCGTGTAGTCGTCATTCAGCAGCAGTACCTTGTAAAGCGGCGGGCGCTTGGTCTTTGGTTTGACGTCGGTGATGACAACGGTATCGCTGTCATCGTCCTGCGGACCCGCCATCATATGCACGTCTGGATGCATCTGCGTCCTCATCAATCCTAGAATCCTGTGGTGGTGCTGTGGGTGGTCTATATAACGCAGATGGGGCGTTAGAAAAGAGGGCCTTTGGATATGTCCGACACAATCGGGTGCATCGGCTTTGATGCGGACGACACGCTTTGGCATAACGAGCGGTTCTTCAAACTGACGCAAGAGCGGTTCGCCGAACTTCTGGCACCGCACACCGACGCCCCCGATCTGGAGGCCGCACTGATGGCCGCCGAGCGGCGCAACCTTGGGCATTACGGCTTTGGGATCAAGGGGTTCGTGCTGTCCATGATCGAAACCGCGCTTGAGGTGACAGAACAGCGTGTGCCCGGCCATGTCATCGCTGATCTGATCGCGGCGGGGCAGGACATGCTGCAACATCCCATCGACCTGTTGCCCCACGCCGCAGAGGCGGTGGCCGCCGCCAAATCCCACGGGCCCGTCTTACTGATCACCAAGGGCGATCTGCTGCATCAGGAACGCAAGCTGGCGCAGTCCGGATTGGGCGACATGTTTGACGGGGTCGAGATCGTGTCGGACAAGCAGGCCCATGTCTACACCCGCATCTTTGGCCCGTATGGCGGCGCTTCGACAGGCATGATGATTGGCAATTCCATGAAATCGGACGTGCGGCCAATGATAGACGCGGGCGGGTTCGGCGTGTTAGTCCCCCATGATCTGGCGTGGGATTTCGAGGCGGCAGCAGCACCGACAGGTCATCCCCGCTATGCAGAACTGCCTGACCTTGGCGCACTGCCGGATTTCCTGAACACCATGAACTAGTGCCACATTCCCGCCACAATCGCCTGTTTTGGGGGTCCAAGTCGCACGTCCCCCACATGTGGGAATTCGGCGTTGCAGAAAAATCAAATCGTTAACAGCATCAACACTTTATCGAAATTGCGAACCATGCTAGCGTAATGCCAATAACAAACAGGTCAGTCGAATAATCGGCGGCCAGAGGCAGACATAGGCAGGTTCATCGTGAAGGTTCGGCACTCAACGCCGGCCCGTTTCGGGCTATTCGTATTACTGGCGCTCTTGATATTGGTTATTGCGCCGCTGTCAGCCCTTGCCGCGCCCTATGCCGCGTTCGTCATGGATGCGCGCACAGGCGAGGTCTTGCATTCGCGCAATGCCGACACCCGGTTACACCCTGCGTCGCTGACCAAGATGATGACGCTCTATGTCGCGTTTCAGGCGGTCGAGCGGGGCGAAATCAGCATGGACACGCTCGTGACCATCTCGGGTAATGCCGCCGCCGAACCGCCCTCCAAACTGGGCCTGCGCAAGGGACAAAAAATCAAACTGCGTTTTCTAATACGCGCGGCAGCCGTGAAATCTGCCAATGACGCGGCCACCGCCATCGGCGAGGCGATCTCGGGTTCCGAAGCCGCCTTTGCGCGTCGGATGAACCGAACGGCGGCTTCGCTGGGCATGACGCGGACGACGTTCAAGAACGCGCATGGTTTGACCGAAAGCGGGCATTTGTCCACGGCGCGTGACATGTCGATCTTGGGGCGACACGTGATTTACGACTATCCTCAATACTATAATCTGTTTTCGCGCATGTCGACCGACGCGGGGATGCGCGAAGTGGCCAACACCAACCGCCGCTTTCTCGGGTCCTACAAGGGCGCGGACGGGATCAAGACGGGCTACACACGTGCCGCGGGATTCAACATGGTCTCCTCCGCAGAGCGGGGGCAGGAGCGCATCATCGCGACCGTATTCGGCGGCACATCGACCGCGAACCGCAATGCCAAGGTTGCAGAGCTGCTTGACCTCGGGTTCCGCCGCGCGCCCAGCGGCGCGCCCCTGCGTCGCCCCAGCAAACCGGCTTTTGTGCCCGGCGACGAACCTGTCGTGATCGCCGGCACCACAAGCGGAACCCGCGCGTCGGGCAAGACCATCCGCCTGAGCGGTGCGGTCAAGACCTCGGCGCGGCCCAAGATGCGGTCAGGCGTGCAGGCACCAGTGCTTGTGGCCACGGCCCCCGTGGCCTCGACCGTCCTGCCGGACGACATTCAAACCGCGCTCCAGGCGGCGCAAACCACAACAGTCGCGACCGTCGTCGCTACGGCGACGCAAACCGGCAATGTCGTCGCCAATGTGACGCGAACCGGCAATGCCGTGCCCCCGGTCACACGTCCGGCGGCACGGCCCAAGGAAGTGGTTCTCGCAAGCCTGGAGCCCGAAGTGGTCACCCGCGTTTCCACCTCTGGCGGGCGCTTTTGGGGTGTGAATATCGGGCGTTACAACAGCCGCTACAAGGCTGAAAAGGTGCTGTTGCAAACGGCCCTGGCCGAGATGTCGACGCTGGACGGGTCCCTGCGCAAGGTCGTGCGGCGACCGACCGGGTTTGACGCCAATTTCATGGGAATGACGAGGGACGGCGCAGACCTTGCCTGTCGCCGCCTTCAGGCCCGCAACGTTACCTGCTTCATGATCGGGCCATCCTGAACGGCTCGAACCTCTACCAGTTCACGACCGTGAAATAGACCATCGCGCCCTTGTCCTTCTTTTCAAAGGCGCGCGGGTCGGCCCAGACCTTGATCGAAAATTTGCCTTTCACGTCATTCTGCTGATCCAGAACCAGCTCGGTGACCGGGATGGTCAGGGACGGCACGCCGGAGCCCGGTGGTTTGGGCACCCATTTCTTGTCGATCTTGGGGATGGTCGCTTCGCCGTCGACTTTCTTGTTCTTCTTGGCCAGTTCCTTTTTCAACTGCTCGGCAAAGAACTTGACCACCGTCTTGTCGATTGACTTGATCTCTTTCTTGCACTTTTCGTTGATGGCCTTTTCAAGCTTGCCCTTGTCGTCAATGGGTTTGACGGCCTTGCCGACCTTCTTGGCGACCTTTTTGCAGGCGCTTTCCATCTTCTTCTTGGCAGCGGCCGGAATGAGATCGGGCATGATGTGCGATCCTTTACAAATGAATCGAGAAAATACGCCGGATAATTCCCCAAGCATAGCACGAATGGGTCGTTCTGTCGAAGGCGCGCTGTGGTTCAGGCCTGCGCGGCCTTTCGGATCCAGCGCAGAAACGCCTTGAGCGGCGGGCGCTGGATTCCCGGGCGAGTCACAAGGTGATAGCCGATGCCCGGTTGCACATCCTCATGCAGGATGCACAGGCGGCCGGACTGGATGTCCGCCTCGACGAAATGGCGCACGGTGACGGCAACGCCCTGCCCGTCGCGCGCGCCGTCCAGCAACAGGTTTCCGGGCACCTGCATGAGAGTGCCACGCATGCCACGCGCCACGCCGCGCGCGTCCAGCCAGCGGGTGCTTTCGGTGGTGCCGACCTCTTCCAGCCACGGCAACGTGCTGAGGCTGGCCGGATCGGAGGTATCAAGCCCGGAGACCAGAGACTGTGCGGCGACGACAACCATCGCGCTTTCCAGCAGCATTTCGCTGTCCACTCCGGGCCAATTGCCATCGCCATAGCGGATCGACAGATCGACACCGCCGGGACTGAGCGTGACGAGTTCCGGCGTGGGGTCGAGCACCATGTTCAGGCCCGGATTGGCTGCGCGGAATTCCGGCAGGCGCGGCATAAGCCACGCAGCCGCAAAACTGGGCGTCGGCGAGATGTGCAGCGGGCGGGATGCTTCGGCCCCGCTGACCAACGCCACGGCGCGGGCGATCTGGCCAAAGCCCTCCGCACAGCCCTGCGCGAGTATTTCGCCATCGCCGGTCAGCCTCAGCGCGCGGCCCGACCGATCGAACAGGCTGACCCCCAGATGGGTTTCCAGCGCGCGCAATTGCTGACTGACAGCGGCGTGGCTGACCGACAAGGCATGGCCCGCCGCGATGACGCTGCCGGTATCGACAAAAGCCGCAAAGGCGCGCAAGGCAGCCAGTGGGGGTAGGTCACGCCATTCCATATGTTA
>CAZITF010000170.1:5083-6324 GCA_964542095.1 uncultured Rhodobacterales bacterium
CTGGTGGGCTGGTTCATCGTCGGACTGCGTTGGAACGACCGGGCGATCATGCTGATCCACATCGTTGCCGCTGCGGCCATGCTGGTCGGGCTGCTGGCCAATTGAGGGACGGCGGGCGGGGCGTCGTTGACCAAAGTCAACGCGCGTCCGCCCCCGACCCTAATGCGTCGCCTGCAACAATGTACGCGTGTATTCCGACCGGGGGCGTTCAAACAGGTCATCGGCGCTCCCCTGCTCGACCACGTCGCCCTGTTTCATCACCAACACCGTGTGCGACATCGCACGTACCACCTTGAGGTCGTGGCTGATGAACAGGAAGGCGAGCCCGTACTTCTTTTGCAATCCGCGCAGCAGTTCGACGATCTGCACCTGCACCGTCATGTCCAGGGCCGAGGTCGGTTCGTCCAGCACCACCAGCTTGGGGCGCAGCACCATCGCGCGCGCGATGGCGATGCGCTGTCGTTGCCCCCCGGAAAACTCGTGGGGATAGCGATCCATGGAAAGAGGGTCCAGGCCGACTTCGGCCATGACTTCGGCCACCACATGGCGTTCGTCCCGCCCGTCCTCGACACCGTGGATGGCCAGCCCTTCGGCAATGATCTGCGCGGCAGTCATTCGCGGAGAGAGCGAGCCATAGGGGTCCTGAAACACGATCTGCATGTCCTTGCGCAGGCGGCGCAACTCGCGCACTTTCCAGCCGCGAATGTCCTGTCCCATATAGACGATCCCGCCTTCGGACGCGATCAGGCGCATGATGGCCAGCGCCAGTGTCGTCTTGCCGGACCCGCTTTCTCCGACGATGCCGACGGTTTCACCCGCCCGGATCTGAAAGGTGGCGTCGTTGACCGCCTTCACATGGCCCACAGTGCGGCGCAGCAGGCCCGCGGTGATCGGAAACCATACCTTGAGATGCTGGGTCTCGGCGATCAGAGGGGCGTCAACCGGCACCGGGGCCGGTTGGCCTGTCGGTTCGGCGCTCAGCAGTTTCCGAGTGTAGGGATGTTGCGGATTGGAAAAAATCCTGGCCGTGGGGCCGGTTTCCACGATCTCGCCATTCTGCATCACGCAGACCCTGTCGGCGATGCGGCGCACGATGCCGAGGTCGTGGGTAATGAACAAAAGGCCCATGCGCTCGGTCTTTTTCAGGCCCGCCAACAGGTCGAGGATCTGGGCCTGGATGGTCACATCCAGCGCCGTGGTCGGCTCGTCAGCGATCAAAATGTCGGGTTGGTTGGCCAGCG
>CAZITF010000171.1:0-6279 GCA_964542095.1 uncultured Rhodobacterales bacterium
GGGGGCGGCCATCGTCTCGCCCGACGGGGTCGTGGTGGCGCGCGCGGGCAACCGCACGCGCGAGATGCGCGACCCCACCGCCCATGCCGAGATGCTGGCGATCCGCGCGGCCTGTGCGGCCATCGGGTCCGAGCGGCTGGGGGGGCATTCCCTGTATGTGACGCTGGAGCCTTGCGCGATGTGCGCGGCGGCCATTGCGGCGGCGCGGATCGAGCGGCTGTATTACGGTGCGTCCGATCCCAAGTCGGGTGGCGTGGCGCAGGGCGCGCGGGTGTTCGCCCATGCCCAAAGCCATCACGCTCCGCAGGTCTATGACGGGATTGCATCCAGCGAGGCCGAAGCCCTGTTGCGCGACTTTTTCGCCGCCAGACGCTAGCGGCGCGGCGCGGCGCTGGACAGGTGGCAAGGGGCGATGCAGGGTGGGCGCATATTCCAGACCCATGACAGGACACACATATGAGCCAGAGCATTGAACAGATCGCCGCCGACTACACCGCGGCATGGAATTCCAAATCCGCGCAAGCCGTCGCCTCGTTCTTTGCCGAGGACGGCGTGATCGTGATCAACCGGGGCGAGCCCTGGAGCGGGCGGGCGCGGGTGCAGGACATGGCCGCGGGCTTTTACGCGGATGTGCCGGACCTGACCCTGACCTGCGATTCGGTGCGCGCGGCGGGCGATCACGTGATCTTTGTCTGGACCTTTACGGGCCATGATGCGGGGACCGGCAACCGGCTGAAAATCCGCGGCTGGGAAGAATGGGACATGGACGGTGATGGCAAGGTCAAGTCGTCGCGCGGATGGTTCGATGCCGACGATTACGCGCGTCAGGTGGCGGGATCGCCCGGCGCATAGACGGATTGCGTGCCGCTGATCCCTTTCACGTCCACCTTTGTGCCCTGCGCATCGCCAAAGGCGTCGCCGGCCATCAGCCGCGCCGCCTCTGACCCCAGCACCTGTCCGGGCCGGGCGGTGTCGGTGATGCGCGCGGCCCTTTGGGTGTCGGTGCCGAAAGAGGCGGCCCGTGCGGGGTATTTTGCCGGTATGGCCCTCGACCCGGGGGCTGGCCGTGCGGTGGCGGCAGGGGGCCGCGCCCCGGATCAGGTCAGTACGTGGGGCAGGTCGGCGACCCGGCGGGCGCGGATCACGGTTGCCAGTCCAGTCGATGGATCGTGTGTTCGCCGTCCAATCCCTTGAGGGACACCCGGGTTGCATCCGAAAAGGCAAGGTCACCATCTGCGCCCACCATCATGCGGGTCACGTCCGAGAGGCAAATCTCGCCCGCGCCCGCCGCCGTGGTGATCCGCGCGGCGGTATTTACCACGGTGCCGAAAAAGTCGTCATCCGATTGCACCACGTCCCCGGTGTGCAACCCGATGCGCAGGCCCAGACGCGGTTCTGCGGTGTCGGCGGCGAGGCTGCGCTGGATGTCGCGGGCGGCGGTCAGCGCGTTGCGGGCCGAGGGAAAGCTGGACATGGTCCCGTCGCCCAGCGACTTGACGAACTGCCCCCCCCGCGCCTCGACATGCCGTCGGATCATGGCGAAATGGGCGGTGATGATCGGGGTCCATATCCGGTCCCCGAGGGCGGTGGCCAGCGTGGACGAGCCGACGATGTCGGTGAACATGACCGAGGCCAGCCCCTCGCGCTGGGTCAGTGAAAACCCCTGTTGGGCGGCCTGCGCGAGATCGTGAATCGCGCTGTGTTCGTGCCCGGTGATGTCCGCATTCGGGGTCGGCACCGAGGTGTGGCGCTGGATCAGCTTCCACATGCCGTTTTCCAGCACGAAGATGAGCGTGGCACGGAAATGCAGCGGGGTATCGGGCTTGCTTGCGAACCAGAATGTGTTGGCAAAACAGCACCACCCGACCGGGCCCATTTCAAAGGCTTCCTGCTCGGTGATTTCGTGGCGCAGGGTTTCGGGAATTTCGGCGTAATGCGCGCCGATGCCGTCGCGCACGGCCCGCCCGCTCCAGAATTCGCCTTCGGAGGTGCCGACAAAGCGCAGGTGTTCGGATTCGGACATGAAATTCTTCAGCCCGTCGAAATCGCGATCCAAGATGGTCTTGTACCAGCGGCGCGCCACGGCCAGCAGTTCGGGGGAGGGTTTGATCATGTCTGCCATGACAGACCGTGTACCACGTGACTGCCCTCCAGTCCTTTCAGTTGCACTTCGGCGCTGTCGCCAAAGGCGAATTCGACCGCGCCGCCAACCATGACGCGGGTGGCATCCGAGACGAGGATTTCGCCCGGAGGGGCGGTGGCGGCCACGCGGGCCGCCTTGTTCACGACGGTGCCGAAAAAGTCGTCTCCTGCCTCGATCACGTCGCCGGTGTGCAGCCCGATGCGCACCCGCAGCCGCGGCTCTTTGCTCTGCGCGGCCAGGCTGCGCTGGATGGCCTGTGCTGCGCGCATTGCGGCACCCGCACCGGGGAAGGTCGACATGGTGCCGTCGCCCAGCGATTTGATCATGCGCCCGCCTTCGTCCTCGATTGCGCCCGTCAATTGGGCGACATGGGCGCTGACCGCCTCGGTCCAGCGCGCATCCCCCAGCGCCTCGGCCAGCGCCGAACTGCCCACGATGTCGGTGAACATCACCGTCGCACTGCCGCTGCGCCCGATCCTGAGGTCGAGATCGCGCGCCGCGTTGACCAGATCGTTGAATGCCGTGTGATCGATGCCCATGACCTTGTGGTCGTCGCTGGCAAAGGAGCTGTGGACGTGATGCGCTTTCCATATTCCGTCTTCGAGCTGGAAAAAGATCGACACCCGCCAGAACACGGTGTTGCCAGTGTCGCGGTGGCGCAAGCCGCATTGTGAATTGCCCCAACCGGCCGAGCCGGATTCATACGCCGATGTAGTGATTTCCGCGTCCTCGATGACGATGTTGCCGATTTCACCGATATGGGCCTCGATCCCGTCCTGCAATTCGTGCCCCGAGATGGTTTCGTCACGTGAACTGCCGCAGTATTGCGCATGCAACTCGCGGCTGAGCAGATTGCGAACCGTGCGCCCGTCGCCGGAGATCGTGGCGGTCACCCACCGCCTCATGATCGCTTCGAGCTCTGCGCTGTGCCCGCTCATGATGTCCAGTCCAGACTGTAGAGGATGTGTTCGCCTTCCAGCCCCTTGAGGGGCACGCTTTTGGTGTCGGTGAACGCGAAATCCGCCTGTCCGCCGATCATGGCGCGGGTCGCGTCCGTGACCCGGATTTCGTCCGGCGCCGCGGCGGCGGCGACGCGGGCGGCCTTGTTGACCACGGTGCCGAGATAGTCGCCCTTTGCCTCGACCACGTCACCGGTGTGGATGCCGATGCGCAGGCGCAGGTGCGGCTCGGAGGTCCGGGCGTCGGCGGTGCGCATGATCGTGCGGGCCGCCGTCAGCGCCGCACTGGCCGAGCCGAAGGTCGACAATGTGCCATCGCCCAGTGATTTGACCAGCTTGCCGCCTGCCTCCTCGACGGCGCGGATGATGGTGCCGACGTGGTCCGTGACGATCCTGCGCCAGCGCGTGTCGCCCGTGGCGTCCGCCAGCGCGGTACTGTCCACGATGTCGGTGAACATGACCGACGCGATACCGGTGCGGCCCAGATCGATGGCGTCGCTTTGGGCGGCGGCGGCCAGCTTATCGAGGTCGGGGGCCTCGTAGCCCATCGATTCCATGTTGGGCTTGGGATTGGAGTTGTGGACATGTACCACGCGCCACACCGCGTCCTCCAGCGACAGGATCATCGTGGACCGGAACCGCACCCGCATGTTGGCCTTGGGCGAGTGGACCGTGAACAGGATATAGGCCCAGCCGACGGGCCCGGATTCAAAGCCCCTGGCTTCCATGTCCTCGAGTTCCAGAACCACCTGGTGGTCGGTGAACGCCCCGAACATGCGGCGCATGTCCGCCCCTTCAAAGAATTCCCCTTCGTCCGAGCCGATATAGCTGACGGCATCGGAGCATGAGAACAGCCTGACGGCCGCATCCGAACGGCGCGCCGCGTAGGTCCTGATCCAGCGCACCGCCACGGCGGCGATTTCCGGCGAGGGGATGAAGGGGTCGCGCGGCTGGCTCACAGGGCGATCGCCCGCAGCACCTGCGGCTCGATCACATCGACCCCCGGCAGGCCCGCCTTCAGCGCCTCTGCGTCTTGTTCCAGAACAGGGAAGGTGCGGTAGTGGCAGGGGATCACCGTGTCGAAGTCGAAATAGCGTTTGGCCGCATAGGCCGCCGCCTTCATGTCCATGGTGAAATAGCCCCCCGCCGACAGGATGCCGATGCCCGGTTTGTAATAGTCCCCGATCCAGTCCATGTCGGCCATGATGTCGGTGTCGCCCGAGACATAGACCGTCTTCCCCTCGCCGCGTAGGATGAACCCGCATTCCGCGCCCATGTAGACCCCGCGCCCGTCCACCTCGATGGACGAAGAATGCGAGGCGGGCACCAGGGTGGCGCTGACATTGCCAAGGGTGATCGTGCCGCCCTTGCCGAAGGCGTGCCCCTCGACGGCACCCAGCCCGTGCAGGTGTTTGCCGAGTTCATAGATGGCCGAGACAGGCGCACCCGTCGCCTTGCTGATCGCGACCACATCCGCGGTGTGGTCGAAATGGCCGTGGGTGATAAGGATATGCGTGGCCCCTTGGGTCGCCTCATCCCCGCGCCCTTCGGGCAGCATCGGGTTGCCGGTGATCCACGGATCGATCAGCAGCACCTGATCCCCGATTTCGATACGAAAGCTGCCATGGCCCAGCCAGATGATGTTCATGTGTGTGTCCCCCGCTTTTGATCTTACTTTAACGCCTGTTTGCGGCTTCGGGAGCCTTTGGCACGGATTTTTTTGAAACGGAGAATGAAACGGCGCGATTGATTGACCACCCAGAGGCCTTAAGTGGCGGGGCATGGAGTTATGGCGCGAGATTGACGGCTATTGCGAGCGTTTGGGGCCGGGATACTGGGCCGAGCCGGTCAACGCCCTGAGCAATGCCGCCTTTGTGCTCGTCGCTCTGATCATGTGGCAGCGCAGTGCGGGCGAGCCGCTGGCGCGCGTTCTGTCGGCGGTGCTGGGCGTGATCGGGTTGGGCAGTTATCTCTTTCACACCCATGCGCAGGTCTGGTCTGCAATCCTGGATGTGCTGCCCATCTTTGGGTACATCCTGCTGTATATCTTTGCCATCCACCGGGATGTCTGGGGCATGCGGCCCTGGCTGGCGGCGACGGGTGCGGTGCTGTTCGTGCCGTATGCCGCGCTGACGGCGCCGCTGTTCCAGTCGGTGCCGGTACTGGGGGGGTCCGCAGGTTATATCCCCGTCCCGGTGCTGATCGCGGTCCATGCCGCCTTGTTGTGGCGGCGATATCCACGACTTGCGCGTGGGTTGCTGATCGGGGTGGGGATCCTGATTGTGTCGCTGACGGCACGGTCGGTCGATGAAACGCTGTGCGACGCCCTGCCTTTGGGCACGCATTTCCTGTGGCATCTGCTGAATGCCGTGATGCTGGGCTGGATGATCGAGGTCTACCTGCGCCATATCCGCGCCCATGCCCTTGAAGGCGTCAGGCACGCGCGCTAAAGCCTGCACAACTGGTTTCTCAAGGGGTTCCCATGTCCATCGACGAAAGCACTGCCGCCCGCGTGGCGAAACTGGCCCGTATCAAGGTCGAACCCGACCGCCTGCCCGCTCTTGCGGGGGAGTTCAACACCATCCTCGGCTTTATCGAACAGCTGAGCGAAGTGGATGTGGAGGGTGTCGAGCCGATGACATCCGTCACTCCGCAGCGCCTGAAGCGCCGCGTGGACGAGGTGACGGACGGCAACCAGCAGGCGGCGGTTCTGGCCAACGCGCCGGACGCGCGCGAGGGGTTCTTTGCGGTGCCGAAGGTGGTTGAGTAATGGCTGATCTGAACAAGCTGGGCCTGGCCGAGGCGCGCGATGCGCTGCGCAAGGGTGACGTCACAAGTGTCGAGCTGACCGAGGCGTGTCTGACCGAGATCGAGGGGGCGGGGGCGCTGAATGCCTTTGTCCACCACACGCCCGAGATCGCCCGCGATCAGGCCGCCGCCGCCGATGCGCGCATCCGGGCGGGCGATGCCCCTGCCATGTGCGGCTTGCCCATCGGGATCAAGGATCTGTTCTGCACCAGGGGTGTGCCCTCGCAAGCCGGCTCGCGCATCCTCGAAGGGTTCCTGCCGCAATACGAAAGCACCATCACCCGGAACCTGTTCGATGCGGGTGCGGGGATGCTCGAAAAGCTGAACATGGACGAATTCGCCATGGGCAGCAGCAACGAAACCAGTCAT
>CAZITF010000172.1:0-6277 GCA_964542095.1 uncultured Rhodobacterales bacterium
CACTGGGCATGTCGTTCCGCGACTTCCTCGCCGGGAAACTGCCCGCGCTGCCGGGCGAAACCCCCACGCTCAGCGACTGGGCCGATCACATGACGACGGCCTTTCCCGAGGCGCGGGTGAAAAAGTTCATCGAGATGCGCGGCGCGGACGGCAACCAGTGGCGGCGGCTGTGCGCGCTGCCCGCCTTCTGGGTCGGGCTGATGTATGAGCAGAGCGCGCTCGATGCGGCCTGGGACATGGTCAAGGGGTTCGATGCCGAAACCCGCGAAGGGCTGCGGGTCGCGGCCTCGGTCGACGGGTTGCAGGCGCAGGTCAACGGCGTCAGGATGCACGATCTGGCACGCGAAGCGGTGGCGATCTCCCATGCGGGGCTCAGCGCGCGCGCGCGCCCCGGTGCGGGCGGCATGATCCCGGACGAAACCCACTTCCTCAACGCCCTGCACGAAAGCATCGAAACCGGCAAGGTCCCGGCGGACGAGCTGATAGACCGCTACAACACCGACTGGAACGGCGATGTCACGCGCGTGTTCGGGCCCTATTCCTACTGACTATTCGGCGGCAACCGGCCCCTTGCCCAGCACGCGCTGCTCATAGAGCGCGCGGACCTCGGCCTTGCGGGCGGCGCGCATTTCGGGCGTCGGTTCCTGCTTGATCCGGTCCAGCACCGCATAGCCCTGCATCGGATCATGCTTGCGCGGACGGCCATCGGGGCCGCGGGCAGGGCCACCGCCACGGGGGCCGCCGCGGGGGCGATATCGGGGACCATGCATGTTATCGTCCGCCTCGGACGGCAACAGGGTCAGCACGAACACCACCAGCGCGCCGACCAGCGGCACGAAATAGAACAGAATGAAAAACCCCGACAGACCGACGTCGTGCAGTCGGCGGATGGTCAGGCTCAGCCGGGGGATGAAGGTGGCGATGACATAATAGGTCAGCATGAAATCGAACGGGCCAAGGGTCAAGAGCGCCCACTGGCTGCCACCCGCCGCGCTCAGCACGCCCAACGCCATTGTCACGTCAACCGTCCCCAGCACCCCGATGGCCAGCACCTCGAACAGGAAAAACCACCAGTATTCCGACCGCGGCGCGCGGCCCGAAAATTTGAAATACCCGGCAAAGACGGAATTGACGGCCTCGAAAAATCCCATGGCGGACGCGCCCCTTTTGTCTGACTGACAGTTTTGCCTGCCCGGTATGCGGGTGCATTCTGGCGGCACTGTGGCGAATTTTGTGCCATCGCGTGGCGCGCGGGACCGACAGCGCCGACAGGCGCGATGGGCAGGCGTGACCGAGCGGCCAAACCACCGTCGCCACCTTCGGCTCGACCCCGATTCGAACCCGCACGCCGAAACGGGGCGAAGCGCTTTGCGCGCCCAAGACCGATCTCGACTCGGACGGGAAAAAGTTGCAGGCGCAGGTGATCGACCGGTTCCCGTCCCTTCCCCCGTAGGGTGCGCATTCATTGCGCACCCACCCAACGGCGGACGAGGTGGCGCCCGTCATCGACCGTTCCCCGTCCCTTCTCCGTAGGGTGCGCATTCATTGCGCACCGCACCCTACCGCACCCCACCGCACCCTACCGCACCCACCGCGCCCTACGCGGGCGGGGCCTTGGGTTCGTCCCGGATCACCTCCAGATGCTCGACAAAACGGCGCACCTTGGCCTCGGGCATTTCGCAGGGCCTCAAAAGGCCACCCGACGTCAGCGCATACCAGTTGAGGCTGATGTAATCCGACCCGCCCCGTTCCTCGGCCACCAGCTTGATCGCGCGGTTGCGGGCAAAGGCGGATTTCGTCACCACATAGCGCCGCCCGTCCGCTGTTCCGGTAAAGGTGCCTGTGGGAAGGGCTGCGAGGGCGGCGGCGAACCCGCTCACGTCGATTTGGCGCCGATCTTCGGTTCGGTTCCGGCCCGAATGCGCGCGATGTTGGACCGGTGCCGCCAAAAGATCAGCAAGGTCAGGATCATGCCCAGAACCAGCGCCTGCGCCGCCCCCAGAAACAGCATCAGGAATGTCGAACTCGCCGCCGCCACCAGCGCACCCATGGACGACATCCGGCTGACGCCTGCCCCCACCAGCCACGCGATGCACGCGCCGACGCCCACCGGCCAGTGCAGCGCCAGCAACAGGCCCAGGAACGTCGCCACGCCCTTGCCCCCCCTGAAGCGCAGCCAGACCGGATAGCAATGTCCCAGCATCGCCGCGAGACCGGCCAGCTGTGCGGCATCCTCGGCCCCCGTCGCGAACCGCGCCAGCAACAGCGCCGCCGCCCCCTTGCCCGCGTCCAGCAGCAGCGTGAGGGCGGCGGCCCCCTTGTTGCCGGTGCGCAGCACATTGGTGGCCCCGATATTGCCCGACCCGATCTCGCGCAGGTTGCCAAGGCCCATCAGGCGGGCCAGCACGAGGCCGAACGGGATCGACCCCAGCCCATAGCCGATCACGGCCCAAAGCAGCAGCACGGCAGAGGAGGTTTCGATCGGCGGCATGGCAAGCCCTTGTTATATCATGGTTTTTGATAGACGGACACACCCGCCACATAGGTTGCCAAAACCTTACCCTGCATCCGCGCACCGTCAAAGGGGGTGTTGTGCGATTTGGAACTGAGTGTGGCCCGATCCATCACGAACGGTGCGTGCGGGTCAAACAGAACAAGGTCCGCAGGTGCCCCCACCGCCAGCCGCCCGCAAGGCAGACCCAACCGACGCGCCGGGTTCAGCGACATCGCCCGCCACAGGTTGGGCAGGCTGACGTGATCGGCATGGAACAGCCGCATGGCTGCAGGCAGCAACGTCTCCAGTGCGACAGCGCCCGAGGCCGCGGCCTCGAAGGGCAGGCGCTTGCTTTCTTCGTCCTGCGGCGTGTGCATCGAAGAGATGATGTCGATCAGCCCCGACTGCACCGCCTCGGCCATGGCGATGCGGTCTTCCTCGTCGCGCAGGGGCGGCTTGATCTTGAAGAAGGTGCGATAGTCGGCCACGTCCAGCGCGTTCAGCGTCAGGTGGTGGATCGAGGTGCCCGCGGTGATGTCGAACCCGTTCTGCTTGGCCCGCTCCAGCGGCGGCAGGGCGCGCTGGGTGGTGATCTGGTCGGCGTGGTACTTCACCCCCGTCATCTCGACCAGGGCGATGTCGCGGTCGAGCCCCATGCGCTCGGCCATGGGCGAGACCGCCGGCAGGCCGCGCAGCGAGGCGAACTTGCCGGACGTCGCCGCCGCGCCCACGCTCAGGCCCGGATCCTGCGGATGCCCGACGACCAGCGCGCCGAGGCTGCGCACATAGGCCAGCGCGCGGGCGAGTACCTTGCTGTCGGTGACCACGTGGTCGCAATCGGTGAACGCCACCGCCCCCGCATCCAGCAGGAACCCGATCTCGGTCATCTCGCGCCCCTGCCTGCCCTTGGTCAGCGCCGCCATCGGCAGCACGTTGACAGGTGCAGCCTCGCGGGCGCGACGGATCACGAATTCCAGCGTTTCGGGATTGTCGATGGCCGGGTCCGTGTCGGGGCGCGTGACCATGGTGGTGACCCCCCCCGCCGCTGCCGCGAGGCCAGCCGACCCAAAGCTTTCCTTGTGCCGCTCGCCGGGCTCGCAGACCTTGACCCCGATATCGACAATGCCGGGGGCGAGGTGTTTTCGATCGCAGTCGATGACCTGGTCAAAGTTGACAGCTGTCAACTTTTCTTCCGTGAAATCAGTGCGTTGCGTTAATATTTCGGTAATCTTTCCGTCCCGCACGACCAGCCCGCCCGTGGAGACGGTGCCCGTCTCTGGGTCGACCAGACGGGCGTTTTTGAACAAAGCACGGCTCATGTGGCACCCCTTACGATCATCGGGCGGCGTTCGGAGTCGGCAACCCATGGGGCTTGAACCACAAGGCAATATGCCATGACGCCTTTACTCCGACATCGCGCGCCTGCCTTGTGAGTGATAGGGGCGGGTTTGTCCAGAGAGCGGTGCTGTCAGGACAGCAGAGGTCGTGTCGGGGATAGCGCAACAGGATAACCCCTCCGGGCACAAACACCCGTCACATCGCGTCCGCCCTTGGACGGGTGCGCGACCTGCGGCGCCGGGAAAAAAAGTTGCAAGCGAACGCGACAAAGGGCAGTCTACCTGTGATCGACCAACATTATGTGGGGAGCGCGTAAACCTGTCGGTTGCCGTACCCTTTCGAAGCAGACGTCGCGTTATTTGCTGGCAAGGAAATTTGACACATAGGGTTTTGAGCACGGCCACCGAAATGGCAGTGCGCGTGACATAGAAAGATATTCGGAACGCACGAATGACGAGACGGAATTTGCTGACACAATTGCGCAAGATGCACAGCTGATGCCCGCCGACGCGCCAGACCCACCTCAGTCACCGTATTCTGACGAGCAACTGCGCTTTCTTCAGTTGATAATGCCTGGCATTTGGCGACAGATCATGGAGGCCCTTGAGGTCGAAAACCTCAGCGCTGCCGCGGCACTTGGCCAACATGCAGACCAGATCATTCAGGAGGGGATGGGCCAGATTGCGGACGTACGTCGCAATATCGAGGAAGCTGGTGGCACGGTCAGTGACAGGGAAGGGGGAACCGGCACGGTCTCGGTTGTTGAAGCGAATGGGCAGGTCTTTTTCGGATTGAATGGCGACAATTATCCAAGCGATTCACATGAGCGGTCGTACACGCAGCAATTTCAAAAAGACAACTTCAAACTGAAAAAAGGCCAAAACCAGTTTCTGTACCATGCCGAGGCTCAGTCGCTGTTGCGCCTCGCAGAGGCTTTGGGGGATCAAATTCCGGCTGAATTGGTTCTGCACGTGGACCGCAAGACCTGTGGTCAGTGCAGAAAGTTCCTGCCGAGGCTGGCTGCCAAGCTGGGTATTCGGAGGTTGACGATCATTGTCGCTGGTGGCCAGTGCGGTGTCTTGGAAAACGGTGAATGGACGTGGGTATACTCGGACGCGGAATCCGAGGCTGAAACCGGGTCCGAGTCCGAGTAAAAGACCGAAACGGAGTCGAACGGAGAAAAGATGAGATCTGATGAGTGATATCGACACAAAACCGGGACGCTTCAAAAGCCTGTTTTTTTCGGTTGGCAATCCAAAGGATTTTTCGCCGCAAGCCTGGAAGAAATTTTTCGTGCCATTTGACGCGGACCGCTGGGCCAAGGATTCAGCGGGCGGCATCGTTTACAAGCTGGACGACGGGTCGCAATTTTCGCTGATGTTCGAATATGATGTCGATCTTGGCCTGTCGATGACATATGACATGGACAACTTTGAAGACGACGAATTCGAAAGCGACAGCCGGATTTCCGTGCGTGACCGCGAGGCCATGTCCGACTTCGTTCTGGTGGCAACCGGGGCGACGTATCCACGCGGAAGTTTCGTTGACCCGGAGGCCGCATGGGGCGCCACGGAGGCTTTCTTGAACGACCCGACGGTGATGCCGACGTCGATTGACTGGCTGGACCCGGACGAACTGGACTGGCCCGAACCGGGATAGAGCCCTACGCCGCTTGCGGGGCTGGCACGACTGCGGTGCTGAAAGGGCGCTCGCGTTTTAGCCCGCAATCCAGATGATCAACCACGTGAACAATCCCAGCGCCACCAGCACAACCGTTGCCACGCGCCCGGACATGGCCGCGTCCGAGGGCCGTTTCTTGCCCGTGTCCTGCGGCGCGGAAAAGGGTTTGGCCGCTTCTGACGTCACGGTGTCCGTCGCCCGCCAGTCCACTCCCGTCGCGCCGTAGGTGCCGATCAGGGTCAGCGCGGGGGTGGGTTTGAGGGTCGTGGCCGCACCGCCAAAGGCGCGCGAAAAGACGATCATGACCCAGCCGCCCAGACGGTCAAGCTTGGCCCGGTCCGGGGCGAGATCCCTGGCCGGGACCGCGTTGCCTTCGATCAGGTAACCGGCCAGCCCGACCCCTTCGAGGTCGGAGACGGGAAAGATTTCGACCTGTTCGGCGTCCACCTCGGCCCCGAGGGCCGTGTTGAGGGCGGCGGGGTCGGATTTGAGCGCCTCTGCCCCGGCCGCGTCCATCGACAGGGCAAAGACGCGAATGACGCCGGACTGGTTGGCGGGAATGTCGATGGGCGTGCTCATGCGGCGCCTCTGACGGCGCGCAGGTTGCGCGCCAGCAGGTCCATCGCGGCCATGCGCACGGCCACACCCATTTCGACCTGGTCCTGAATGACGCTTCGGTTGATGTCGTCGGCCAGTGTGCCGTCGATCTCGACCCCGCGAATCATCCGCCCCGGATGCATCACGATCGCGTCCGGTATGTCCTGC
>CAZITF010000173.1:0-6226 GCA_964542095.1 uncultured Rhodobacterales bacterium
CTGCAAGACATCGCGATCCTGACCGGTGGTCAGGTCATCTCCGAAGATCTGGGCATGAAGCTGGAAAACGTGACCATGGACATGCTGGGCACAGCCAAGCGCGTTCAGATCACCAAGGATGAGACCACCGTCATCGACGGCGCAGGCGAGAAAGCCGAGATCGAAGCACGCGTTGCTCAGATCCGTGGCCAGATCGAAGAAACCACATCCGACTACGACCGCGAAAAACTGCAAGAGCGTGTTGCCAAACTGGCAGGCGGTGTTGCCGTGATCCGCGTCGGCGGCATGACCGAAGTCGAAGTGAAAGAGCGTAAAGATCGTGTGGACGATGCTCTGAACGCGACCCGCGCTGCTGTACAAGAAGGCATCGTTGTCGGTGGGGGTGTTGCCCTGGTTCAGGCAGCCAAAGTGCTGGAAGGTCTGGAAGGCGCCAACAACGACCAGAACGTCGGCATCAACATCGTGCGCAAGGCGATCGAAGCGCCGCTGCGTCAGATCGCCGAGAACTCGGGCGTGGACGGGTCGGTTGTGGCCGGCAAGATCCGCGAAAGCGATGACGTCACATTCGGCTTCAACGCGCAGACCGAAGAGTATGGCGACATGTTCAAGTTCGGCGTGATCGACCCGGCCAAAGTGGTGCGTACAGCACTGCAAGACGCCGCATCCGTTGCCGGTCTGTTGATCACAACCGAAGCGATGGTTGCCGACAAGCCCACAAAAGAAGGTGCGGGCGGCGGCGGCGGCATGCCCGACATGGGCGGCATGGGCGGCATGATGTAAGCACGTTTCGCGTCAGCGAAATGCGCGGCCCCGACCGGCGCTTTGCTTTGGCAGGGCGTCGCGGGGATCAGCCGAAGAAATAAGATCAGGGGCGTCCGCGAGGGCGCCCTTTCGTCGTCGAAGGGCCCGTCGGCGGCGCGCTGGCATCACCGCTTGCAAACAGTGGCCGTGAGGACGTGTGGCCGCGCTGTCAGCCCCGTCGGTCACTTGCAGAGCACATGCCTGAAAGTTGCCGCTCTGCGCCGCCCATTTGCGAGGCTGAATGACAGGCGAAACAGGCGGTCCTGACCCGTGTTTTCGCGATTGAACAATCCCGGTCTCCCGCGAATCACTTGGCACTTTCAAACGACCAAGCGCCGTATATGTGCGATTATCAGTCGTTTTGCCTGATTTTCAGGCTTTCTGCGCTGTTTGCGAAGACTCCGCAGGAAATGTCGGCAACTGCATGAAATCATTTGGCTATTTGGAAAATGGATCCTGGGTCAGGTATTCGCCCGCCAAATTGACGCCAATGCGCGTCAGGCCGTCGCTTCGAAATTTCTCGGATAACGTGAAAATGGCGCAAGTAAGGCAATCAGGACTCCAAAAAATGGCGATTTGTGTTAACCTTTCTTTCGTTAACGTTAACCAAAAGGAATTATTCCCATGAGAGCACCAATTTTTGCAGCCGTGCTTGCCTTGGCTTTGCCGGGCCTCGCGCAGGCCGCTCCAATCACCTTCTTCGGCGAAGACCCAGGTCCACAGACTGGTGTACTGGCGGGTGGACTGGCTGAAACAGCGCGCAACAACTTCGTCGCGACACTGGCACCGGGGGTCGGCATCGAAGACTTCGAGGCGCCAACCGCTTTGCCGAATATTGCATTCCCCGTGTCGAGCGGGACAGTGACGGCATCGCTGACGGGCGGTGCGGCGTCACTCTCAAGCGCTCCGGGCGCCGGTCGCTTTGCGACATCGGGCACCACATTCGTCGAGGTTGACGGTGGTGGAGGCTTCAACATCTCCTTTAACTCCGCGATTTCGGCGTTCGGTTTCTATGGCACGGACATCGGTGACTTCGGTGGCTCGCTGAGCATTGCGCTCACAGCGGTTGGTGGCGCAGTCACGAACATCAACATCCCGAACTCAACAAGCGCGAACAACGCCGGTTTGCTGTTCTTCGGTTTCCTTGATCTGACCGAAACCTACACGAACATCGCGTTCTTCAACTCCAGTGGGTCTGACTTCTTCGGCTTTGACGACATGATCGTCGGGGACCGCCAGCAGATCGTCAACCCACCTGCCGTGCCGCTGCCAGCCGCTGGCTGGATGCTGTTGGCCGGTATCGGCGGTATGGGGCTGATGCGCCGCAAGCAAAAACGCGCAAGCTGACCCAAACCTTCAGAGTCTGAGACAATCGAATGGGGCTGCCTTCTGGGCGGCCCCTTTTTTGTATCTGTGGTGAATAAAGACGGAGCTTGCGGGGGACCGCCTGCCGCGGAATGCTCTCGCCGAAGTCGACGCAGCGCTCGAATACAACCTCAAGACGTCCAAGGGGCCAATCAACTCGGTCGCGACGGCCACCGGAAAGACGGCACGCGAAGTGAAGACCGCTTTGGGAAAGGTGGTCAAGTTCAGGCAGGCGCCTTCGTGCCTTGGAATGCGCCCGCTTGTGCTTGGGCACACTTGTAACCAGAGTGCGCCCATGCGTCTTGCCCTCCTCACTACCCTTACGATGATCGCATTTGCCGCCAATTCGGTTCTGAACCGTATGGCCGTGGACAGTGGTGCGATCGATCCCTCCAGTTTTGCAATGATCCGGGTTCTGGCGGGTGCCATCGCTCTTGGTATGATCCTGACTGTGCGGGGCGGCGGGTTTCCCATCGCTGCCCGTGGTCGGCTTTTGGGAGCAGCCAGCCTGTCGGCCTATATGATCGGGTTTTCGCTGGCCTATGTCAGCCTGGATGCGGGGATTGGCGCGCTGATCCTGTTCGGCACCGTTCAGGTGGTCATGTTTGGCTGGTCCGCGCTGCGCGGGGCTGCACCGACGCGGCGCCAGTTGGGCGGGGCCGGGGTGGCATTTGCCGGTCTGATCCTTGCGCTGTGGCCGCGTGACGGGACAGGCGGTGACCTTGCCGGGGCTCTGCTGATGGTTATCGCGGGCGTCGGCTGGGCGATCTACACGCTGGCAGGCAGGGGCAGTACCGATCCGCTGGCTGGCACGGCGGCCAATTTCGTGGTGGCGCTGCCGATGCTGCTGGTTCTGCTGGTTGGCGCGGGCCTGCACGCGGCACCGTCGGGCATTGCGCTTGCCATCGCGTCGGGCGCGCTGACCTCGGGCCTTGGCTATGCGCTGTGGTATCGCGTGTTGCCGCGGTTGCGCGGGCAGACCGCCGCGGTGGTGCAGCTGAGCGTGCCGATCATTGCCATTGCGGCGGGCGCGCTGCTGCTGGGTGAAGCGGTGACGCCGGCGGTCGTGCTTGCGGCCGTGCTTGTTCTGGGCGGCATCGCCCTGACGGTTACCGCACCAGCGGCTCAAGCGGATCGTAGCTGATCCCGCTTGCGCCAAAGGCCACCTCGGCCAGGCTGTCGGGTTTGTGCGGAGTGGCTGCCAATTCGGCCCGCGTCAGCCAGCGCCGTTCGGTCACGATCTTTTCCGGGTCGCTCCAGCGGTCGGGGCGAGGCGAGTCCGCCGCCACGGAACAGCGGAAATAGACGTCCACCTGATGAAAGCTGCCGGAGGGGTCGTGAAATTCGTTCACGAGGCAGGGCGCGCCCACCTCGATCACCAGCCCGGTTTCCTCCTGCACCTCGCGGATCAGGTTGTCGGGAAGACTGCTGCCGACCTCGACCCCGCCGCCCGGCGCGCACATCAGCGGGCTTTGACCGTCGGGCCAGGCGTTGACCATCAGGATGTGCCCGTCTTCGACAAGGACGGCGCGGACGGCAAGGCGGGGGGATTTCGGGCGCATTCGGGACGATCTTTTCCAATGTAACGAAACGTTCCCGTTCCATAGGCGGCGCGATGGTACTATCTCAACCCCCATGAAGACCTGTGTCGCCTTTTTTGCCCTGCTGATCACCATTGCGCTGCCGCGCACGGCACAGGCGGAGTGCGTTGTGCTGCTGCATGGTCTGGCCAGGTCCGAAGCGTCGCTGCTGGTGATGGAGGCCGCATTGCGGGCCGAGGGCTACAAGGTGGTGCGCCCGGGCTATCCTTCGACCTCTGAAACGGTGCAGACGCTGGCCGAGGCGGTGATGCCCAAGGCGATTGCCGCCTGCGGCGATGATACCGTGAATTTCGTGACCCACTCGATGGGCGGTATCCTCGTGCGTTACTGGTTTGCCAACCATGCCCGCCCCGAACGGCTGGGCAGGGTGGTGATGCTGGCCCCGCCCAACCGGGGCAGCGAGGTGGTCGACGCGTTCAGCGATCTGGAGGTGTTCGGCTGGCTCAACGGGCCCGCGGGGGGGCAACTGGGCACCGGACCGAACAGTCTGCCCCGTCGCCTGCCTGCCGTGGACTATCCGGTGGGGATCATCGCGGGCAACCAGTCGCTGAATCCCTATTTTTCCTCCCTGCTGCCGGGGCAGGACGATGGCAAGGTGTCTGTTCTCTCCACGCCCGTGGCGGGCATGGCCGATCATATCGTGCTGCCCGTCACCCACACCTTCATGATGAACAATCCCAACGTCATCACTCAGACGCTGACCTTTTTGCGCACCGGTGCGTTCGACCGCGAGATCGGCTGGGTCGAGGAGGTGCTGGACCAGCTTGGCTGTCCGGAAGCCACCTGCCTGATCGGGGACGAAAATGCTGACGATTGATCTGGTGGGCGGCGAGGTGCTGTACCCGGACGGTATCGGTGCCGCACCCCTGACCGTGGCGCAGGGCGTCATTGCCGAGGCCCCGGTGGGGCGCGCCGTCGATCTGAGCGGGTACCGCGTCTTGCCCGGCATCGTCGATGTCCACGGCGACGGCTTCGAACGTCACGTCGCCCCACGCCGCGGCGCGATGAAGCAGATGGGCGAGGGCCTGCGGGCGGTCGAGGCGGAACTGGCCGCCAATGGCATCACCACCGGAGTGCTGGCCCAGTTTGTCAGCTGGGAAGGCGGCGTGCGCGGCCTCGATTTCGCGGATCAGGTGTTTTGCGCCCTGCGCGATGTGCAGGGCGACATCGTCACCGACCTGCGCGCGCAGCTGCGTTTCGAGATTGCGCAGACCGAGCTCTATGCCGGCCTGCCCGACCGTGTCGCCGAATGGGGGGTCAGCTATGTGGTGTTCAACGATCATCTGCCCCATGACCGTCTGGCCGAAGGTCGCAAACCGCCACGCCTGACCGGGCAGGCACTGAAGGCCGGGCGCAATCCCGAGGTGCATTTCCGGATGCTGCTCGATCTGCATGCCAATATAGGCAAGGCCCAGGGCCTGCTTGATCCGCTCTGTGCGGCGCTGGCCGGGGCCGGGGTACGGCTGGGCAGTCACGACGACGCGACTGCCGAAGGGCGCGCCAAATGGTGCGCGCGCGGGGCCGACATCGCCGAGTTTCCCGAAACGCAAGAGGCGGCAGAGGCGGCGCGTGCGGTCGGCAGCCACGTGGTGCTGGGCGCGCCCAACCTCGTGCGCGGTGGGTCGCACAAGGGCAATGTCTCGGCGCTCGATCTGGTGGCGATGGGGCTGTGCGACGCGCTGGCCTCGGATTACCACTATCCCAGCCCGCGCCGCGCGGCGCTGATGCTGGCACATTCGGGGCTGATGGATCTGGCGGACGCGTGGGGTCTTGTGTCGTCCGGCCCTGCGGCGGTGCTGGGCCTGAGCGATCGTGGCGCGCTGGCACCGGGCATGCGCGCCGATCTGGTGGTGCTGGACAGCGCCGACCGGGTTGCGGCGACCATTGCGGGCGGGCGGGTCAGTTACATGAACGGCGATATAGCAGAACGGTTCGTGGCGGCGGGGTGAAACCCCGCCCTACGATTTGATCCTGTTCACATGTCCCATCTTGCGCCCCGCGCGCGCCTCGGCCTTGCCATAGAGGTGCAGCGCGGTGGCCGGATCGCGGGCAAGGGCGGGTACGCGGGTCATGTCGTCGCCGATCAGGTTTTCCATCACCACATCCGCATGGCGCTTGCCATCGCCAAGCGGCCAGCCCGCAATGGCGCGGATGTGCTGCTCGAACTGGTCCACGACGCAGCCATTCTGGGTCCAGTGGCCGGAATTGTGTACACGCGGTGCGATTTCGTTCACCACGAGGCCCTCGCGCGTCACGAACAGTTCGACGCCCATCACGCCGACATAATCCAGCGCGTTCAGGATGTTGGCCGCGATCAGGATGGCATCGGTGCGTTGCGACGCGCTGAGATTGGCGGGCACGGTGGTGGTGTGCAGGATGCCGTCGCGATGCACGTTTTCACCTGGATCGAAACAGGCCACAGACCCGTCGATGCCGCGCGCGGCGATCACCGAGACCTC
>CAZITF010000174.1:0-6138 GCA_964542095.1 uncultured Rhodobacterales bacterium
CGCGGCTCGGCGACGGCGACTGGATGGTGGTCGAGGCCGACGAGAGCGACGGCACCTTCAACCGCCTGCCTGCGACCATCGCCATCGTCACCAACATCGATCCCGAACATATGGAACACTGGGGCACCAAAGAGGCGCTGCATCAGGGGTTCTACGAATTCGTGTCCAACATCCCGTTCTATGGCCTTGCCGTGTGCTGCACCGACGATCCGGACGTGCAGGCGCTGGTGGGCAGGATCACCGACCGGCGCGTGATCACATACGGGTTCAACGCCCAGGCCGATGTGCGCGCCGTGAACCTGACCTACAAGGCGGGGGTGGCCCATTTCGACGTGGCACTGCAATCCGAGGACATGATGATCGAGGGCTGTTCGCTTCCGATGCCGGGCGATCACAACGTCTCGAACGCGCTGAGCGCCATCGCCGTGGCCCGTCATCTGGGCATGAAGGGCGCCGAAATCCGCGCTGCGCTGGCCGCCTTCAAGGGCGTCAACCGCCGCTTTACGCGGGTGGGCGACATCAACGGCGTGACGATCATCGACGATTACGGTCACCACCCGACAGAGATCGCCGCCGTGCTCAAGGCCGCCCGCCAGGCCACGCAGGGCCGCGTCATCGCGGTGCATCAGCCGCACCGCTACACGCGCCTGCACCACCATTTCGAGGACTTCTGTTCCTGTTTCAACGACGCGGACGTGGTCGGCATCACCGACATCTTTGCCGCCGGAGAGGACCCGATCGAAGGGGCATCCCGCGACGATCTGGTGGCAGGGCTGATCCGCCACGGCCACCGCCACGCGCGCGCCGTGGTCAGCGAGGACGATCTGGAACGGCTCGTGCGCGAACAGGCGCGGCCCGGTGACATGGTGGTCTGCCTTGGGGCCGGGACGATTTCGGCCTGGGCCAATGCGCTGCCGGGGCGGTTGCAAAAGGGGGCGGCGTGAGGGCGATGGAGGCGCAGTTCGACAGCCCGCCGGTCTTTGGGGTTTCCGACCGGATGCCGGGGCGCGCGTCCGGCGATGGCGCCATCGTCGCAGGCTTCGGGCGGCGCGGGATCCTCGGGATGGGTGGGCGCGGATGATGGCCATATTCGCGGGACTTTTCATTCTGCCAACCACGCCGGTTTTGCTGGCCGTTTCGCTGGTCGGCTGGGGGATCGGAAACAAAGTGGAGGTGCGCGCATGATGGTGATCGGTCTTGGTATTCTCGCCCTGTCGCTGGCTTTCGGTGTGGCATGGATCAACACGCGGATCGCGGGGCTGTTCTGGGTCTCGGCCAATTTCCTCGGCTATCAATGGACGGTCGAGGCGACGCGGGTGGACCCGCAGATGATGGCCATGGCGGCCAACCTCACGCTGTTCGTGCTGGTCGTCTACCTGTCGGTGATGGCCCTGTCGGGCATCGGGGCGGCCCATATGCTCAAACGGGCGCGAGGGCGCCAGATCTCATGATCCTGCTTTGGGCCTGTATCGGATGGGTGTTTGCCGCCACTGCCGTGGCGATGCTGCCGATGCGTCACCAGTATGTGCCCGGCGTGGCCCTGCTGGTCGCGGCCCCGCTGCTGATCCTCTGGATCGGGATCGCTGTCGCGTGGTGGGCGGGCGTTCTGGCACTGGCCGCATTCGTGTCGATGTTCCGCAATCCGCTGCGCTATTTCTGGGCCCGGGCGCGCGGCCAGAACCCATCCTTGCCACCGGAGTTGCGCTCATGAGCCTGTCCATCATCCTTGCCTGCCTCTGGGCGCTGATCGCCAATGTGCTGGCGATGCTGCCGAGCCGCGACAACCACTGGACCAACGCCTATGGCCTCATCGCCGTCGGCATCCCGATCCTGGGCTATGTCACCTGGCAGCACGGACCGTGGATCGGCCTGCTGGTGCTGGCGGCGGGCATGAGCGTGCTGCGTTGGCCGGTCATCTACTTTACCCGCTGGATCAGGGGCAGGGTGGCGCGATGATGATGCCCATCGCCCTTGCCGCGCTGTTTATTGGCACGCTTGCGGGCTTTGTTCTGGCGCGGCGGTTCATGCTGCGCAGCCTTGTGCTGTTGATCCTGGGCCTGATCGGTCTGATCCTGTTCGTATCCCTGACCCCGACCGAGGCGCTGCCGGGGGATGGCTATGCCATTGTGGTGGCCGCCTACCTGATCTCGCCGCCCCTTGGTGCGGGCCTGTTCGGCGGCGCGGTTTTCGCCTGGCTTTTGCGCAGTCGCGCCAAGCCCGGTTGACGCCCCGACCGGTTCGCGGCCCGGATGGCCGAATACCTCTCAGTCTTGCTGATCCCGACGATTGGATATTTCAGCTGGGTCTGTGCGCGCAGTTACGGGTGGTGGGGATTTTGCGTCTTTGGTCTGGCGCTGATGGGTGTCGGGCTGGCCTATGTTATCACCGCCACCGAAGGTTCGGCCGAACCCGGCCTGCCGCTGGTGCCGGTCGTCCTCACATTGTCCTGGACGCTGCTGGCCCTGATCACCGGGGCGTTCGGTGTTGCAAAATGGCGCGCGGCACGGCAAGGGGCTGCAAGGTACGGCCCCGACAACGGATGATCTGGTGACAAGCGGCATTTCCCTTCCCCCCGTGCGCGGCACCCTGACCCCGCAAAAAGACCTGTCGACCCTGACCTGGCTGCGTGTGGGCGGCCCGGCGGACTGGCTGTTCCAGCCTGCCGATGTCGCGGACCTGAGCGCCTTTCTGGCCGCCCTTGATCCATCCGTGCCGGTCTTTGTCATGGGGGTGGGCAGCAACCTGATCGTGCGTGATGGCGGCCTGCGCGCCGTGGTGATCCGGCTGGGGCGCGGCTTCAACGGGATCGAGATCGACGGCGATACGGTGCGGGCCGGGGCGGCGGCGCTGGATGCCCACGTGGCGCGCCGTGCGGCGGATGCGGGGGTGGACCTGACATTCCTGCGCACCATTCCGGGCACCATCGGTGGGGCGGTGCGGATGAATGCGGGCTGTTATGGCAGCTATACGGCGGATGTGTTCGCCTCGGCCGAGGTTGTGCTGCGCGACGGGACGGTCACGCGCATCGCGGCGGACGCGCTGAACTTTCGCTATCGTCAGAGCGATCTGCCAGAGGGGGCGGTGCTGACGTCCGTGACCTTGCGCGGCCCGCTTGGCGATCCGGGGGCGCTGAATGCGCGCATGACTGACCAGCTGGCCAAGCGCGATGCCACGCAACCCACGAAAGACCGCAGCGCGGGTTCGACCTTTCGCAATCCGGCGGGGTTTTCCTCGACGGGCCGCGCCGATGACGTGCACGATCTCAAGGCCTGGAAGATGATCGACGAGGCCGGCATGCGCGGGGCGACGCGCGGCGGCGCGCAAATGAGCGAAAAGCATTCGAATTTTCTGATCAACACCGGGTCGGCCACTGCCGCCGACCTTGAAGGATTGGGGGAAAGTGTGCGAAAAAAGGTTTACGATTCAAGCGGTATCACGCTAGAGTGGGAAATCATGCGCATCGGTGAACCGGGCAAGGTCACAGGGGCGCAGGGCAGGCCGAAAAAAGATTAAAACAACGGCATTACAAGCGAGGGTCCGTTAAAGGACTCCGGGAAAAAAGGCACATGGCGGGTCAGTCGAGCAGGACGACTCCGAAAGTGGCGGTGTTGATGGGTGGCCCCTCGGCGGAACGCGAGGTGTCACTGTCCAGTGGGAAACCCTGCGCTGCCGCGCTGCGGAGTTTGAATTACGAGGTGGTCGAGGTCGATGCGGGCCCCGATCTTGCTTCTGTTCTGATCGCGGAAAAACCGGATGCCGTTCTCAACTGCCTGCATGGCCGCTGGGGCGAGGATGGCTGCGTGCAGGGCATCCTTGAATGGTTGCGCATTCCCTATTCGCATTCCGGCGTGCTGTCGTCGGCGCTGGCGATGGACAAGCAGCGCACCAAGGATGTGTACCGCGCCGCCGGGTTGCCGGTGGTCGAGAGCATCATCGCGGCGTCGGCGGACGTGCGCGCGCGCCACGTGATGGCCCCCCCCTATGTGGTCAAGCCCAACAATGAAGGGTCGAGCGTCGGTGTCTATCTGGTCCACGATGCCGCCAACGGCCCGCCACAGCTGAGCGACGACATGCCGGAGCACGTGATGGTCGAGGCCTTTGCCCCGGGGCGCGAGTTGACCACGACCGTGATGGGCACGCGCCCCCTTGGCGTCACCGACATCCTGACCGACGGCTGGTATGACTATGATGCCAAGTACAAGCCCGGCGGATCGCGCCACGTGATCCCGGCGGATGTGCCGACCGAAATCACCGAATTGTGCCTCGATTATGCGCTACGCGCCCACAATGCGCTGGGCTGTCGCGGTGTCAGCCGCACCGACTACCGCTGGGACGAAAGCCGGGGTGCGGCAGGTCTGATCCTTCTGGAAACCAACACCCAACCCGGCATGACGCCCACGTCCCTTACCCCTGAACAGGCCATCGCGGCGGGCATCTCATTCGCCGAGATGTGCGCGTGGATGGTGGAGGATGCCTCATGCAACCGGTGAGCAAGCGCACGCCCAAACCCGATCCTGCCCCGTCGCGCTGGTCCTGGCGGATGCAGCGCCTGATGCTGACGCCGCTGTTTCGCCTGGGCTTGCGCGCCGGGCTGCCTTTTGCGCTGACCCTGTCGGTGGCCACGTGGTACCTGTCGGATCCGCAGAACCAGGCGGCGATCCGCGACACCGTGGCCGAAGCCCGCGCCAGCATCGAGCAGCGCCCCGAATTCATGGTCAACCTGATGGCCATCGATGGCGGCGACACCGATCTGGATGCCGCCATCCGACAGGCCATCCCGCTGGACTTTCCGGTGTCGTCCTTTGATCTGGACCCTGCGGCCATGCGTGCCCGTATCCTCGAAATGCCGCCGGTGAAAGAGGCCAGCGTGCGCATTCGCCCCGGCGGCGTGCTACAGGTCGATATCACGCCGCGCGTGCCCGTCGCGATCTGGCGCAGGGCCGAGGGGCTGACCCTGATCGATGCCACCGGCGCGCTGGTGGCCCCGATCGAATGGCGCGGTCTTTACCCCGATCTGCCGGTGATCGCAGGCGACGGCGCACCCGATTATGTGGACGAGGCGCTGGCGCTGATGGCCGCAGGAGCACCGCTTGGCAACCGGTTGCGCGGCCTCGTGCGGCTGGGCAACCGCCGCTGGGACGTGGTGCTGGACCGCGACCAGCGCATCCTGCTGCCCGGCACCGGTGCGGTGCGCGCGCTGGAACGTGCCCTCGCGCTTGACGAGGTTGATGACGTTTTGCGCCGTGACGTGGCCCGCGTCGATCTGCGCCTGTCCGAACGGCCCACCGTGCGCATGAATGCCACCGCCACCGAGGAATGGTGGCGCATCCGACAATTGAATTCCCAGAAATGAGTGCCCAGCCATGACTGACCTTTACCAGAACCAACGCAGCATGCGGAACATGCGCAGGATCGCGATGCAGCGGGGCGTGGTGGCCATTCTGGATGTGGGCAGTTCCAAGATCGCCTGCCTTGTCCTGCGCTTTGACGGCACGACCAGACTGGGCGAAGAGGGCGAGATCGGATCGCTGGCCGGGCAATCGGGCTTTCGCGTCATCGGGGCGGCCACCACCCGGTCGCGCGGGGTGCGCTTTGGCGAAATCTGCGCCATGCAGGAAACCGAACGGGCCATCCGCACCGCCTTGCAGGCCGCCCAGAAGATGGCCGGCATCCGCGTCGATCACGTGATCGCCTGTTTCGCCGGGGCCGAGCCGCGCAGCTATGGTCTGGATGCCAGGGTCGAGCTGGAAGGGCAGATGGTGTCCGAACAGGACGTGGCCCAGGTGCTGGCCCGCTGCGATGTTCCGGACTATGGCGAAGGGCGTGAAGTGCTCCATGCGCAGCCGGTGAACTTTGCCCTCGACCACCGCTCGGGTCTGTCGGACCCGCGCGGGCAACTGGGCAACGAACTGGCCGTGGACATGCACATGCTGACCGTCGATGCAGCGGCCGTGCAGCATCTGGCCCACTGCATCAAGCGCTGCGATCTGGAACTGGCGGGCATCGCCTCGTCCGCCTACGTGTCGGGCGTCGCGGCCCTGGTCGAGGACGAGCAGGAGCTGGGCGCGGCCTGTATCGACATGGGCGGCGGATCGACCGGCGTGTCGATTTTCATCAAGAAACACATGATCTTTGCCG
>CAZITF010000175.1:0-6038 GCA_964542095.1 uncultured Rhodobacterales bacterium
CGGATGCGGCGCGGGTGTCGGCCATCGCCATGGATGTGAGCGAAGTGCTGATGAAGCTGGACCTGCCCCAAGGCGCACCGCAGGACATGACCATCGCCTATCACGCGGCCTGTTCGCTGCAACACGGCCAGCAGATCAAGACCTATCCCAAGGACCTGCTGAAAAAGGCCGGTTTCAAAGTCGTCGAACCCGCTGACAGCCATCTGTGCTGCGGATCGGCGGGCACCTACAATCTGATGCAGCCCGAGATTTCGGGCCAGTTGAAAGAACGCAAGGTGCGCACGCTGATGGCCAGGAACCCGGACATCATCGCGGCCGGGAATATCGGCTGCATGATGCAGATCGGGTCCGCCGCCGGGGTGCCGGTTGTGCACACGGTCGAACTGCTTGACTGGGCCTGTGGCGGGCCGCGCCCACCGGCACTGGATCGCAGCGCTGCGGATGTGCCGATTTTGCGCTAAATTTTCCGGCACGCCCTAATTCTGCCCAGATTGCCGCGTAAAAAACAGCCAATCTCTGAAGTACGAAGTAAGGTAGTGTATGCGCCGCTGGATGGCCCTTTCGATCATGGCGCTGGTTGTGACGACCACCGCCTTCGCGCAGGATTCCAAACTCCGCAGACTGACGACGGGTGACGATGCCGAGGCCTGGGAAGCCGTCGGGCGTCTGAACGTCGGCGGGACCGGGTTCTGCACGGGCGCGCTGATCGCGCCGAACATGGTGCTGACGGCGGCCCATTGCCTGTTCGACAAGGAAACGGGCGAGCGGATAGACTATGCCGATATCGAGTTTCTTGCCGGCTGGCGCAACGGACGCGCGTCGGCCTATCGCTCTGTCCGGCAGGCGGTTGTGCATCCCGACTACGTTTACGTGCCCCTTGTCAGCAGCGGCGGTGTCGGCAACGACCTGGCTTTGCTGCAACTGGATCGCCCGATCCGCAATGGCAGGATCAAACCTTTTTCGACCGAGGCCAAACCGCAACGCGGCGACAAGGTGGCCGTTGTCAGCTATGGGGCGGGCCGGTCCGAGGCGCCATCGCTGCAGGAGTTGTGCAGCGTGCTGGCCTTGCAGCAGGGGATGCTGGTGACATCGTGCACTGTCGATTCGGGCAGTTCGGGAGCCCCCATTTTCCTGGTGCGCGATGGTGAGATGCAGATCGTGTCCATCGTGTCCGCCAAGGCCGAAGTCGAGGGACGGGCCGTATCGCTGGGCACGTCGCTTGGGGCGCCTCTGGCGCGGTT
The DNA here is from genome assembly GCA_964542095.1 of uncultured Rhodobacterales bacterium. Taxonomy (GTDB): domain Bacteria; phylum Pseudomonadota; class Alphaproteobacteria; order Rhodobacterales; family Rhodobacteraceae; genus Tateyamaria. The sequence goes on from CAZITF010000175.1 coordinate 1,242, forward strand.
GCAGGCCGAAATGGTGGCACAGCAGGACCGGTCCGATCGCCGCCTTGGTGCGGGCATGCGGCAGGACACCGGCGCAAAGTTCCTGAAACCATGAGGTGGTTTGCGATCCTTCTGTGGCTGACGATGGGCGGCGGTGCGGTGGCCCAGACCACGTCACTGCGCACTTTGGACACAGACTATGCCGCGGCCAGCTGGAAGGCCGTTGGACGGCTTGATTTCGGACGGGGCACGTTCTGCTCGGGCACGCTGATCGCGCCGGATCTGGTGCTGACGGCGGCGCATTGCCTGTATCAGCCGGGCACGGACAGGTTGTGGCCAACCGACACGATCCGGTTCCGCGCCGGGCTGCGCGACGGCGAGGCCGTTGCCACACGCGCCGCCAAAGCGGCGGCGGCCCATGTGAAATTCGACCCCATCGGCCCACTGACCGCGCTGAACGTGGCACATGACGTGGGCCTGATCCAGCTGGACGAACCGATTTCGACCTTCGAGGTCCCGCCGTTTTACATTCACAACGACCGCATCGCGCCCGGCCCGGTCAGTGTCGTGTCCTATGGCCGCAATCGCGCCAATGCCCAGTCCCGGCAGAAACAGTGCCAGATGCTGGCACAGCTGGGCGATACGATGGTGTTTGACTGTGATGTGACATTCGGCTCGTCAGGATCGCCGGTGTTCTCGCACCTGAACGGGCGCGGGCGGATCATGGCGGTGATTTCGGGCATGATGGAGGTCGACGGCCAGAAACGCTCTGTCGGCATGGCCCTGCCGGACCGCGTGCGCGAACTGAAATCGCAACTGCGCCTGCAGGTTGCCCCCCCGACAGCCCGTGTGAAACGCCTTACCGTCGGCGGCGGGTCACGCAACACGACCGGTGCGAAATTTGTCCGCCCCTAGGGGCCTTGAACCGGCGAAAATCCTTACCACATAGGTGTCATCGGATGCCCGAACGGGGTCCGACCATAGCAACCCTGCGGGTCTGTCCAGGATGGAAGGCCCGCCTGTCATCGCTCAAGTGAGGATAACAATGCGTACATATGATTTTGCACCGCTTTACCGCGCAACCGTCGGTTTCGACCAGATTGCCGACCTGATGGACCGGGTCGTCGCATCCGACACCAACGCAAACACCTACCCGCCCTACAACATCGAAAAGACCGACGACGATACCTATCGGATTTCGGTGGCCGTGGCGGGCTTTTCCGATGCGGACCTCAGTGTCGAGGTCAAGGAAAAGAACCTGATCATTTCGGCCAAGAAGGCCGAGGATGAGGAAAAGACCTATCTCCACCGTGGAATTGCCACCCGCGCCTTCGAGCGTCGGTTCCACCTGGCGGACCATATCATCGTGACCGGTGCGTCCCATGTGGACGGCATGCTGCATATCGACCTGGTCAAGGAAGTGCCCGAGGCGCTGAAACCCCGCCGGATCGAAATCGCCAGCCAGAAAAAGGCGATTGCCACAGACGTGGTCGACGCCAAGGCCGTGAACTGATCGCGCACGCTTGATCCAAAGGAGCCGGACGCGCTTTTGCGCGCCCGGCACGCGATATTTCAGGGGGTTTCACCCCCGTCCTTCGGACTCCCCCACAGTATTTCTGGCCAGAAGAAGCCTCGGCGGGTTCGAACTTCTCTGTTTTGAAAAAATCCCGGCGGGTGAGGCGCGTCGCGCCGGGGGGGCTGGCCCCATGGACCGGCGCGCGCATGCTGACGCGCGGTCGCCGACTATCCCACCGCCACCCGTGGCCGTCCCGCCGCCTCGACCGTCAGCGTCGCCTCCACAAACACCTCGCGCGCTTCGGCCTGTGCTGTGCGGATGTCGCGGCTGATACGGATGTCGATCTCTTCTGCCCCGGCGGCTACGGCGGCCGCTGTCGCCGTATCGCGCAGCACCTCTTCGAGCCGAGTCAATGCCGGATCGGCACTGGTGAAATCCTCCGGCCCAGTGTCCAGATGCACCCGGAACCGACCCTCGCTGGGGGAGGTGACCGTGCCGCTGTGGCGCATGGTGACGCGCCCCACCACCGCGCCGATGGCATTGGCCACGCCCGCATCCTGCGGCAGGATCATTTCGGTGCCGAGCAATTGACCCACGGCGGGGTAATAGGTGGCCGCCGACGCGCCCAGCCCGACGACGGGCACGGCGAGCCCGGCATCGACCCGCAGCGCACCGGCATGACCCGCCAGACCCTTTTGCACAAGCACATGGGTGGCGAGCCCCTCGTCCAGCCCGTCCTCGGCCAGTGCCGCCTGCAACAGGGCCAGCCCGGTCTGATGGGTCAGCCGGTCCACGATCATCTGTGCCAGCCGTGTCGGGTCGGTGGCCAGCACCTCGCCCGCGCCCGTGCGGCGGCGTGCGAACAGCTGGCAGGCCGTCCGGGCCGCGCCGGCATCCCACGCCTCAAGCCGCCCCAGAACATGGCAGGCATCCGAGGGTGTCAGCGCCGAGAGCTGCACCAGCCCCCGCGCCACCAGCCGCTTGAGCGCGCCCTGTTCCATCCGCGTGCGCAGCACGGCGCCCAACGGGTGAACCTGCCCGCCGATCCGGTCCAGCAGATCGGCCTCGCGCGCGCCCAGCCCGCCGGCATGGACGCCCCGCACCGCCCGCACGAAACGGGCGTCGTGATCGCCGGGGGTTGATGTACGCAGTTGCGCCTCCAGCGCGCCTTGCACCACATCCGGCGCTTCGACGGCCAGCAAGGATACCGGAACGACCCGGCGCGGCCCCAGGGTCACGCCGCCGCGCAGACCTTCACCGACGAAATGCACCTCGCTGTCGCCACCAAGGCCCGTGGTGCGCATCGCCACCGCTTCGACCATGGTGCGATAGGTGCCGACCCGCGCGCCATCGGGGTCAATGGCGGGCCGCCCGCCTTTCAGCAACGCCACATCGGTGGTTGTCCCCCCGATGTCGCTGACCAGCGCGGTCTCGGCCCCCGTCAGCCATCGCGCGCCGACGATCGAGGCGGCAGGTCCGCTCAGGATCGTTTCGATCGGTCGCAGGCGGGCCTGAGCCGAAGACATCAGCGCCCCGTCACCGCGCACAACCATCATCGGTGCGTCGATCCCGATGATGCGCAATTCGTCCTCGGCCCGCCCGATCAGCGCATCTATCATCCCGATCAGCCGGGCGTTCAGCACAGCTGTCAGCGCCCGTTTCGGCCCGCCCAGCTTGGCCGACAACTGATGGCTGGCCGACACCGGCGCGCCGGTGACATCGCGCACCAGCGCGGCCACCCGTCGTTCATGGTCCGGGTTGCGGGTGGCGAACTGGGCCGCCACGGCAAAGCCGCTGACATCGGCCTTATGCGTCTCTAAAAAGGCCAGAAGCGTGTCTTCGTCCAACGCGGCGGCCTCTGATCCGTCATGATGGTGCCCGCCGGCCAGCACACAGACCGGATCCCCGGCGAGGCCCTCGGCCAGCCCCTGCGTTTCAAGATCCCTGGCGCGAAAGCCGACATAGATCAGCGCGACGCGCCCGCCTTGCCCTTCGACCAGTGCGTTGGTGGCCAGAGTGGTAGAGAGCGAGGCCATGCCGACCTCGGACGCCGCGATGCCGGAGTGGGACAGCACCGCGCGCACCGCCTCGCCCACGCCCACGGCCAGATCGTGGCGCGTGGTCAACGCCTTGGCGCGGGCCAGCACGACCTCTTCGTCGCGCAGCAAAACCGCGTCCGTATAGGTGCCGCCCGTATCGACGCCCAGCAATATCGCCATGTCCGATCCCCTACGTCTTGCCCCGCAACCGTGCCACCGCCCAGCGCGCGGCATCCGCGACGGCCTCGTCGTGGTCACCGCACAGAGCCTGTGCCACCGGCATCAGACCCGTATCGCCCGAATTCCCGACGGCATAAAGTACATTGCGCACGAACCGGTCGCGCCCGATCCGCTTGATGGGCGACCCGGAAAAGCGCACGCGGAACGCGGCGTCGTCCAGTTGCGCCAGTTCGGCCAGGGGCGGTGCGCCGACGCGGCCCAGATAGCGCAGATCGCTGGCGGCGACCGCGAACTTGTTCCACGGGCACACCGCCAGGCAATCGTCACAGCCGTAGATGCGATTGCCCAGGGCCGTGCGCAGGGCCACGTCCACGGGGCCCTTGTGTTCGATGGTCAGGTAGGAAATGCAGCGCCGCGCATCGAGGCGATAGGGGGCGGGAAATGCATCGGTCGGGCACACGTCCAGACAGGCCCGACAGGATCCGCAATGGTCGATTTCGGGCGCATCGGGGTCCATCTCCAAAGTGGTAAAAACAGAGCCCAAGAACGCCCAGTTGCCCCATTCGCGACTGAGCAGGTTTGTGTGCTTGCCCTGCCAGCCCAGCCCCGCCGCCTGGCCCAGGGCCTTCTCCGGCACCGGGGCGGTATCGACGAACACCTTCACTTCGCCACCGGCTTCTTCGATCAGCCAGCGCGCCAGCCGCTTGAGCCGCTTCTTGACGATGTCGTGGTAATCGCGGCCCTGCGCATAGACAGACACAGCCCCCAGTTCGGGACGTTCCAGCACGGCCAGCGGATCATGCTCGGGGGCATAGCTTTCGGCCAGCATCAATACGGAACGCGCCTCGGGCCACAACGCCGCCGGGTTGCCCCGCCAATGCATCCGCTCGGCCATCCACCCCATCTGCCCGTGATGGCCCGCCCCGACAAAGGCCGCCAAACGCTCCGCCACCTGCGGCACCGCATCCGGGCGGCAGATGCGCGCCATCACAAACCCCTCGTCCAGAGCACGCGTGACGACACGCTCTTTCAGGGTCTGTTTTCTCTGTTTCAAAAAAATCCCGGGGGTCCGGGGGCTGGCCC
>CAZITF010000176.1:0-5948 GCA_964542095.1 uncultured Rhodobacterales bacterium
CCCGTTTCGGCAGGGCGGCGGCAAAGGCTTTACCAAAGCCGACAGATCGCGTTTTCTGGACGCATTGGAACGCGAACTCAGGGCGGCACAGAGATGAGCATCAAGGCAGTGGTTTTCGACATCGGCAACGTGCTGATCGAATGGCAGCCCGAGCGGTTCTATGACAGCGTCATCGGCGCGGACCGGCGGCGCGAAATGTTCGGTTCGGTCGATCTGCACGGGATGAATGACAAGGTCGACATGGGCCATCATTTTACCGAAACGGTCTATGCCTGCGCCGAGGAATACCCTGCATGGCGCGATGAAATCCGCATGTGGCATGACCGCTGGATCGAGATGGCGACCCCGGTGATCGACCATTCCGTCCGCCTGATGACCGCGTTGCAGGCCAGGGGCGTTCCGGTGTTTTCCCTGACCAATTTCGGCATCCAGAGCTATGATTATGCCGCTACCCACTACCCGTTCCTGCGCGCCTTTGATCGCGATTTCATCTCGGGACATATGGGAGTGATCAAACCCGCCGCGCAGATCTATGAAATGCTCGAAGCCGGCAGCGGGCTGAACGGTGCCGACCTCATCTTTACCGACGACCGGGTGGACAATATCGCGGCTGCCAATGCGCGGGGCTGGCGCACACATCTTTTCGATGGCCCGCAGGGCTGGGCCGACAGGCTGGTGGCCGAAGGGTTGCTGGACAGGGCGGAGGCCGCATGAGCATTCCCATCATCCCCTTTGCCGAAGGCGAGGCGCTGCTCGACTGGATCGGCCTGACCGAAGCGCTTGTCGCCGGGCACGATCTGCCCAGGGCAGAAATCGGCGATACGTTTCTCTACCGCGATCCCGACACGCTGCTCAGCCGCGCGGCATGGATCGACGGGATGGGCATGGCCGTCAAGACCGCCACCGTGTTCCCCGGCAATCCGGCAAAGGGTGACGCGATGATCAACGGCGGCGTGAACCTTTATTCCGATACCGACGGTACGCTTGAGGCGATTGTAGATTTTCACCTCGTGACCAAGTGGAAGACGGCCGGTGACAGTCTGCTCGCGGCGCGGCGTCTCGCCAATCCCGCCAGCCGTTCGATCCTGATCGTGGGGGCTGGCACCGTGGGTCGCGCCCTGCACGACGCCTATACCGCCGCCTTTCCGGGCGCGCATTTCACCGTCTGGAACCGCACCCGCGCCAATGCCGAGGCCATGGCGATGGAGCGTCCCGGCATGGCCGTCGCCGACGATCTGGCCGAGGCGGTCCATATGGCTGACATCATCACATCCGCCACCATGTCGACCGAGCCGCTGATCAAGGGCGCCTGGCTGCGCCCCGGCCAGCACATCGACCTGATCGGCGCCTACCGCCCCGACATGCGCGAGGTGGACGATGAGGCCCTGCTGAAATCCCGCGTCTTTGTCGACAGTTTCGACACCACTGTCGTGCATATCGGCGAGGTCAAGATTCCGCTCGAGGCAGGCACCATTGCCCGAGACCACCTGATGGCCGACTATTACGACCTGCCTGCCTTTACCCGCGCGGCGGACGACATCACCCTGTTCAAGAACGGCGGCGGCGCGCATCTGGACCTGATGACCAGCCGCTACATTCTGGATCGATGGCGCGCGCAATGATGTGGGTCGTGATCATCTTGCTGGGCGTTCTCGCGATCCCCCTGACCATCGAGTGGATGCGCAATCCCGTTTCGGACAAGCAGCGCCGCGAAGCGCCGGGCAAGTTCGCCCTGCTGTCGCAAGGCACCACGCATTATGCGTGGCTGGGGCCGGAGCGCGGGCCCGTCGCGCTGTGTATCCATGGGCTGAGCACCTCGTCCTACGTCTGGCGTGGCATGGCCAAGGGGCTGGCGCTGATGGGCTTTCGCGTGCTGGTCTATGACCACTATGGCCGCGGCCTGTCAGACACGGTGCGCGGCAAACAGGACGCGCAGTTCTTTCTGCAACAGCTGACCGACCTTCTGGCCCATGAACAGGTGGACGAGCCGCTGACCGTGCTGGGTTATTCCATGGGCGGGGCGATTGCCGCGCATTTCGCCGCCGCCTATCCCGTCAGGGTCAGGCAGCTGATCCTGCTGGCCCCGGCAGGCATGCACGACATTTCAGGCCCGAAAGTCCGGATCGCTCGGGACTGGCCCCTGATTGGCGACTGGCTGTTCCTGCTGGTCTATCCATTCACCCTGCGCAAAGGGCTGGCGGCCGAGGCGGGCCTCACCGGCAGCGTCGCGGGAATCAACGACATGCAACGGGCCGAGACGGATCGGCGCGGTTATTTCCCGGCCATTCTGTCGTCCCTGCGCGGTGTGTTGAAAGGTACGGCCAAGGCGCAACACAAGGCTATTGCCGACGCCGGCCTGCCCGTCCTGGCAATCTGGGGCGAAGCGGATGATGTTGTCCAGCTGTCCGGCAAGGACAAGCTGGCCAAGTGGAACCCGCAAGCCCGGCAGATTGTCATCCCGAATGCAGGGCACGGGTTCACCTACACCCATACAGACCAGGTGCTTGAAGCCATCCGCGCTTCGCACGGCTAGGCCGCTGCGGCGCGCGCCATGGGACGTTCGCGGATGGGCAGGTGGACGATGGCGCTGAACGCGCCAATGGCGATCCCGATCCACCAGACCTGTGTGTAGGTGCCATAAAGATCATAGAGCCGACCCCCCAGCCACACTCCCAGAAACGATCCCAACTGGTGGCTGAAGAACACGATGCCATAGAGCGTGCCCATGTAGCGCACCCCATAGATATGCGCGACCAGACCACTGGTCAGCGGGACCGTGGCCAGCCACAGGGTGCCCATGGCCACCGAAAACAGGATCACCGTGGTGGGCGTGATCGGAAACAGGATAAACATCGAGGCCACAATCGTGCGCCCGGTATAGATGCCCGCCAAAAGGTACTTCTTTTGGTATCGCTTGCCCGCCCAACCGGCCAGCAAGGTGCCCGCGATATTGGCAAGTCCGATCAGCGAAATCGCCACCGCCCCCAGCGCGGAGGTGGTCGAGATGCCCATGTTGGCGAGTGCCCCGCCTGGCAGGATTGGTCCGCTCAGTTCGCTCACGAAGGCGGGGAAGTGGGCGGTGATGAAGGCCACCTGATAGCCGCACGAGAAAAAGCCGATGAAGATCAGGAGGTAGGACGGGTCGCGGAATGCCTTGATCAGGATTTCGCCCATGCTTTCTTCCAACTCGGCCCTGGAAGCGGGCGCGGGCACCCGCATCATCGGCAGTGTCAGCAAGGTGGCGAGGATCGCGGCGGCAAAGACCATGAACACGCTGGGCCAGGCCATGATGCCCAGCAGCCACTCCGCGACGGGCGGGCCGAACACCTGACCGGCGGACCCGGCGGCGGCGGCGATGGCCAGGCTCATCGAGCGGTTTTCCTCGCTCGAGGCGCGGCCCACAACGGCGAGGATCACCCCGAACCCGGTGCCCGCGATCCCGAACCCGACAAGCCAGGCGTAAAGCTGGTGTTCCAGCGGCGTCACGGACCAGGCCGACAGCACAAGGCCCACCGCATAGACCACCGCACCAATGATGATCGCGCGGCGATCCCCGATCTTTTCCGCAAGCGCGCCAAAGATCGGCTGGCCCACGCCCCAGGCGAGGTTCTGTATGGCAATGGCGAGCGAGAACTCGGTCCGTGCCCACGAAAATTCCTCGGCGATGGGGATCTGGAAGACGCCGAAACTGGCGCGCACCGCAAAGCTGACGATGATGATGACGCAGCCGACGATCAGGACAGGCGTGAAAAGGGGCGTGCGGCTTTGCATGAATGGTATCTCCGGTGCGTCGCGCCAGAGTGCCGTGGCCTGTCGGGCCCGTCAAATCAGGATATTTTGGCCGCGCATCACAATCGCTGAACTGTGGCGGCTTTTCAGTTGGGCAGCGGCGCGCTAGGACGGAACCGCATGACCGATTTGATGACGGAATATCAGGCCCTTGTCGCCGCAGGCACGCTGAAACGCGATGAGGCCCAGGAGGCCGTGTTGCCTGAACTGGAACGCATACGCGTTGCGCTGGCCGAGCCGGTCAGGCGCGGGTTGTTCCGCAAGGCGTCCGAACCGCCCAAGGGGCTGTATCTGTGGGGCGGAGTGGGGAGCGGAAAATCCATGCTGATGGATTTCTTTGTCTCCCATGTCGAGGGCCCGGTGCGGCGCGTGCATTTCCACGCCTTCATGCAGGAAATCCACGCCGCCATGCACGAGGTCCGCAAGACAGATGTGGATGACCCCATAGCACCCGTGGCGGCGGATGTCGCCGCTTCGGTCCGACTGCTCGCCTTTGACGAGATGCAGATCAGCGACATTACGGACGCGATGATCGTGGGACGGCTGTTCGAGGCGCTGTTTGCCGCCGGGGTCGTCGTGGTGACCACGTCGAACCGGGTACCCGATGACCTCTACAAGGACGGTCTGAACCGGCAACTGTTCGTGCCTTTCATCGAGTTGCTCAAGGCAAAGATGGTGGTGTGGCAACTCGCTTCGTCCACCGACTATCGGCAGGACCGTCTGATCGGCAGCCAGACCTATTTCACGCCCCTGGGCGGACAGGCCCGCCGCGAGATGGACACGATCTGGTCGGACCTGACGGGCGGAGAGGCACACGTGCTGGACATCGCGTTGAAGGGGCGCAGCGTCACGATCCCGCAATTCCGCAACGGGGTGGGCCGGGCCAGTTTTTTCGATCTCTGCGCCAAACCGCTGGGGCCCGGTGACTTTCTGGCTGTCGCGGAAGCTTGCAAAGTGCTGATGGTCGACGACATCCCCTGCCTGTCGCGCAACAACTTCAACGAGGCCAAGCGGTTCGTGACCCTGATCGATGCGCTTTACGAGGCCCGTGTGCGGCTGATCTGTTCCGCCGCCGCCCTGCCCGAGATGCTGTACCTTGAGGGCGAAGGCACGTTCGAGTTCGAGCGCACCGCCTCGCGCCTGCGCGAAATGCAGAGCGACGGGTGGGCGAGCTAGCCGTTTTCGCGCAGAACGGTTCCGGCGAGGTAGAGAGAGCCGCAGATCAGCACGCGCGCTTCAGGGGTTTGACCCAGTATAGAAGACAGTGCCGATTTGAGGTCAGGGGCAACTGACGCGGACATTCCGACATCTCGTGCAGCTTGTGCCGTATCGGCGGCAGGCAAGGTTGCGGCCTCGTTCGGGATCGAAAGGGCCATGAGGCTGTCGGCCACCCCGGCAAGTGGCGCGAGGTAGCCGCGTACATCCTTGGTGTTGAGCATGCCACAGATCATATGCGTGGGCCGCTTGGGCAGGCTGCGCAGAACCGAGGCCAGTGCAATCCCGGCGGCAGGGTTGTGCCCGCCATCGAGCCACAGTTCCGCCCCCGATGCAGTCGCCATCTCGGCCAGCGGGCCTGTGCGCAGGCGCTGCATGCGGGCGGGCCATGCGGCGTTCGTGACCGCCGCCTCGCAGGCCATCTCGTCACATCCCAGGTGCCGCAGCGCGGCAAGCGCCATGCCCGCGTTCTGGATCTGGTGATCACCCGGCAACACGGGACGCGGCAGGTCCAACAGGCCCGTTTCATCCTGATAGATCATGCCGTCCCGTTCCGGGCTGGCATGCCAGTGCTGTCCATAGGCAAGGATCGGTGCGCCAAGACGGTTGGCGCGCGCTTCGATCACGTTTAGCCCCGCCTCGTCCTGCGGGCCGACGATCACGGGCACGCGGCGCTTGATGATCCCGGCCTTTTCGCCGGCAATGGCGGCCAGAGTGTTGCCGAGATACGCCTCGTGATCCATCGATACCGGTGTGATGATGGTCAGCGCAGGTGTATCGATCACGTTGGTCGCGTCGAGCCGCCCGCCAAGCCCGACCTCAAGCAGCGTATAGTCGGCGGACGTGCGGGCAAAGGCGAGGATAGCGGCACAGGTCGTGATCTCGAAATAGGTGATGTCCTCGCCCCCATTGGCGGCGTAGCATTCATCCAGCAGGTCGGTCAG
>CAZITF010000177.1:0-3336 GCA_964542095.1 uncultured Rhodobacterales bacterium
CTTAGACCTGCTACGCGTAGTGACTGGCCGCGCCGTAGAGTGTAACCTGACTGGCGTATCGTCACCATTCACAGCGGGCGGATCCGATGAAGGAGGAACGTAGCAACGGATCTGAACAACCAAATCTGATTGTGCGCAACGTGGCCAAAGCGGCCATATCAGTGCGAGCCAAATTGCTCGTTGCGTTTCTGGGGATCACGTTGTCGCTCTTGGGATTGGCACTGTTTGCGATGACGGCATTGCAGCAATCAGCCAGCCGGATTGAAGCTATGGTCCACGATCAGCAGAGAATTGCATATTTCAACAATATGCATTCGGCGCTGAGTGAGATGAATCTGATGAACTTGTCCTTGGTCATTGATCAGACAGCAGGAGACGATATCGACGGAGTTTTTGCGGTTCCAGCTGCGGCTTTCATTGGCCAAATCGACAATCTGCAAGCACACGTTGGGCAAGGCATGCGTCGGTTTGTGCAAGCAGACAGCAGTGAAGCCGTGCTGATCGATGAAATCCGTGCTGACTTGGGACGAATTAGAGCTAAAGCTTTGGCAATGGTGCGGTTTCGACGGTCTGGAAAAAGACAAGAGTCCGCTGACGTAGGATTGAATGAAATCTTTCGTGGAATCCGTTCCATTCAAAACGATGCCTATACGCTCGTGCTGGCAGCCGAAGCAGAAATGCGCGACCGAGCGGCGAGTAACGCCGAAGTTCACCAGTCGACGCGCAGCATGGTCTTGGCTGCGGCAACCGGGGCAATGGGAATTGCTCTTTTTCTTGGTTACGCGATTTCGTCATCGCTAATCTGGCCCGTGCGACGCATTGGCCAAACGCTAAGCCTCGTTGCTGATGGAGATTTCGGGGTGCGCGTTCAGGTCCCCAATCGCGATGAGCTTGGTGAATTGGCAAACAATGTTAACGCCACCAGCGAGCGCCTTGGCCATCTTTATGAAAAGGTCGAAGCACAGCGAGCAGAACTGGAAGCCGAGCACGCCCGGTCGGAAAAGTTGCTCTACAACTTGCTGCCAGAAGACATTGCAGCAAGACTAAAGGTCGAGCCAGACCAGACCATCGCGGAATACTTGCCCAATGTGGCAATACTGTTTGCAGACATCGTTGACTTTACATCTCGGGCGTCGCGGTTCCCACCGGAAGAGACCGTTGGTTTTCTAAACAGTATATTCCGCGTGTTTGACGAGTTGGCCGAGAAGCACGGTCTGGAAAAGATAAAGACCATCGGTGACGCCTACATGGTCGCGGCGTTGGTGCCAACTTCTTCGGGCGTCCCGTTGGATCGGGTGGCGGGAATGGCTCTGGACATGCAACGATCGGTAACGAAGATGTCGTCTGAATTTCCGGAGGGGCTGCAGATACGGATCGGGCTTCATGCGGGTCCTGCAGTCGCTGGAGTCATTGGGAACCAGAAGATGTTCTACGATGTTTGGGGAGAGACAGTGAACATGGCCAGCCGGATGGAGAGCCATGGTGAACCGGGTCGGATTCAGGTGACGGGCGAGGTAAAGAGGCAGTTGGAGGCGAACTACGAATTTGAACTACGGGGCATGGTCGAGATCAAGGGGATAGGGCAGCTCGAAACGTGGTTCCTAACCTGCTCCAAGGGCCAAATCTAACTGGCACATAATGACTGCTATAGGCTCCAAGCAAACTTTTTCCCCCAAAAAGACCCCTGACAGGCGCGGGGGTCTCTCTGGACTCTTTTGTCTGAACATTTTTTATAGAAGCGCCTTGGCCTTTTCGACCACGTTGGCCGCGGTGATCCCGAATTTCTCGAACAGGACATTTGCCGGGGCGGAGGCGCCGAAATCGTCCATGCCGACGAAATCGGCCTTTTTGGCGCTACCGCGCTCGCCCAGCAGCCACTGATCCCAGCCCTGGCGCACGGCGGCCTCGATCCCGATGCGCACGGGGCCTGCGGGCAACACCTTGCGGCGATAGGCTTCATCCTGTGCGGCGAACAACTCCATGCAGGGCATCGACACCACGCGGCAGCCGATCCCGGCGTCCTGCAACTCTGTGCGGGCCTCAAGGGCGACGGACACTTCGGACCCCGTGGCGATCAGGATCACCTGACGTTTGCCGGTCGCTTCGGCCAGCACATAAGCGCCCATCGCGGTCTGGTTCTTCAGCTTGTGTTCGGTGCGCACGGTGGGCAGGCCCTGACGGGTCAGGGACAGGACGGAAGGGGTTTCAGTCGAGGAAAACGCCAGTTCCCAGGCTTCTGCGGTTTCGATGGCGTCGGCGGGGCGGAACACATGGGTGTTCGGGGTCGCCCGGCTGATCGCCAGATGTTCGACCGGCTGGTGGGTCGGTCCGTCTTCGCCCAGACCGATGCTGTCATGGGTCATCACGAACACGGTGGGGATTTTCATCAGTGCCGCCAGACGCATGGCTGGGCGGGCATAATCGGTGAAACACATGAACGTGCCGCCATAGGGGCGGATGCCGCCGTGCAGCGCCATGCCGTTCATCGCTGCCGCCATCCCGTGTTCACGCACACCCCAATAGACATAGCGCCCGTCGCGGCTGTCCACGTCGAACACACCCAGATCAGCGGTCTTGGTGTTGTTCGAGCCCGTCAGGTCGGCAGAGCCGCCGATGGTCTCGCTCAGCACCGGGTTCAGCACCTCAAGCGCCTTTTCGGAGGCCGCGCGGGTGGCGAGTTTGGGCGCGCTTTCCGACATCTGTTTCTTGAACGCCTTGACGGTGGCCGACAGTTTCCTGGGCACGTCGCGGGCCATGACGCGGTTGAACTCGGCCTGTTTGCGCCCAGAGACCGAGGCAAACCGCTCTTCCCAGGCGGCGCGGTCGTCGGCGCCGCGCCTGCCGATGGCTTCCCACGCGGATTTGACATCCTTGGGCACATCGAACGGGCCTGTGGTCCAGCCATAGGCGGCCTTGGCGGCGGCCATCTGGTCGGCATCCGTCAGCGCGCCGTGCCCTTTTGAGGTGTCCTGTGCCGCATGACCCAGCGCGATGTGGGTCTTGCAGGCGATCATGGTGGGCTTGTTCTGTTTCCTGGCCTTGGTGATGGCTGCGTCGATGGCGACAGGGTCGTGGCCGTCGATCTCGATCACGGCCCAGCCAGCCGCCTTGAACCGCTGGGGCTGGTCAGTTGTGTCCGACAGGGTCACGGGGCCGTCGATGGTGATGTTGTTGTTGTCCCAGAACACGATCAGCTTGCCCAGACGGTGGCGACCGGCCAGCGTGATCGCTTCCTGGCTGACACCTTCCATCAGGCAGCCGTCGCCTGCAATGACGTAGGTATGGTGATCGACCAGCTTTTTGCCGTAATGGGCGCGCAGCGATTCTTCGGCCATG
>CAZITF010000177.1:3368-5938 GCA_964542095.1 uncultured Rhodobacterales bacterium
CAGCGGGCCGGTTGTGGTCTCGATTCCCGCCGCGTGGCCATATTCCGGGTGGCCTGCTGTGATCGAACCCCATTGGCGGAAATTCTTGATCTGTTCCAGTGTCATGTCCGCATAACCCGTCAGGTGCAGCAGTGAATAAAGCAGCATCGACCCATGGCCCGCAGACAGGATGAAGCGGTCGCGATCGGGCCAGTTCGGGGCCGAGGCGTCGAATTTCAGGTGCTTTTCGAACAGGACCGTGGCGACATCCGCCATCCCCATGGGCATGCCGGAGTGGCCGGAATTCGCCGCAGCGACCGCATCAAGCGTCAGGGCGCGGATGGCGGTGGCCTTGGACCAATGGTCGGGATGAGCGGTGCGAAGGGCAGTCAGGTCCACGAGTGCGATATCCTTTGGATCATGAGGTTTTGCGCTGCATATCAGGCAAGAGGCAAAGATCAAGGCGCTCTGACACCTTGCCGGGCGGGCGATCCGGGGCACCGGTGCATGTGAAACATCAAAGCCGTCGCGCAAGTGGTTGATCGCAAAGGGGGGGGCGCATTTCCAAAAAGCATTGGATAAACTGGTCATCAACCGGATGGCACAGCGATTCGCCCAGGCCGGTGCAAGGCAGACGCCCGGACCGTTTAATCCGGGGCGAAAGGGAGACAGGCATCGCGATGAGCGAGATTGACGCATTACAACAGCGGCTGACCGCTGCCATGGACAGGATTGCCACAGGCGTTGGCAACCTGAGCAACGGGGCGGGCGCCGAAACCGACGCCCTCAGGGCCGCGCTTGACGACGAAAAGATCGCCAATGCCCAGTTGCAGGAACGGGTGCGCAAGATGGCCGAGCGTCAGGATGCCGCCCTGGCCGAGGCCAAGGCCGCATCAGAGGCCGTGCAGACCCGTGTGGCGGCGATGGACCTGGAATTGCAGCGCCTGCGCAAGGCCAATGACCAGTTGCGCCAGTCCAACGCGGCCCTGCGCACAGCCAACGAGGAAGGGGTGGGCGAACCCCACCTGATCAACAAGGCGATGTTGGCCGAACTTGAAGGTCTGCGCGCCGCGCGCGCGGCGGACGTGGCCGAAGCCTCCAGCATCATCGGCGCCCTTGCGCCATTGCTGGATCAGATCGACGTGCAGGGCGAGGAGAACGAGGATGCCTGAGGTGACCATTTCCATCGGCGGGCGCGACTTTGCCGTGGCCTGTCAGGATGGCGAGGAAAGCTATCTGCACGCCGCCGCCAAGATGCTTGATGACGAGGCAAAGGTGCTGGCCGGTCAGGCCGGGCGCATGCCCGAGGCGCGGATGCTTCTGATGGCGGGCCTTTTGCTGGCGGACAAGACCGCAAGCGTCGAAGACCGGATGCGCGAGGTCGAGGCGGCGCTCGCCGAGCGCGAAGCCGAACTTGAGGGCCTGCGCACCATGGGCGCACCCGAACCCGAACGCATCGAGGTGCCGGTGGTGCCCCAGGCGGTCACCGAAACGCTGGCCGAACTGGCCGCGCGCGCCGAGGCGCTGGCAGCGGACGTCGAGGAAAAGACCGCCTGACATGAAGCTGCGCGCGCTCGGCGCCGCCGATGCACCGGCCGCCTGCACGCTCTATCTCGAACTGACGCGCAGCGGGCGGGTTGCGCGGCCGGATCACTTTGCATCGGTGCTGGCGCATCCGGGCACAACGGTGTGCGGCGCGTTTATCGCATCCGACCTTGCCGGTATGGCCACGCTGCACATCTTGCCCAACATGACCTATGGCGGTCAGCCCTACGGCCTGATTGAAAACGTGGTCACGGCCCGCAGCCATCGGGGGCGGGGGATTGGTCGCGCCGTCCTGTCCCGTCTGATCGACATGGCCTGGGCCGCGGATGCCTACAAGGTCATGCTGCTGACCGGCACCGCCCGCGGCGCGCAGGGTTTTTATCGCAAGGTCGGTTTTGACGACACCGACAAGCACGGGATGGTGCTGCGTCGGCCCTGATCGCTCAGCCGTTGGCTTCGCGGATCTTGTCGGCGGCGTCCTTGTCGAAACTCACGCCTTTTTCCGCGAACAGCGTGTCCAGCTCGCCCGACAGGGTCATTTCG
Organism: uncultured Rhodobacterales bacterium; assembly: GCA_964542095.1. GTDB lineage: Bacteria > Pseudomonadota > Alphaproteobacteria > Rhodobacterales > Rhodobacteraceae > Tateyamaria. The sequence continues at coordinate 5,436 of CAZITF010000177.1, forward strand.
GTGATGATGTCGCAGCCGCCCACGAACTCGCCCTTGACATAGAGCTGCGGGATGGTGGGCCAGTCCGAGAAATCCTTGATCCCCTGTCGGATAGCGTCATCCTCGAGCACGTTGATGTCCTGATAGGTGATGCCCATGTAATTCAGCACCCCCGCCACGCGCGATGAAAATCCACATTGCGGCTGGGATTTCGTGCCTTTCATGAACAGGACGACATCATTGTCGGCCACGGTTTCCTTGATCCGGGTTTCTGCATCGGCCATTTCGGTCACTCCTTGGCTCGGTCCGGCCGGGTGAGGCCGTGCCGGGGTATCGGTTGGGTTATTCTGGTGGTTTTGTCGTCAGCGCCAGCGCGTGCAGATCACCCGCCGGGCCATCCATCCGGCCCTTGAGCGCGGCGTAGACGGCGCGTTGCTGCTGGACGCGGTTTTTGCCGCGAAAGCTCTCGTCGATCACCTCGGCCGCGTAGTGATTCCCGTCGCCGGCCAGATCGGTGATGGTGA
>CAZITF010000178.1:0-5934 GCA_964542095.1 uncultured Rhodobacterales bacterium
CTGTTCACCTGTGATCCGGTCCTTGGGCGCGATGCTACAAAGGTGTTCAACTATCTTTCGGGCTATGCCCCGCCAGAGGGGCTGGCCAACCTTGCCATTTCGCCCACGACGCTCAAACCCCGTCTGCTGGAAATGATCGCCGCCGAGGCCGAACATGCACGCAATGGCCAGCCTGCGGAAATCTGGGCCAAGATGAACTCGGTGATCGACGACGAGGTGATCGACGCGCTTTATGCCGCCGGCCAGGCAGGCGTGAAAATCAGCCTCGTGATCCGGGGAATCTGTGGATTGCGGCCCGGGATCAAAGGCTTTTCCGAGAATATCCGCGTGAAATCCATCGTGGGCCGGTTCCTCGAACACTCGCGCATCGTTTGTTTCGGCAACGGCCACGGGCTGCCCTCGAAAAAGGCGCGCGTGTTCATATCGAGCGCGGACTGGATGGGGCGCAACCTCAACCGGCGCGTCGAAACCCTGGTCGAAATCGAAAACGCGACCGTCAAGGCACAGATCGTGAGCCAGGTCATGGCCGCCAACCTCGCCGATGTGGCGCAAAGCTGGGTGATGGCGCCCGACGGTTCATTCACCCGGCCCGAACTCCCCGAAGGGGCGTTTGCCTTCAGCTGCCACCGCTTCTTCATGGAAAACCCGTCGCTGTCGGGGCGGGGATCGGCCGGGGCCTCGGACGTGCCCAAACTGACCCACACCGAAGACTAGGCGCGCACGGGTCGGTGGGCGGGCGCCTTTCGGCAACGCCGAAACAGTGCCGCACGACGACCGCGCGCATTGACCCCAAGGTCACACTGGTCCATCACTGGCGCACCTATGGCACCACGGGGGATCCATGAACGCTTTGGCCGAACCGCATCACGATGGGGGCCTGTTCGGACGTCCCCTGTTCGAAGACCCGTCGGCCCGCGCGCTGGCCCGCGTGGGCGTCGTTGACGTCGGATCGAACTCGGTGCGTCTGGTCGTCTTTGACGGGGCGGCGCGCAGCCCGGCCTATTTCTATAACGAAAAGATCATGTGCGCGCTTGGCGCGGGTCTGTCCGACACCGGGCACCTCAACCCCACGGGTCGAGTGCGCGCACTCGGCGCGCTGCGCCGGTTTCAGCGCCTGTCTGTCGGCATGGGCCTGTCCGACCTGACCGTGGTGGCCACGGCAGCCGTGCGCGACGCCGATGACGGCCCGGCCTTTTGCGCGGAAGTCGAGCGCGAAACCGGCCTTTTCGTGCGCACCATCGACGGGCGTGAAGAGGCGCGATTGTCGGCCCAGGGGGTCCTGCTTGGCTGGCCCGGCTCTTACGGCCTGGTGTGCGACATCGGCGGGTCTTCGATGGAACTGGCCGAGATTTCCGGCGGCATCGTGGGACGGCGCGAAACCTCCGACCTCGGCCCGCTCAAGCTGCTGGCCATCAAGGGCGGCAAGAAGGGGCGCACCGCCCATATCAAGGCCACGATGGAGCGGCTACAGGTCGCCATGGGCGTCCAGCGCGACCGCCTGTTCCTGGTGGGCGGGTCGTGGCGGGCCATCTGCAAGGTCGACATGCACCGTCGGGGCTATCCCCTGCAGGTGCTGCACGAATACCGCATGACCCCCAAGGCCGTGCGCCAGACCGCAAAATTCATCGCCAAGCACCCCGATCATGAGGCGTTGCGGGGGCTGTGCGGAATCTCTTCGACGCGGATGGCCCTGGTGCCGCTGGCCGCCGAAGTGCTGGTGCGGCTGGTCAAGACCTTCAAGCCCAAGGACATCGCCATTTCCAGCTATGGCATTCGCGAAGGCATGCTTTATGAACAGATGCCCCAGCGGCTGCGCGACCGCGACCCGTTGATCGAGGCCTGCCGATTTGCCGAGGCAAAGGACGCGCGCATGCCCGGTTTCGGCAAGCTGCTCTACGCCTTTATCGAGCCGCTTTTCAAATCCGCGCCGCTGGCGCGCAAACGGCTGATCAAGGCCGCCTGCCTGTTGCATGATGTCAGCTGGCGCGCCCACCCCGACTATCGTGCGGAGGTCTGTTTCGACAACGCCACCCGCGCCAACCTCGGCGGCCTGAAACACTCCGAACGCATCTTTCTGGGCCTCGCCCTGCTGCACCGCTATACCAACAAGCGCGAAGGCACCCATTTCGAAGAGCTTTACAACCTCGTAGACGAAAAGACCCAGCTCGAGGCCGAAGTGCTGGGCAAGGCCATGCGCTTTGGTGCGATGCTGTGGATGGACAAGGATGCGAACCTTGGCGAATTCCGCTGGTTCCCGAAGAAAAAGCAGCTGGAACTGCATCTGGCCCCCAATGCCATGCCCCTGTTCGGTGAGGTGGCCGAGGCGCGCCTGAACTCGCTGGCCGCCTCGCTTCAGGCCGAGGTCACGGTGAAACAGCGCAGGCGCTAGGCGCGGAACACCTGTACATCAAAGGATCGCGGCTCAAAGCTCGATCTGGCCGTCGGCGTCAGGTTCGGGCAAATCGTCGGGGCGCGGTTTGCGCCGGATGATGATGTCGCCGTTGTCCAGCATCTCGGGCGGTTCGTAGACGCTCCAGTCCTCGACCTCTTCCAGCAGTCCCCGCAACGCAGGGCCCATCTGCGCGGTAAAGTCGCGCAGGGCCGGACCGAAATCCTCGGCCAGCCCCTGCAAATCCTCCAGCGCCGGTTCCATCTCGCGCATCAGCCCTTCCATCAGCATCTGCGCGCCGCGTTCCATCAGCGACCGGTTATCTTCCTCGGCCTCTTGCGCGTATGCGGGCGTGGCCAGCCCAAGCGTTACAATCAGGATCAGACGTTTCATGGATCCAATATGGGCCCTTACAATGCAATATCCAAGGTGACCGGGAAATGATCCGACGCCGTGACAAGGGCATCGCGCAACACCAGCTGTTTCCAGCAGGCGGGATCATCCAGCGGATGCCAGATGCGCCAGCGCCCTTCAAGCTCTGCGAGATCGGGCGAGACCATGATGTAATCCAGAAGGGCCTGCAAATAGCGCTGTTCCGGTCGGATCCAGAACCGGGCCGTTGTCGGCATCGCGCCAAGACGGCGCAAAAGGCCCTGCCGCGCATGGGGGTCGAACAGCGCCGTCTTTCCCTCGCCCATGATGATCTCGACCGACGAGCGGCCAAACAGATGTTCGTACTCGTCCAGGCCCGGACCGTCGTTAAGATCGCCCAAAAGCATCAACGGCGTGCCCTCTTCCAGATGCGCGGCAATGCGGGCGCGCAGCCAGATGGCCTGGGCCAGTTGCTTGCGCCGGTTGGCAATCGAAATGCGCATGATCTCGTCATGCGACGTCGCCCCGTGCGGAGCCTTGGACTTGAGATGTGCTCCAATCATTCGAAACTGCGCGCCCCTGGCCGTTTCGATCGCCAGTTCCAGCGGCGGCTTGGAAAATCTCACCTTGTCCTCGGTCGCGTCGATGTCCAGATCGATCGCGAATTCCGTATCAAATCGCGCTGCGCCATTGTGCGACAGCGGATCATGGCGGGCCGTCATCACGTCTGGATCGTACAGCAAGGCGATTTCCTGCTGCGTGTCATTGGGGAAACCGATGATTGCCTTGCGCGCGCGTATGCCGGCGTGCTCGGCGAAAACTTCAAGGGCCGGGACGGTGCTGCGACGGCTGTTGTCATCGGGGGCTTCGATCACCATCACGGCATCCGCATCCAAAGCCCGAAAGACCACGCTCAAGGCCGCAATCTGGTCCTCGCGGGTCACGTCATATCTGGCCGACCACTCGGCATCGTTCAGCAAGTCGCCATTGTCGGCAAACAGGCTGTTCATCCATTCGACATTGTAGGTGGCAAAGCGCATCAGCCGACGCGGCTCCGGATGTCTTCCCAGGCGCGGTTGATGTCCATCATACGCTTTTCGGCCAATCGCACCGCCTCTTCGGGCACGCCGCGCGCCATCATCGCATCGGGGTGGTTTTCGCGCACCAGCTTGCGCCAGACGGCGCGCATCGCCTCTGTGTCCATATCCGGGGTCACCCCCAGCACGGTGTAGGGGTCCGGCACCGCGTCCGGCACGAACCGGGCGCGCAGGCCGCGAAATTCGGCATCCGGGATGGCGAAGATATGCGCGACCTTTTCCAGAAACGCATCCTCGTTCGGATGATAGAACCCGTCCGCCATGGCGATGTGGAACAACCCCTCCATCAGGTCGATCAGGGTTTCGGGTTGTTCGGCGAACATGGAATGGATGCGCGTGGCATACTCCTCGAAACCCGCCACGTCCTGTCGGGCCAGATTGAACACCCGTGCTGCCCCTGCCTCGTCCTGTGCCGCAATGTGAAAGACGTCGCGAAAGGCGGTGACCTCGTCGCGCGTGACCTGCCCGTCGGCCTTGGCCATCTTGGCCCCCAGCGCGATCACCGCGATGGCAAAGGCGACACTGCGTTCCGGGGGCGCGCGCAAGCGATCAAAGATCGCGGCCAACCCTTCGCCTGCGGACAAGGCGGCCAGCGCGTCGGATATGCGGGTCCAAAGTGACATGTGCCAAGCTTATAAGCCAAGCCGGGGCCGCATGTTAGGCCAAACGCGCGCCTTACAGCAGCTTTTGCATCAGGATCAGGTCCAGCCATCGACCCGCTTTTTGCCCGACTTCGCGCATATGGCCCACATGGTCGAACCCAAGGGCGGCGTGAAAGGCGACGGCATCCGGGTTCGCGCCGCTGATGGCTGCCACCGTGACGTGATTGCCCGCCGCACGGGCATGCTCCATCAGAGCGTTCAGCAAGGCCCGCCCCTGCCCCTGCCCATGGGCCGCGGGATCGAGGATGATCGTATGTTCAACGGTCGCCGCGTATCCCGGGCCGGACCGGAAAGGGCCATAGGTGGCAAAGCCCGCCTCGTCGGGCAGCACCAGAACCGGGCGGGTCGCGATCATCTCGGCGACGGCGTCCTGGCTCTTGGGCTCGGTCGTGAAGGTGAACAGGGTGTCCTTTATCATCTCGTTCCAGAGCGTGGCGATCCAGTCGGCATCTCCCGTCACGGCCGGTCGGATCACAGCCCGCGTTCCCCGTGCGGTGTGTCGAAGACGGCCCGCATCGCCTCAGGTCCGGTTTCGAACGCAACGCGCGGATCGCTCAGGTGCCGCGTCAGCGCGGTGGCAAATCGGTCGGCATCCGGATGCACGAGGGTCAACCGTTTGAGGCGCACACCCGTGGGCACAAGTCGCGCGGCAGGATGTACGCCGCGCGGCCATTCGATCAGCGCAGGCCACAGGTTGTCGTAGGGCGTCGTGCCCCGCGGAGACACGGCCATGCGCCAGCGCAAGGCCCCCCGCGCCACTTCCACAGGCGCACCGACACCGTCAGGCATACGCTCAAGGTCCGTGTCCATATCTGCCACCGCGCAAGCCCAGTTCGACAGCCGCGCGGGGCCGCTGAACCGGTCCAGATCGTACCAGCGCGGGCGTGCAGGCGCAGCGACGGAAGGGTCCGGCGCGATGGCCTCGAGATACAGCCCCTCCTCCAGCCCCATCAGCGCGTTGTGCGTGTGAAACACGCTGTGCTGCCCGCCGGGTTGCATGGGCACGCCCAGAGCGTCCTCGATATGGGCTTGTGCCTCGGGAAGCGTCCTGGCCCCGACGACAAGGTGGTCGAAGATCACTGTCTAAGACCTTGATTGCTTGAGGATCGTCAGGATCTCCTGGGCGGCGGCGGGGATGTTGGTGCCCGGACCAAAGATCGCCTTGACCCCTGCATCATAAAGGAACTGGTAGTCCTGCTGCGGGATCACGCCGCCACAGATCACGATGATTTCTTCGGCCCCCGCCTCTCGCAGGGCCTGCACCAGTTGTGGCGCCAGCGTCTTGTGCCCCGCCGCCTGGGACGAAATACCGACCACGTGCACGTCATTGTCGATGGCATCCTGCGCCGCCTCTGCAGGGGTCTGGAACAACGGGCCCACATCCACGTCAAAGCCGATGTCGGCAAAGGCGGTG
>CAZITF010000179.1:0-5888 GCA_964542095.1 uncultured Rhodobacterales bacterium
GCGGCAAAGCTTGACGCAATTGTCCAATCTGCAGCGCCGCTTATCCCTGCACGGGACCCGAATGGCGACATCTGATTCTCGGTCCACCTTCTGGTAGAGATTGCACTGAGGGCCTTGTCGCCTGGCGTGAACGACACATTCACCGCTATTGTTTGCATCGACAGATTGTCTGCGTCGCACTCAAGGGCTTGGGATTCCGATCTTTGCGCGGGCGTCTTTCGGGACGAGGCAGGTGCCGTCAGGGTGGTCTATCCGTCCATCACGGCACGGTCGTTGTTTCTTGATTCCATTCCGCCCCTTAGGCGCGCGGCGCGGGGCAATGGGCTTGTGACCGATGCGATCATCCGCGCATTGAAGCGCATCGCAAGAGCAGCTGGCGAGAAAGACTGCGAGGCCATAGTCTGCGAATTGGAAACGATGGCTGCTGAAACACGCGGCAGTGCGATGCTGAAGCACGAAATCGACGAGATCTGCGACGACATCCAGAAGGCTATCAGCACCGTCAAAGAAACATAGCGGGCATTCACCCAACAAATCGGAAAAATGCGCGCCAGACCTGTCGGGATGAGACAGTCTGACGCGCTTTCAGGGTCAGTGCCGTGAGACTCCCTTCATCGACTGCGCGCGAAGTTCGCGATCAGTGCGATCAAGAACAGAACCAAGAACACGAAGAACAGTATCTGCGCGATTCCTGCAGATGCTGATGCAATTCCCCCGAATCCAAATACCGCCGCCACGATGGCAACCAGAAAAAAGATCAACGCCCATTTCAGCATGCGAAACTCCGATGTGTTCGATGCAGGTCAACCGCGCATCGGCCATTCGGTTCCAATGTTTTTTAAACCACTTCGTCGGGCATGCCCGGAACAGGTATGCCGACCTCTTTCGCAGGCTTGGGGTCATATGGCACAAGGAACCCCCTACGTTGCTCAGGCGCGCGACTGGCGTTGGTGTCGGCCAGTTTGGTCCAGACCTGGGCCATTCCGTTCAATTCGAAAAAGGTCTGCTCGGGTGCCTCGGGCAACCAGTGTTCAAGCACGGCGCGTCTTAGGCAGCGAACGTGCTCCACATCCCTGCATTCGACGGCAGCTTCGGTGTCCCATTTCATGCTGCGCCCGTTCAGATTGGCAGACCCGACGATGAAACTGGTGTCGTCCGCAATCAGAACCTTGGAATGCAGATAGACAATCTCGGCGTCGTGGAGTTGATCGCGGCCCGTCGACGCGCTCGCCACCGGGCGAACGGGACTGAGAACGGCGGCGCGGGGGCCAAATGCATCTTGGATCGTGGCGAGGCATTCGGATTGGAGGTATTCTCCCATGCGCTCGGGCAGCCTCAGCTTTTCTTCAAAGGCGATCAGCTCCGGCGCGGCGGGCAAGATCATCACAAGGTTCAAATTGGAGTTCTTGTTTGCGGCTTCTGCCTGTCTGACGTCAGCACCTGTGGGACAGATTTGAGGATTTGAACAACGGAGGATTTCTGGTTCATCGTAACCGTCAAGGAGTGAAGATGAATAAGAAATCCGGAACATCGAAGGACGCAGCCGACAAGCTGGTCAAAAACATCCGTCGCAAGACCCGCCAGACCTACTCGTCTGAGGAAAAGATCCGCATCGTTTTAGCCGGTCTACGCGGCGAGGAGAGCATCTCAGCGCTGTGTCGGCGCGAGGGTATTTCGGAGGCCTGTATTACAGCTGGTCGAAGGAATTCCTGGAAGCTGGGAAACGGCGCCTTTCAGGCGACACGGCGCGTCAGGCGACCTCACCAGAGGTGAAAGAGTTGCGCTCGGAGGCCATGGCTTTGAAAGAATGCGTGGCCGACCTCACCCTGGAAAACCGTCTGCTCAAAAAAAGCATGACAGGGGCTGGGGAGTTCGAGGAATGAGGTATCCAGCATCTGAGAAGCTGGAGATCATCCGCACCGTTGAGGGGTCACATCTGCCCGCCAAACGGACCCTCGACATGCTGGGCATCCCCCGCACCACGTTTTACCGCTGGTATGACCGCTACGTTGAAGGTGGGCTTGATGCCCTGGCGGATCGCTCGCCCCGGCCAAGGTCGGTCTGGAACCGTATTCCGCAAGATCGGCGTGATGACCTGATTGAATTTGCGCTGGAACATGAGGCGCTGACAACGCGGGAACTGGCAGTCAAGTATACCGATGAGAAGCGGTATTTTATCTCTGAATCATCAGCTTACCGGATTCTGAAGGAAGCTGATCTGATCACTGCGCCGGATTATGTGGTGATCAAGGCGGCCGATGAGTTCACCGACAAAACCACCGCCATCAACGAGATGTGGCAGACGGACTTCACCTACTTCAAGATCATCGGTTGGGGCTGGTTCTATCTCAGCACGATCCTGGATGATTACAGCCGCTACATCATTGGCTGGAAACTCTGCACAAACATGCGGGCCGAGGATGTGACGGCGACGATCGAGCTGGCTCTGACAGCGTCAGGGTGCGACCAAGCCGTCGTTCGGCACATGCCACGCCTGCTGAGCGACAATGGGTCCTGTTACATCTCCGGTGATTTGGCCGATTGGCTGGAGGATCATAAAATGGATCACGTTCGCGGCGCACCGTTCCACCCGCAAACCCAGGGCAAAATTGAACGCTGGCATCAAACCATGAAGAACCGAGTTCTGCTGGAAAACTACTACCTGCCCGGCGAACTCGAACGGCAGATTGGTGCCTTCGTCGAGTATTACAACAACGAGCGTTACCACGAGAGCCTGAGCAACGTCACGCCCGCCGACGTCTACTTCGGGCGCCACAAAGCCATTCTGAGGGAAAGGGCGAACATCAAGAAACTGACAATCCGACAGCGACGCTTGCAACATCAAAAACAGGCGGCATAATCAACCACGCAAACGAGCCAGAGCCTCCAATGCTCAAGCCGCTCTGATGTCCCATTTTATATGACGACGGACATGCCGCAATGCAGCTTCACCGAACCGGACTTTCGCCGCGAGCGCAAAATCCAGCGGCGGTCGAACTCACAGTCTGCGGACGTTGCAGTCCTTCGCTGCGGTTGCGCCAATGGCTGCTATCGGCATTTAGAAGTGTCCAAATTGCTAACAGCTTTGTTTTTTGGAGAGTTTCGAGAGCATTTCAGTGCAGCGTTCCAACTGGGTAACCGTAACAAACTCGTCAGCCTTATGCGCTTGCTCGATTGAGCCTGGTCCGCAAATGACCACGTCCATTCCTATCCCTTGGAAAATGCCAGCTTCGGTCCCGAAGGGCACCAGATGCGCATGTTGGTCTCCAGTCAGTTCCGACACGATCTGCTTTGCCTCATTTTCCAACGTGGGGACCAAACCTTCAACTTCGCCAACAACCTGCGTTTCAATTGAGGCATCGGGGTGAACGGCCAGCATTTTGGGCAGCAGCACCTCATGGCAATAGGCGTGTAGGCGCGATTTGACGAAATCTGCGTCCGATTTCTGTACGGGTCGCATTTCCCAGTCAACTTGCGCTTTGGGCGCGATCACGTTGTGCACGGAGCCACCTTGCACTGCGCCGACATTCACGGTGGTCCAAGGCGGTTCAAACGCACTTTCAGGCGGGGCCATGTCGCGCAACTGTTCCTTCAGGTCCAGCAAGTACGAAACGTAGCGCGCAGCGTATTCAACGGCGTTCACCCCCAGCTCGGGGGCAGAGCCATGACCTTCCAACCCTTGGAACCGAGTTGTGTACTCAAAACACCCTTTGTGGCCCTCAATGATCCGCATATCGGTTGGTTCACCGATGATTGCAACGCTTGGACGGATACCAATCTCTTGCAGCGATTGCGCGAGGTGCGTGGCACCGATGCAGCCGACCTCTTCATCATAGGTGAACGCAAAATGCAGCGGCCTGTCTTGCGCAGCTTTTGCCAACGTCGGGGCCATTGCAATCGTCGCCGCAATGAACCCTTTCATGTCGCAGCTGCCGCGCCCGTAAAGGCGGCCATCCCGTTCAACCATCTTAAACGGATCACTTGTCCAGTTCTGGTCGGTCACGGGCACAACATCGCTGTGACCTGAAAGGACGATCCCCCCGTCTTTTTGCGGCCCAAGCGTGGCAAACAGGTTTGCCTTCTTGCCGCTTGGATCGGTGAACAGATGCACTTCCGCGCCGCAGTCTTCCAGTCGCGTTGCGAGATAGGCGATCATATCCAGATTGCTGTCCGCCGAAACAGTCGGGAAGGCGATCAGATCCGCAAGGATATCCTTGGTGGTCTGCAGCACCTTTTTAAGCCTTCACAAACAATTTGCGGTCGATATTGCACAGCGGCTCTGCGGGACCATCCTCAGCAATGAGGATCGTCTCGGTCGTCTCAAGCCCCCAAGTGTCCATCCAGAGCGCTGGCATAAAATGGAACACCATCCCCGCCTGAAGAACGGTTGTGTCCTCCGTACGGATCGAGGCCGAGCGCTCACCCCAGTCAGGCGGGTAGCTGAGACCAATCGGGTAGCCCATGCGCCCCTGACGCTCGATGCCGTGCTTGGCCATGACGGTCATAAATGCATTCGCAATATCACAGGTGCGATTGCCCGCGCGCGCGGCCTCCAAGCCTGCGGCGATGCCTTCAAGCTGCGCCGCCTCGGTTCGCTTCATCTCATTGGGGGGCGTGCCGAGGTAGATCGTCCGGCACAAGGGCGCATGATAACGACGATAGCATCCAGAAAGCTCAAAGAACGTCGCCTCGCCCGTTTGCATTTTGTCGCCGTTCCAGGTCAGATGCGCGGCCGTGGCATCAAGGCCCGACGGCGTCAGCGGCACAATGGCGGGATAATCCCCCCAATCGTCACCGACCCCTGTGATGCCTGCATGCACAATATCCGCGACCAGATCATTCTTGCGCATTCCGGGCGCGGCCCGCTCAAGTGCTGTCTGCATGACCTTATCGGAAATACCCGCCGCTTTGCGGATGAAGCCGATCTCGGCTTCGGATTTGATCAATCGCTGCCAATTCACCAGACCCGTCGCATCGGACAGCTGCGCCTCGGGCAGGTTGGCCCCCAAGACCTCATGCGCCTTGGCGGAGTAATAGTAGTTCTCCATCTCCACACCGATGCGGGCGCTCTCCAGTCCACGCGCCCTGAGGACTTGGGCAAGGTCCTGCATCGGGTGGATTTCGGTGGATTGAACAAAGTGGTCGCCATAGCCGAGGATGTTGCCATGCCCCATCCAACACGTCCGCCTGCCCCCCATCATGTCCATATGACGGCCCCACCAGATCGGCTCTCCCTCTGGCATGACGATGACACCTTGGTGCACGTAGAACGACCACCCGTCATAGCCTGTCAGCCACGCCTGATTGGATGGATCGGTGACAAAGATCGCATCAACACCAGCCTCTTGCATGGCCTTGCGGGTCAGGGTCAGGCGGCGGTCATATTCCGCCGCACTGAAAGGTGCATTGCCGCTCATCCCAGCACCGCCTTCACAGCGCGCGCTGTTGCGGTGACGATGCGGTCCGCTTCTTGTGCGGTCAGGCAGAACGGCGGCGCAAAGCCAAGGATATCGCCCTGAGGCATGGCCCGCGCGATGATCTGGTCTTGCTCCAGCAGTTTCGCCGCAATCTGCGGGCCGATCTTGACGGCAGCGTCATAGAAAACACGGTCCGTTTTATCTTTGACGAACTCAACAGCACAAATCATCCCTTCGCCGCGCACATCGCCGACGCAAGCGTGATCCGACAGCGCCGCACGCATCTTGGCGTTCAAATCCGCACCAACCGTGCCCGCGTTCTCGATCAGCCCAAGCGTGTCGATCAGCTTTAGATTGGCCGCCCCTGCGGCCGCGCCAATAGGATGCGCGGAATAGGTCCAGCCGTGCCCAATGGGGCCATTCTCATCGGTGCCTTGCTCCAACACACGCCACATTTTGTCGGACACAACG
>CAZITF010000180.1:0-5872 GCA_964542095.1 uncultured Rhodobacterales bacterium
TTCGGCCACAATGTGGCCCTTGCCATGGGCACCGCCATCGCCGGAGACATCCGTGATCCGGTCCATCATCAGCATCGGCGGGGCGGGCAATTGCGCGTTTCCGGGGCCGAACAGCTCTCCGCGCGCGCATTTCAGCAAGCCCTCTTTGTCAAAGCTCGTGGGGTAATCTGCCATTCTCGGCCTCATGTCTTCACGCATCTGTCCGGCAGGCCGGGTTCGGCTCCGTCTAGCACCGGGCAGAGTGCGGGCGCAAGGGCGCGGGGCAGGGTGGCCATGCGCCTGTGGCATTCTGAACAGGAGCCCTTTTGCAATTGAATTTCACGGGCGTGCAGCCTTATATGCGTATGGAGGAGTTGAGGATCACGATGGCACTGGATCAACACGAGGTCGGAACCACCTGGCTGGCAGGCGCGGGCTTGCGCCCCACACGCCAGCGCGTGACCCTTGCCGCGCTGCTGATCGGCGATGGCCAGCACCGCCACGTCACCGCCGAAAGCCTGTTCGAGGCGGCCAAGGCGCAAGGCGACGGCGTCTCGCTGGCCACCGTCTACAACACCCTGCGCGCCTTTTGCGATGCCGGGCTTATTCAAGAGGTCATGGTGGACGGCACCAAAAGCTACTTTGACACCAACACCCACGACCACCCCCATTTCTTCTGGGAAGACGAGGCCAAATTGACCGACGCGCCCTCTGACCAGCTGGTGATCGCGCAACTGCCTGACGCCCCCGAAGGGGCCGAAATCGCCTCTGTCGACGTGGTGATCCGCCTGCGCCGCAAGGGGTGAAGCCCTTGGCCGGCGTCACGGCCGAGGATGCGGCGGCCTATCAAACTGACGGTGTGGTGCTGATCCGCGGGCTGTTTTCCGATCATATCGAAACCTTGCGCGCCGGTATCGCGCGCAACATGGCTGACCCTGGCCCCTACGCCTCGACCAACGACCGGCCCGGCGACACGGGACTGTTCTTTGACGACTACTGCAACTGGCAGCGCATCCCCGAATTCCAGCCCGCCATTCACGACCCCCGCGTCGCCGGGGTCGCAGCGACCCTGATGGGGTCGCAATCGGTGCAGATGTTCCACGACCACGTGCTGGTGAAAGAGCCGGGAACGTCGATGTCCACCCCATGGCACCAGGACGCGCCCTACTACTTCGTGCAGGGTCAGCACACGATCAGCTTCTGGTGCCCGCTCGATCCGGTGCGCGAAGCGTCGCTGCGCTGTGTCACAGGCTCGCACCTCTGGCCCAAAGACGTGGTGCCCACCCGCTGGGTCTCCGAAGAAGCGTTCTTCGAGGGCGACTACATGCCGGTGCCCGACCCCGAGGCCGAGGGGATGCCGATCGTCGAATACGAGATGGAACCGGGTGACGCCGTCGCCTTCCACTTCCGCACCCTGCACGGCGCGCGGGGCAACCAGAGCGACACACGCCGCCGCGCATTTTCCCTGCGGCTGGTCGGGGACGATGCGCGTTATGTCACGCGCCCAGGCCCGACCTCGCCGCCGTTTCCGGGGCATGGAATGGTGGCCGGGCAAAAGCTGCGCGAAGACTGGTTTCCCTTGCTCCGCTGACGCGGCTCCGCCGGCGCAGGACTGGCGATCGGCCCATCGCGACCCAATCCGACTCCACCTTGGCCGAACGGCTGGCCATCCCCCCGGGTCACGACCCGACGCTTGCCCTTCGGGGCGCTCCGGCCAAGGTCGTCGCTGACCAAGGGGGCGGCCCCTGAATGTCTGCGTCGATACGACCCCGCATTCCCAACCCGGAGTCCATCCATCTTCATTATGTGAACCGGATGGCTGGTGTGAACCCGCGCAGTGCGTTCAGGCAAGAAATCGCCGTAAGCAGGCGTTTATGAGGCCCTCGATAAGCCCCGCGCCACTGGGTAAACGCCGCAATTCCGCCGACATGTCAGCAAGCGCCAACACAGGTTGCCGCCTTGTCGCACCAGACTTTTGGTGCCCCCAACAAAAGGAATACAATCATGCGCAAACTCGCACTTATCGCACTCATCGCCTTCGCCTCTCCCGCGCTCGCCGAAGATGTGACGATGGACAGCATTCTTGGCACGACCCTCCAGGAGGTCCAGGCGTCCCTGACGGCCATGGGCTATGAGGTCCGAAAGGCCGAGATGGAAGATGGCAAGATCGAGGTCTACTTCGTGCGTGACGGCAAGATGGGCGAAGTCTATGTGAGCCCCGAGACCGGTGCGGTCACGAAACTCGAAGTGAAGGGGTGACCCCGTGGTCGCCGCCACCCAACAGACCAGCGGGCGCCAAGGCGCCCGCCAGGTCGCCGTCTGGGACCCGCTGGTGCGGTTGATCCACTGGTCCCTCGCCCTGACGATCCTTCTCAATGGCACCTTCGTGGACGAGGAAAGCCAGACCCACGAATGGATCGGATACATTGCCCTCGGGCTCGTCGGTCTGCGGCTGGTCTGGGCACTCGTCGGTCCAAGACATGCGCGCTTTTCAGCATTCCCGCCCAGCCCCGGCCGCGCGGTCCGACATCTCAGGGCGATGCTGGCCGGAGATCGCAGCGTGCATCTGTCGCACAACCCGCTCGGGGCTCTGATGGCCTACAACATCTGGGCAAGCGTCATTGCCATTGGCGTGACCGGCTACATGATGACAACCATCACCTTTTTCGGCGTCGACTGGGTCGAAGAGGTGCATGAGGTCGTCTTCAACTGGCTCGTGCTGTCGGTTGCGCTGCATGTCGCCGGTGTGGCCTTCGATACGTGGCGCTCCGGTGTCAATCTTTTCCGTGCCATGATAGACGGGCGCAAGACCATTCCCGAGGGACGCGACGTGATATGAGACCGAGGCTTTGGCCCGCAAAATCAACGGAAAGGCGCGCGACGATTATTGCGGGCCTTATCCTGTTGCAAGCCCTCAGCGCGCTGTTCTTCATCGGTGACGTGATCGCGGATTTCCGCGCGGTCGGACATCTCGACAATCCGCACCTCCTGCTTGAGTCCGTTGCGGCGGTTGCTCTGATCGCGGGCGTCATCTTTCTCATGGTCGAATTGCGTGGCCTGCTCTCGCGCATGTCGGATATGCAAACCGGGCTGGACATTGCCCACGGACATCTTGCCGAAGTCATCGAAGGATTTTTCGAAGACTGGAACCTGACCAACGCAGAGCGGGATGTGGCTCTCATGATCCTGAAGGGTCTGGACAATGATGCGATTGCCCGGGTCCGAAATACGGCGTCCGGTACTGTTCGTGCGCAAGCCACCAACATCTATGCGAAATCGTCGACCGACGGGCGGGCCCAATTCATCAGCCTGTTCGTCGAAGAATTACTGGCCGGGGGCATCAATTCCGAGACCGGTTCGGATTCTGCACCGTTGAACCGATCCGCCGAAAAACCAGAGGCAGGAAACCACTCCAAGCTGTGAGATATGATACCATGGCCGAACCAAGCGCCCACCCTGACGACCCGCACTACATCACGCGCAGTGGTTGGCTGCGTGCCGCCGTGCTGGGGGCCAATGACGGTATCGTCTCGGTGTCCTCGCTTGTTGTCGGTGTCGCGGCGGCGGACCCCGGCCCGCGCGCAGTTCTGATCGCGGGCGTGGCCGGGTTGGCGGCCGGAGCGATGTCGATGGCCGCCGGTGAATATGTCTCCGTCTCATCGCAGTCGGATACTGAGCGCGCCGATATCGAGCGCGAAAAAATCGCCCTTGCCGAGATGCCCGACGATGAATTCGAGGAACTTGTGGCGATCTACGAGGAACGGGGATTGAGCACGGAAACGGCCAGGGCCGTCGCGCGCGAACTGACAGCGAAAGACGCATTGGATGCCCATGTCCGGGACGAACTCGGTCTTTCGGAAGTACACGCCGCAAACCCGCTTCAGGCGGCACTGGCATCCGGTGCAACCTTTTCTGTTGCGGCGGCAGTGCCGGTTCTTGCCGCCTACCTCGCACCGGTTTGGGCCATCATCCCGGCGGTCTTGGTCGTCACCATATTTGCGCTCGTGTGTCTTGGGGCGCTCGGAGCCAAAGCGGGAGCCGCGCCTGTCTTGCCCGCCGTCTTGCGTGTCGTCGGATGGGGTATCTTTGCGATGGCTGTCACGGCAGGCGTCGGCTGGCTGTTTGGCGTAAGCGTCTAGGGCCCTGACCCCAAGCATCACCTCAACCGTCTGATGACACCTCTTTTTCACGGGTGGAGACAGTGAAGCGGGCAGGCACGCAATTCGCAGCATTGCCTTGTTCGGGCTTCGAGCCGAGTTTCGCTCCAACACCACCACCAGTCGCCCGGATCGGGATCAAGCCAAATGCGTCGATCCTTTCACTGCCCGGCGGGCGATCTGGCCGGTCTTGGCGTGACAGGCAGGCAGCGCGATTTCCGCGGTCCATGAACCGTCCGGGAAGCCGCGTGACATCGCCACCCCGCGGATTGCAAACAGATCGGCGCGGCCCTGGCGCAACGGGTGCGAACTGTGCTCATCCGAAGGTGCCATGCAGCACGGATTGCCCGCGACCCTTCACGTCCAAATCAGCCAAGTCGACCCGGAAAGGAACACGGTGTTCAGAACCTGCAACACCGCGCCACACCCAAACAAACCGTAGGTAGGCCTTTTTAGCCCATGGAAATATATGGACGCGCAGTGCGGTCATGGCGATGGGACGCCCTCAAGGCTGCTTTCATGCTTGGCCCGTCAGAACCACTGTCCCGGCTCCATCAGCCCCAGGTCCAGAAGCTGGGACAGTGGTTCTGACGGGCCAAGCATGAAAGCAGCCTTGTCCCGGCTCCATCAGCCCCAGGTCCAGAAGCTGGCGCGAATGCCATTCGAAAGGCGCCGAATTGTGCCATTTGAAGGTCTCGATATCAAAGGTGCTGCCCGGGTTCAGTTTCAGGGCCTTGGCGGTCCGAAACGAGCAGACGGCGGCGGTCAGGTTGTGGTGCCATTTGCAGGCATAAGTGTTGTATTCCTCGTCCGAAAACGTGTGATCGGCGCGCAACGTCAGCCCCGGCTTGGTCTTGAACAGCGAGATCCGGTCGATCTTGCGCCGCGCCGCCGGCACATGCTCCTCATATCTCCAGCGCAGGCCGCCGAAGAAATCCAGTTGCCGCTCCTTTGGATGCCCCTTGGCGTCGGGCCGGGCCAGCGCGTAATATCCCGACCTGTCCAGATGCGCGCGATCAAGGGCCACCGCGTTGGGAAACTCCGTCAGATCATCCGCATAGAGGTCGATCACATAGGTCAGCATCGCCGCGCGCCGCTCTTCGCCATGAAAAGCGAGCATTTCACCGACCGTCCGCGTCTCGCAGAACGGGTGGAACAGGTATTCGGCGTTGAAGCAGTAATATAGCCACGTTCCCAATGGCAGCGCCTTGATCAGCAGGTTGACCGCGTTTTCCATCGCGGCGGGGGCGAACATGTCGTAATCCACACGGATCACGCTGTCCTCGAGATCGCGGGGCAGTGTGAAACTGGCGGGCATGCAGGCGATCAGCGACTTGAACCCGATGTGCAGGTGGTGGCGCAGGGTGGTGGCCACCTCGACATCGTCCTCGACCAGAACCAGCGCGATCGGTCCCTGCGGGGGCACGGCGGCGGTCGACTTGATCATGGTGCTCAGGCTGTCGTAGTGCATCTGGGTTCACATCTTGTCGGTATCCCCCTTTCATTCCGTTAATCCGCGACGCATTGCAAGAGAGCCGCGCCGCTGCTAGATCGCACAGCCAACCTGTACCAAGCCCGGATGCCCCCATGACGACGCCGAAAAAGCTCTTCATCAAGACCTATGGCTGCCAGATGAATGTCTATGACAGCGAGCGCATGGCCGAGGCGCTGGGCGGGCAGGGCTATGTCGAAACCAAGTCCGCCGATGATGCGGACATGATCCTGCTCAACACCTG
>CAZITF010000181.1:0-469 GCA_964542095.1 uncultured Rhodobacterales bacterium
TAGGCGGTGCGTTCTTCCTCGGTCTCGCCCTTGTCATAGCGCGACTGCATCCACGCCTTTTCCATGTCGATGCTGTCGAAATAGACGATGGGCGCGATGGCGTCGAAAAAGGCCAGCGCCTCTGCCCCGGTTTCCGCGGCAATCGCCTGGCCCAGGGCGGTCCAGGTCACCGGGCCGGCGGCGATGATCCACTGCCCGTCTTCGGGCAGGGCGGTGATTTCGCCGTATTCCACGCGAATGTTGGGGTGCGCTGTCAGCGCATAGGTCACCGATTGTGCAAAGGGCTCGCGATCCACCGCCAGCGCGCCACCCGCAGGCAGGCGATGTTTGTCGGCGCAGGCCATGATCAATCCGTTCGCGGCCCGCATTTCCCAATGCAACAGGCCCACGGCATTCTGTTCGCTGTCATCCGAGCGGAAGGAGTTCGAGCATACCATCTCTCCCAGCAGCCCGGTCTGGTGCGCAAAGG
>CAZITF010000181.1:479-5835 GCA_964542095.1 uncultured Rhodobacterales bacterium
TTGGGGCGCATTTCGTGGATCACCACGGTCACACCCATATTGGCCGCCTGCCAGGCGGCCTCCGACCCGGCCATGCCGCCGCCGACGATATGCAATTCCTGTGTCATGGCGCGGATGTAGGGCAACGGCAGATGCGGTGCAACCGGGTGCAGGGTTGCATGTTCGGTCGCTGTGGAGTGAGGGGATTTTTGGGGTCGCCGCTGCGGGGATGGTCGGTCAGTGAGAGGCTGACCTGGAGGGACCTTCCGCCAGTCGGCGACCCAAAATCGTCATCGGTGATTAACCGTGTCCAATTTGTGCCTCATTTGCGCCCGAATTCAAAGCGCTGTTTGGGAAACTATCGGGTCCCGATTTGGAAACAACCGCAGGTTGCCCTTGTTTTCATGGCCCAAACCCTATTGCGACCAGTCCGGAGGGCGCTTTTCGATAAAGGCATCAATGCCTTCTTTGGTGTCCGGGTGGGCCATATTGTCGACCATGACCTGCCCTGTATAGGCATAGGCCTCGGCCACGGGCATCTGGATCTGGGCGTAAAACGCCTCTTTTCCGATGCGCACGGCCGATCCCAGTTTGGCGGCCAGCTGGTCGGCAAGGGCCTGTGTTTCGCTTTCGAGGTCCTCGGGGGCGACCGCGCGGTTGATCAGGCCCAGGGTCGCGGCACGCTCGGCTTCGATGAAATCGCCTGTCGTCAGCATCTCGAAGGCCTGCTTGCGCGGGATGTTGCGGGTCAGGGCGACCATGGGGGTCGAGCAGAACAGCCCGATATTGACCCCGTTGACGCCAAAGCGGGTGCCGTGGGCCGCGACCGCCAGATCGCAGGTCGCCACCAGTTGGCAGCCCGCCGCCGTGGCGATGCCGTGAACCTGGGCGATGACCGGTTGGGGCAGGGACTGGATACGCGCCATCATCGCCGCGCAGCGATCAAACAGGCCCTTGAAATAACCGGCCCCGCCATCGGCATCCTGCCGCCCGGCGGTCATCTGTTTCAGATCGTGGCCTGCGCAAAACGCCTTGCCCGCCCCGGACAGGATCACGGCCCGCACTCCGCGGTCCCCGGCCACCTCGTCAAGCGCGCCGTGCAGCGCCGCAATCATCTCGTCGCTCAGCGCGTTCAGCCGCTCGGGCGCGTTCATCCGCAGATGCATCACCGCGCCGCGCCGCTCACGTTCCAGAATTGCCATCTTGCCCTCCTGCCAATGTTGCGCAAAGCCTAGGGCAATCACAGAGAGAGGAAAAGCATGGGACTGATGATGGATGCCGCGGACATGAACGTGTTTCTGGGCCGCGTATTTCTGGAAGTCGCCGGAGAGTACCATGTCGAGGAGGTCACAGAGACCGGCGTGACCTTGCGCCTCCTGGTACAGGATCGCCATCTGCGTCCCGGCGGCACCGTGTCGGGGCCTGCGATGTTCGGGCTGGCCGATGTGACCGCCTATATGGTGACGCTGGCGCAGATCGGGCCGCGCGCGCTGGCGGTGACCACGAACTGTTCCATCGATTTCATGCGCAAGCCCGCCGCCGGGGTCGATCTGATCGCCCACGGGCGGCTGCTGAAACTGGGCAAGCAATTGTCGGTCTCGGACGTGCTGATCTATTCCGAAGGAATGGACAAGCCCGTGGCGCGGGCCAGCCTCACCTATGCGATCCCGCCGTATGGTGTTGATTTGCCAGAGTAAATTTAGGCTGAGTTAAAAAAGGCGGCCGGGTCAGGCCCGGCCGCAAGGGAAGAGGTCTGGCAGGTGCCACGGGGATGTCACGCCCGCCAGAACACGCGCCGGGATTCCGTAAATGCCTCGGCGGGTGTCAGCCCCACATCGCGCAACAGGTGATGATCCAGCTGCTTGAGCGCCGCCCGCGTGCGGCGCCGTGTGGCCCATTTCGACACCGCGACCGCGACACGCAGCGCAATCACCGCAGCCGCAGGCATGGCCGTCTGCGCCGACAGATAGGCGAGGTGCTGAGCGGGGGTCGCTGGTCCGGGTGTCATGGGAATCTCCTGAAATTGTATTGACACAATATGGCGGATTTGCCATGAGATAACGGTACAATAGGCGTGTGCCGGAAATCCATGGAAACATTGTAATGAATACAATTTGGCAGCCCGACCTGCTCGACACGGATGGCCCCAAATACAAGGCCGTCATGCAGGCGATCCGCGACAAGATCGAGGACCGTGTCCTCACAGCCGGGGACAAACTGCCCCCGGTCCGCGATCTGGCGTGGAAACTGGGAATCACGCCCGGCACCGTGGCCCGCGCCTACACCCTGCTGACGGATGACGGCACGCTGGTGGCCGAGGTCGGGCGGGGCACCTTCGTGGCGACGCCCGATCCCAAAACCCCGCTTTTGGCCGACATCCCGATAGAGGTCGAGTCCACCCCCCACAATTCCGACGCCGAGACATGGCAGGTCAACCTGTTCTCGCCGCATCTGCCCGAAGTGGGTCAGGCCCGCCTGATCCGTGCGCTGCTGGCCGAGGTGGCCACGGACCCGCCGTCGGGCCTGATGCACTATCCGACGCGGACGGGTGCGCGGCCCGCGCGCGAGGCGGCGGCGCAGTGGCTGGCGAGTGCCCCGCTGGGGGCGATCACCGAGGCGGATATCCAACTGACCCATGGCGGCCAGAACGCGATCCTGCTGATCCTTCAGGCGCTGTTGCGTGGCCGTCGCCCCGCCGTACTGGTCGAGGATCTGGCCTATCCCGGTTTTCGCCGCGCCGCCGAGTTGTTGCGCGCCGACGTGGTGCCCGTGGCGATGGACCGCGACGGCGTGCGCCCGGACGCGCTCGCGGCGGCGATCAAGGCCCATGACGCGCAGGTCTTCTGCACCTCGCCCGAGGTCCACAACCCGACCTGCGGCTTTACGTCCGAAAACAGGCGTCTCGAACTGGTCGAGGTGATCCGCCGCCACGATCTGCACATTCTCGAAGACGACTGTTACCGCCTGGGGGCCGCGCAGGCGCCAAGCTACCGGATGCTCGCGCCCGAGCGCAGCTGGTACGTCTCGTCCATCTCGAAATCCGTCACCCCCGCCCTGCGCCTCGGCATCGCCGTCGCCCCGCGCGGTCAGGCGGCGACGCTGCGGCGGACGGCGGAATACGCGTTCTTCGGTCTTGCGACCCCGATGACGGACCTGGCCGCCCGGTTGCTGGTGCATCCCGAATTGCGCGGCCTGATGGACCGCGCGCGCGACCGGATCGGCACCTACGTGCGCTGTGCGGTCAATGTGCTGGGGGGCTATGATCTGGAATGGCGCGCCGATGTGCCTTTCCTGTGGCTGCGCCTGCCCGGGGGCTGGCGGGCCGGGGCCTTCGTGCAGGCCGCCGAGGCGCAGGGCGTGCGCATCCGCGCCGCCGAGGAATATGCCTGCCGCGATGCGCGCGCGCCCCATGCGGTGCGCTTTGCGGTCAATGCCGGTGTCAGCCTGGCCAGCTTCGAGGCGGCGATCCTGCGCCTGCGCCACCTGCTCGACAATCCGCCCGAATCCATCGGGGTCTAAAGCAGGCCCGCCGCCCCCCAGGCCAGTCCCGTGCCCACCGCGATGGCCGACAGCAGCGCGGCATAGCCCGCCAGTTTCCAGTTCGAAAACGGGCGTTCGCCAAAGGTGCGGCCGGCCATGCCGCAGACCACCACCTTTTTGGGCGCACCGTTGTCGTCATAGTGCAGGATCCACACCGGCAGCAGGATGCGGCGGTAACGGATGCCGCTGGTGTCGGCTTGATAGCGGATGTTGTGGACGCCGGACTTGTTGATGTGCCGCTTGATCCGGTTGCGGATCAGCAGTGCCTTTTCGTCGCCCTTGATCTGCAACCCTTCGGCCACCGTCTGGTGATGCTGCTCGGCGGCGAACCCGGCCAGATACCCGGCGCGATAGGGGCGCAGCCGTTCGGGGTAGAAGTCGTGCAGGATACCGTCGCGGATCAGCGGCGTGACGTGGTGCGAGGCCGGGATCAGCATGTCGTCAAAACGCATCGAAAGATTGCCGGCTGTGCTGCGCACATGGGTGCTCTTGTTGCGCCTGACCGTGTAGTCCGCCCAATAGCGGATCACCTCGTCGCTATCAAAGGTCCAGAACGGCACGTAAAGACCCGCAACGCGCGCCTGCGACACGACACCTGCCAGGTTTGCGGGGGCGGCGAGACGCTTTTGCACCCAGATCTGCGCACGCCTCCGGGCGTCGCCCTGCGGCACCCGGAACGGGATCAGCGCCATCGGCTCGTACCCGTCGTCCGTAGTGTCGATCACCACGGGACCGTTGCAATAGGGGCAATGCGTGCTCAGCGACCGGGCCACAAAGGTGACGCTGCCGCCGCAGGTTTCGCAGCGATGCACCAGCGTTTCAAAAACCACGGCCGCCTCGGTGACCGGCGCGAGCGGATCATAGGGAAACTCGTCTGCCGCAGCCGCGTCATCGGGCGTTTCCAGCCCGGTGACGGTGCCGCAACTGGTGCATTTCAGCGCCTGCACCGCCGGATCGTACAGGCACTGCCCCCCGCAATTGGGGCATTGCAGCTCGGACTGGATGGCCCTCGCGTCGCTCAACTGTCCTCTCCCATGATGGCGATGGCGACTTCGAGCAATACGCGCAGGCGCAGCCAGGACCGACCGACCGCGCCCCCGAGGTCGCCCGTGACCCCCCAGTCGCCGATGATGGTGGCGGCAAACCACGTGGTCATCAGCCAGAAGGCGATGATCGACCACCCCCCGATACTGCGCAGCCACCCGGTCGAGCCCTGTTTCAACTCGTGCCTGGCCTCATAGACCATGATCAGCTTGCGCACGGACGGGATGCCCGCAAGCGTGGCGGCGGCGATCAGGGCAAGGGTGGCCAGGACAGGAGCGGCAAGGTCAATCAGCATCAAATCGCGCACGGCAAGGGCAGGGGCGGGGTGTGCGCCTGTCCTGTTGTACCTTGGCGGTCAATGCAAGGCGGAAAACGCCAGCGCAATGGGGTAATTGAATACCTTAATTGCAAGCTGTTGTTTTTGATGAATTAATAATGCCTCAAAGCCGTTGACGTGCTTCGGCACCCCGCCTATACCCGGCCAATCCGAAATTCGAGCCCCCCAAGGGATGCGACCTATGAAAACCTATACCGCAACACCTGCGGACATCGAGAAAAAGTGGATCCTGATCGACGCCGAAGGCATCGTTCTGGGCCGTCTTGCCTCGATCGTCGCCACACGCCTGCGTGGCAAGCACAAGCCCTCGTTCACACCGCACATGGATTGCGGTGACAACGTGATCGTCATCAACGCCGACAAGATCCAGCTGACCGGCCACAAGCGCCAGGAAAGCCACTATTGGCACACCGGCCACCCCCGCGGGATCAAGAGCCGCACCCAGGCGCCGAGCCT
>CAZITF010000182.1:0-5822 GCA_964542095.1 uncultured Rhodobacterales bacterium
GCCTTGCGGGCGGAGCCCCGGGAGTCTGATCCGGGCGCAGCCTGCCATCCTTGTCTGACAAAGAGCGGCACCTTCGGGTGCCGTTCTGCTTTTCCGGCCCCTCGCCCCGTCATGTCGCTGGCAATGTGCGATCTGCCCCACTAACCTGATCGAAAGCCTGAATGAATTTGGATGACCGGTGACAGAGCAAGAGGACAGGGCCGACAGCCGCGCGCTGCAGGATGCGCGCGCCCATCTTGCGGCGACCCGCGAGATCCTGGACGTCATGGCCCAAAGCCGCGACGACGAGGCCCCGGTCTTTCGCGCCATTCTGGAGCGGGCCGAGCGGCTGTGCGATGCGCAAGGCAGTGGGCTGCAACTGCTGAACCCTGCGGGCACCCATCTGGTGATCGCGGCCATCGGCGGCAAGGACTGGGACGGGTCGTTCCCGGTCGATACCGCCTTTGCCCTGGATGAACCCGCCGCCATGTGCGTCGCCGTCCGCGAGGCCCGTGTCGTTCATATCGAGGACATGCGCGAGACCGAGGAGTACAGGCAGGGCCAGCCCAAGCGCCGCAAATTCGTCGACGAGGACGGCGTGCTGGCGCATCTGTGCGTGCCGCTGCTGCGGGACGGTGTGGCCTTTGGCAACATCACCCTGTCACGCCGTGAACCGCGCCCGTTTTCGCGCGAGGAGATCGCGCTGGTGCAGACATTCGCCGAGCAGGCGGTGATTGCCATCGAGAATGTCCGCCAGTTCCGCGAGGTGCAGATGCGGCTGGCGCGCGAGCGTGCCTCGTCCGAAATCCTTGGCGTCATCAGCGAAAGCCGCGAGGATCAGGGCCCTGTCTTTGACGCGATCCTGCGCAATGCCTGCGCGCTGTGCAATGCACCGCTGGCGGGGCTGATCCTTGGCTCGGCCCGGGACGCGACACAGACGCTGGCGGCCCATGTGGGCATGTTTCCCGAAGCCATCGAATTGTTCCGGTCGGGTCGGATGAAAATGGAGGCGGACCTGTCCTATGCCGCCCGTTCGATCATCGAAGGACGGCTGATCGCCTTTGACGACATGGGGCAAAGCGAGCTTTATGCGGCTGGCAGCCCCGTGGTGCGGTCGATGGTCGATTCCTCGAATATCCGTAGCGTTCTGTTTGTGCCCCTGATGCGGGACGGGACGGCGATCGGCAACCTGACCCTGTTCCGCCGCGAGGTTCGGGCGTTCGACCCGTCGGAGATCGCGCTGGTCGAGACCTTTGCCGAGCAGGCCGTCATTGCCATCGAGAACGTGCGCCAGTTCCGCGAAGTCCAGTCCCGGCTGGAGCGCGAGGCGGCGGCCCGCGAGGTGCTGGGTGTCATCAGCCGTTCGCGCGATGACGAGATGCCGGTGTTCGAGGCGATCCTCGAAAACGCCTCGCGTCTGTGCAATGCGCCGCTGGCCTTTTTGCCGATGGCCAATGACGCGCGCACCCATGTGTCCGTGCCCGCCTTTCGCGGGGTCAAACCGGATTTCGCCCAAGTGCTGAAGGAGTTCAACGAGCCCATGGAGGGGTCTGGCCTTGTCGCGGTGCGCGCCGTGGCCGAGGCCCGCATCATCCAGAGCGCCGATCTGGTCAACGACCCGGAGTTTCCCGCCTCGGGCCGCTGGCGCGACGAATTGGTCGAGACCGAGGGGGCGCGGTCGGTGTTGCTGGTGCCGCTGATGCAGGGCGATGTGGCGATCGGGGCCATCATGCTTTACCGGCGCGAGATTGCGCCCTTTGGCCCGGACGATGTGCAGTTGGTGTCGACCTTTGCCGAGCAGGCGGTGATCGCCATCGAGAACGTCCGCCAGTTCCGCGCCCTTGAAGCGCTGAATGCCGAGCTGGGTGCGCGGGTCGAAAAGCAGGTGGGCGAGATCGAGCGGATGGGCCGGCTGAAGCGGTTCTTGCCCGCTGCGGTGGCCGATACGGTGGTTTCTCAAGGCTCGGACAACCTGCTGAAAAGCCATCGCGCGCTGCTGGGCGTGTTGTTCTGCGACATTCGCGGCTTTACCGCTTTTTGCGAAACCGCCGAGCCGGAAGAGACCATCGAGGTGCTGCAATCCTATCACGAGGAGATGGGCGCGCTGATTGCCGCGCACGGGGCCGGGGTGGATACGCGCGCGGGCGACGGGATCATGGTGCTGTTCAACGATCCGCTGCCCTGTGACGATCCGGCGGGCGATGCGCTGCGCCTTGGGCTGGCAATGCGGGCGCGTATGTCTGAATTGTCCCGGAAGTGGCGCAGGCATGGCCACAGGCTGGGTTTTGGCGTCGGCATTTCGCTGGGCTATGCCACGGTGGGCATGGTCGGGTCGGCGGGCCGCTATGACTATACCGCCAGCGGCACGGCGGTGAATCTGGCCGCGCGCCTGTGCGATCAGGCCCAGGACGGAGAGATCCTGCTGAGCCCGCGTGCCCATACGGCTGTCGAGAAGGATTTCGCGGCGGTTTCCGTGGGTGAATTGTCGTTGAAGGGCATCCACGCCCCGGTCGAAGTGTTCCGGGTCGTGACCGAAGACTGACCCGTTTTTTGCCTGCATGTGCCGGGTGTTGAATAAAATTTCCGCCTTGGGGGTTATTTGATAGTGTGACCCGAAGATTGGCCGATGTGTCCGTCTGAGAATTTGAACACTGCCATTGATCCGCATTCACGGAGCCGAGATGACCTGTTTTTGTGCGCCCCGCGTGGCCCCCCTGAAAATGCTTGCGCCCAGGGCGACCCTGTCGGTCGGTCCGGTGCCGCCGCAAATGCCCAAACTGATCGCGATGCTTGGTTTGCCGGTTCCCGACGCCCCGCCGCCGGCGCCGCGAATCGATCTCAAGCTGGCCAATGCGATGGCGCCGATGGCGAACCAGTCCTGGGTGCCCCCCAAGCCGCCGGTGCTGATGGGCAAGATGGCCCAGCTGTCCAGCCTGGCGGCCCTGTTGCCGATGGAGGACATCGGGGCGCTGATCGCGGAACTGCAGGACATGATCTCGAAGATGGCCGAAAACGTGCAGCCGGTTCTGACCGGTGCGGCGCGTCTGCCGAAAAAGCCGATGATGAACATGGTGATGGCCGCCCGGATGACCCTTGCGATGCGCGCCAAGGGGCTGTGCCCGATGTCCCTGTCCGGTCTTGACCAGACCTTTGCCGCTGCGCAAGGCCTGCCCCCGGCGCCCAGCAAGTTCAACGCGACGATGAGCGCGGCAAAGATGACGCCCCGGATCCCCAGGTTTGCGCTGCCCATGCCGCAGGTCGGCATGGCCATGACACTGGCGAGCCTTGCACCGCTCGAAACGATCCCGACATCGCTGTCGATGCCGCCGGTGGCCTCGTCCAGCTTTGCCGGGGCGGCCATGGCGGCGCTGGCCAATCTGGCCAGGGTGCCGCCCCTGCCGCTGGACGTGACCAAGCTGATGACCGAACTGGCGCGGTTGTCCGATCTGGCGGCGATCCAGCAGGCCTTTGGCGAGAATGCCATGACCCCGGCCGGTGTGGCCCGTGTGCAGGCGATGCTGACCTACATGAGCCGCCTGCCCCTGCCGCCCCTGCCCAGTGTGGCCCTGGCCGTGCAGCCCAAGCTGGACATGCTGCCGCCCCTCGAAGCGGTGCAGGCCGGAGCCCGTGTCGCAAGCGTGAACGTGCAGACATTTGCCGCTGCCAGCAAGCTGACCCCGCCGCGCGTACCGATCCTGTCGCAGCTGATGGCGCTGAATGCGTTGAAGGCGGTCCTGGCGGATTTTCTGGGAGTCGCGCCGCATTCCGGCTGTCCGGCCTGTTACGGTTGAGCGGCGCGAGCCGGTGCGCGTCAGTCAGCGCCTGCCTGCGCGGGTTGCGCGCCGTTTTTGTGTGAGGATCAAAGAGAATGGTGGAGCATAGCGGGATCGAACCGCTGCACTCAGCGTAGCGGCGCGAGCCGGTGCGCGTCAGTCAGCGCCTGCCTGCGCGGGTTGCGCGCCGTTTTTGTGGGAGGATCAAAGAGAATGGTGGAGCATAGCGGGATCGAACCGCTGACCTCCTGCATGCCATGCAGGCGCTCTCCCAGCTGAGCTAATGCCCCATTCTTCAGGGTCGGCTGTTGCCAGCCGTGCGCCGCTGATTAGGCGCTTTGCCGAACGGGATCAAGTGAAAAAGACCCCGTTCGGACCGTCAGTCTTCAGTCGTCGTCGTTGGTGGTGACGTCGGCGATTTCCTCGAGGGGGACCGTATCCTCGTCGTCCTCGTCATCGTCCAGCAGATCATCGTCCAGATCCACATCGACGTCATCGTCGTCGTCAACCACCTGATCGTCGTCATCCACGGCGGTTGCGGCCTTGGCCTTGGCTGTCACGGCGTCTTCGGCATCCGCCGCGATCATGCGGGTTTTGGAGCTGTCCAGTTCCACGACGTCACCCGTGTAGGGGCTGACGATGGGCGTGCGGTTCATGTCGTAAAACCGTTTGCCCGTGGTTGGGCAGAGGCGTTTCGTGCCCCATTCTTCCTTTGGCATCGGGTATCCTTGTCTGTCTGGCGGACCGGCGCGCGCAGGCGCAACGGGCCGTCTTATATTGCAGCGATTCTGGGCAAGTGCCATAAGGCCGGGACGGAGTCAAAGCCTTATGGCGAGATAGGGGAAATGGGATGTCGATGCGTGTCCTGCAAGGGGATCCGGATATTGCACTGACCTTGCGCCGCTCGGCCCGGGCGCGTCGCATGACGTTGCGCGTTTCCCGAATTGACGGGCGGGTGACGCTGACCCTGCCTGCGCGCGCCTCCGAGCGCGAGGCGCTGGCCTTTGCCCGGCAGAAACAGGACTGGATTCGCGCCCATCTGGCGGAGTGGGACGGCAACGTCTCTGTTGTTCTGGGCGAAACCATCCCCGTCGAGGGCGAGATGCGCCGGATCGTTCCCGGCGCGGGCCGGTCCGTGCAGTTTGGTACGGGGGCGTTGGCCGTGCCGGGGGCCGAAGGCCGTGTACCGGCCCGTGTGCTCGGCTTTCTCAAGACGCGGGCCCGCGACCGGCTGGCGGCGGCCAGCGATCACTATGCCGCGCGGTTGGGCCGCAGCTATTGCGGGATCAGCCTGCGCGACACCCGTTCGCGCTGGGGATCCTGTTCGAGCGCGGGGCGTCTGATGTTTTCGTGGCGTCTGATCATGGCCCCGCCGCCGGTGCTGGACTACGTGGCCGCCCACGAGGTTGCGCATCTGGCGCAGATGAACCATTCGCCCGCCTTCTGGGCCGAGGTCGCCCGTATCCACGGCCCCTATGACGCTCCGCGCGCCTGGTTGCGCCGCGAGGGCAACGAATTGCACCGCTACCGCTTTGGTGATTGACCGGGCCGGTCAGATGTGATCACAAATCCTCATGCAACCTGCCCTGCGTACAAAGGAGGCGGCTTCGTCCGCCCATGACCGCGTCTATCGCCGCCTGCGCACGCGCATCATGCATGGTGACATCGCCCCCGGCACGGCCCTGACCCTGCGCGGCATCGGCAAGCAATATGACGTGTCGATGACTCCGGCGCGCGAGGCGGTCCGCCGCCTGGTGGCCGAAGGGGCGCTGACCCTGTCCCAGTCGGGCCGGGTGTCGACCCCGGAACTGTCCAACGAACGGATCGAGGAACTGGCCGCGCTGTGCGCCCTGATCGAGGTCGAACTGGCCACCCGTGCCCTGCCGCGCGCCCACCTGGCCCTGATCGAGCGGTTGCAGACCATCAACGGCGCCGTGGCCGAGGCGGTCGCCCATCGCGACGGGGTGAGTTACCTGCGCACCAACCTCGAATTTCACCGCACACTCTATCTGCGCGCGCAGGCCCCCGCGATGCTGGCCATGGCCGAAACCGTCTGGTTGCAGATGGGCC
>CAZITF010000183.1:0-5819 GCA_964542095.1 uncultured Rhodobacterales bacterium
GGCGGTGTGCAGATGATCGACGCCTCGTCGATCCGGGTTCACCGGCAGGGCGCGAACGGGTCGAAAAAGCGGAACAATCCCGTGACGGGTCCAATCGCCTGCCGGGTGAGACGCGGGCCGCCCGCGCGGCGGGTTGACCGTTGCACGGCAGTCGAAACACAGTTTCGATGAGAGTGGACGAAAAGACATGCGTTGGTCGATGCCTTGGGCCGTCCCATCCGGCTGATGCTGTGCGCCGGGCAAGGTCTCGAACCGAACGGTGACAAATGACTGTCCCCCGCAACCGACACCAGCAAGGGTTCCCCTTGAAGTTCGCCCAAGGAAAACCCGTCCGCCGGGCATTCGATGCCCTTTGCATTTCCGCCTTCGTGTCGCTGACCCTGTCCTGGCCCGCGCGGGCGTCATGCGCGCCTCGCCCGACAGTTTCCGCATCGCCTGGAAAGGGCGAATAGAGCAAACGATATCTTGCGTATTCATGTCATCGACAAGTCAACACGCATCGGATTGTGCAGCTGCATGGCATCGGCATCGGCATCGGCATCGGCATCGGTTAGTAGCGATCAATCTGGCTGAAGGAGAGTTTTATTGCAGTTTGCCTGTCGTTATCCGTTGCCCTGCGTGTTTGTCCGCCAATAATTGTGCTTGGAGCTTCAGTTCATCCCGCACTTCAGTCTCGCGACCCGATGAATTGTGTTGCTTGCCGATAGTTCCCGAACGAAGAGTGTACGAGAACAAGGCCAAAAATTCAATGATTTAACAAGCTGCCCGGTTAGGCGGGCACTTTGACGGTCAATGCGAATGAAAAGAAATATTTGTCCATCAATATCACTTCCAAAAAGTTCAATTGGTAATCGACCGGGAGTATAAATTGGGCGCTGAGCTGCTCTATAGAAGGCAAAATTAACCAAAATCTCGAAAGTTCTCCCGATTGTTCTAGCCTCGGTGGAACGTGATATTGCGCCGCCTGCCGACTTGCGTTTCATCCACTCAGACGCTGCGCAGCGGTGTCTTTGCTGAACTCGTTTACAAGGGCCACAGCCATGGCGATCAGAGTGTTCAAATGCCGGTCCTGCGGCCACAGGATGCGCATGGCCGATGACGTATGCCACGCCTGTTTCGGTTCCAAACGCATCTACCAGCTGCCGCAGACGTTCTGGATCTCGACCCTGACAGCCCTGCTGTTTCTGACTGGCCTCGTACTTGCAGTTTTGTGATCGCCGCAGCACAGTCCGGGGGCGACGGATTGGCCGGTTCGCAATTACGCGGACAGGATCAGCCAGATGACGCACCCGCCCAGCGCCACTGCCGAACAAAACGGCAATATCCTCAAGGCTGCCTTGTGGATGACAGGGTCCATCGCGTCCTTTTCCAGCATGGCCGTGGCGGGGCGCGAAGTGGCGGGCAGCCTCGATACGTTCGAGATTATGATGTATCGCAGTTTCGTCGGTGCCGTCATCGTCTGCGCGCTTGCCGGTGCCACCGGGGCGTGGCGCAGTATTCAAACGGTACGCATCAGGACGCATTTGTTTCGCAACCTCGCCCATTTCACGGGCCAGAACCTGTGGTTCTACGCAGTCACGGTCATCCCGCTGGCCCAGGTCTTTGCGCTGGAATTCACCTCGCCCATCTGGGTGATTGTCCTCAGCCCGCTGGTACTGGGCGAGCGGCTGACACTGGTGCGGGCCTTCGCGGCGATCATGGGCTTCGTCGGTATCCTGATCGTCGCACGCCCCGACATGGCGGGGCTGAATACGGGGGTGATCACCGCCGCCTCCTCGGCCATCTTCTTTGCGCTCACCATCATGCTGACCAAACGGCTGACCCGTAACGAGGGGATCACGTCGATCCTGTTCTGGCTGACGGTCATGCAACTGGTCATGGGGATCATCATGGCCGGGTGGGACGGCGACATCGCCCTGCCTGATTCGCGCACCGGGCCCTGGGTCTTGCTGATCGGCTGTGCGGGGTTGCTGGCGCATTACTGTCTGACCAACGCGCTCGCCATTGCGCCTGCCACCGTGGTGGTGCCCATCGACTTCATCCGCCTGCCCACCATCGCGGTCATCGGAATGCTCGTCTATGGCGAAGCCATTGATGTCTGGGTCTTTGTCGGCGCCACGGTCATCTTTGCGGGCAACTACCTTAACCTGTGGGTCGAGACCCGCCGCCGCTGAGGCTGTGACCGCAATGTCACAATTATATGACGCTCCGTTACTCGTGGATTTGTGCCCTAGGGTCATTATTGACGCACGGGGGTTGAAAACGGGTAAAAGCCTCCCATGGCGTTCACCTCAAGGCGCTATTTGGGAGGATAAAAAGTGAAAAACCATCTATTGACGGCGTCCGCCTTTCTGCTCGGCGCAACAGCCGCCTCTGCGGGCGGGATCGAACGGTCGAACCAATCCGTCGCCGTCCTGTTCGAGAAAGGCCGCTATCTCGAGTTCAGCTATGCAAATGTCAGCCCGGATACGTCCGGCGTTGGTGGGCTGGTGACGCCCGGTGCTCAATCCGGTGACATGACGCCCAGCTACAACCAGTTCGGCTTTGCCTACAAGGCGGATATCAATGAACAGTTGTCCTATGCACTGATCTACGACCAGCCTTACGGAGCGGATGTGAATTATCCGACTGGCACCGGCTATTTCGCCGGAGGATCGACTGCATCTTTTGATTCGGACGCTCTGACCGCGATTCTGCGCTACAAACTCCCGAGCAATGTGAGTGTCTATGGCGGCTTGCGCTATCAGGTCATCTCGGCAAGAGCATTGGTGCCGTTCGTCACAGGAACAGCAGGCCCGCTGGCTGGCACCCCCTATCAGGCCACGGCCGACAGCGACGGTGCTTTTGGTTACCTGATCGGTGCAGCCTACGAGCGGCCCGAGATCGCCTTGCGCGTTTCATTGACCTACCAGTCCTCGATCGATCATGAACTCGACACCGTGGAAAACAGCGTCCTGGGATTGAACGCCGCCTCGACCACCACCATCGAAACACCGGAATCGCTGACCCTTGATTTCCAGTCCGGCATCGCCAAGAACACGCTGCTTTTCGGCTCTGTACGATGGGTTGACTGGTCCTCGTTCGAAATCTCGCCGCAGCAATATTCAACTGCGTTGGTCGGCTCGCCGCTGGTCTTCTTTGCCGACGACCGGTTCACCTGGACACTGGGTGTTGGCCGCAAGCTGAACGAACAATGGTCCGTCGCCGGCGCTCTCAGCTATGAGAAGACCACCGGCTCACCCACCGGCAACCTCGGCCCGACCGATGGCCTGACGA
Organism: uncultured Rhodobacterales bacterium; assembly: GCA_964542095.1. Lineage (GTDB taxonomy): Bacteria > Pseudomonadota > Alphaproteobacteria > Rhodobacterales > Rhodobacteraceae > Tateyamaria. The sequence goes on from CAZITF010000183.1 coordinate 3,277, forward strand.
GCCTCGCCCTGTCTGCGATTTATACGCAAGACAACGTGAAGATCACGTCTGGTATCCGCTTTATCGATATCGGCGATGCCAATACCCGTGTCGGCGCTGCGGTTCCGGGCGGTGTCTTCCGGGACAACAAAGGCGTCGCGGTCGGGTTCAAGATTGGCTACAGCTTCTGACCGCACACGCAGTATGACGACCACGAAACCCCGCCCCTTGAATGGGCGGGGTTTTTCTTTGCGCAGGAAACGGGTGGTGCGGGCCCACAGCCTCTGCCACTGATCGCCCATGACAATTCAAAAGACGATGACGGGCCGCGCATGGGCCGAGTTGATCCTGCTGGGCACGATCTGGGGTGGTTCGTTCCTCGCCATCCGCGTGGCGCTGGACGAGATCGCGCCGCTGACGGCGGTCGCGCATCGCACCGGCTGGGCGATGCTGGTGCTGTGGGGCGTTGTGGCCCTGATGCGCCTGCCCGTCCCGCGCGATCCGCGCATCTGGTTCGGATTTCTCGGCATGGGCCTGCTGAACAACGTGATCCCTTTCGGTCTGATGGCCTGGGGGCAGTTGCATGTCGAAACCGGGCTGACCTCGATCCTGAACGCGGCAACCGCCATTTTCGGCGTGATCATGGCCGCCCTGTTCTTTGCGGACGAGCGGATGACACCGCGCAAGGCGATCGGGGTTTGCCTAGGGTTCTTCGGCGTGGCCGTCGCCATCGGCCTGGACAATTTTCGCAGCTTTGATCTGCGCAGCCTTGCGCAACTGGCGGTGATCGCAGGCACCGTATCCTATGCGCTGGCCAGCGTCTGGGCGCGGCATTTCCTGGCCGGGCTGGCGCCGCAGGTGGCGGCGGCGGGTATGCTGACGGGATCGACCCTGATCACCCTGCCGCTGGCCTGGATCGTGGATGGGCCGATCAGCCTCGATCTGCGCCCCGCGACCTTCTCCGCCATCGGATATTACGCACTGATCGCAACGGCCGGGGCCTACCTGCTGTATTACCGGGTGCTGGCGCTGGCCGGGTCGGGCAACCTGATGCTGGTCACACTGCTGATCCCGCCCGTTGCGATCACCCTCGGGGCGCTGGTGCGGGGCGAGGCGCTTGCGCCCGATGCCTTTGCCGGGTTTGCCCTGCTGGCCCTTGGCCTTGCCATCCTTGACGGGCGTATGTGGGCGTGGCTGCGCACCAAGCGTTGACCGGACCACACGGCCCCGTTACGACAAGCGCCACGGACGAGGACAGGGACCACCATCATGCTTTACCGCAACGCCGATCACTGGCGCGCATCGGCGCAGAAACGCGTGCTGGTCTACGGCATGTCCGGCCTTGGCAAAACGCATATGTCCTCCCTCCTGCGCGCCTCGGGTCACTGGTTCCACTACTCCATCGATTACCGCATCGGCACGCGCTATATGGGCGAACTGATCGCCGACAATGCCAAGGCCGAGGCGATGAAAGTGCCCTTTCTGCGCTCGCTGTTGATGAGCGACAGCATCTACATCGGCTCCAACATCACCTTCGACAATCTGACCCCGGTATCGACCTATCTGGGCAAGCCGGGCGATCCGGAACTCGGCGGGCTGCCCATCGCCGAATACCGCCGCCGTCAGGAACAGTTCCGCACCTCCGAACTCGCCGCACTCAACGACACTGCCCATTTCGCCGAACGGGCGCGGGCGCTGTATGGCTATCCCCATTCCATCTGCGACACCGGCTGGTCGATCTGCGAATGGATCGATCCCGATGATGTCAACGATCCGCTGATGACCACGCTTGGCGCCACCTGCCTGCCGCTGTGGATCAAGGGCAGCGAGGCGCACACCCAGGCCCTGATCGCGCGCTTTGACAAGGCGCCCAAACCGATGGCCTACCAGCCCGAATTCCTGCTGGAGTGCTGGCAGGAATACCTGTCCGAAACCGGCGTGGCCGAAGACCGCGTCAACCCCGACACCTTTGTGCGCTGGACCTATGCGCGCGCACTTGCGCACCGCCAGCCCCGCTACGAGGCGATGGCGCGCTGGGGGGTGACGGTCTCCGCAGACGAGGTCGCCTCGCTCAAAGGTGAAGCGGATTTCATCGATCTGGTGGCCGCAGCCCTTGAGCGGCGCATGGCCTGACGCTATCTGCACCCCCTAGCCTGCCGACCCCGCATTCCGGAAAGCCCCAAATGCCCCTGAAACTGCCACGCACCCTGCCCGCCTATTCCGTCCTCACCAAAGAGGGCGTGATGGTGATGGATGACGAACTGGCCGCCCATCAGGACATTCGCCCGCTGAAAATCGCGCTGTTGAACCTGATGCCGAAAAAGATCCAGACAGAGACGCAGTTTGCCCGCCTGATCGGGGCCACGCCGCTGCAAATCGAACTGTCGCTGATCCGCATGTCCGATCACGAGACCAAGAACACGGCCGCCGAGCATATGGAGAGCTTTTACCGCCCGTTTTCGGACGTGACGCACGAGAAATTCGACGGGCTGATCATCACCGGCGCCCCGATCGAGCATCTGGACTACGAAGAGGTCAGCTATTGGGACGAGCTGTGCGCGGTC
>CAZITF010000184.1:0-5797 GCA_964542095.1 uncultured Rhodobacterales bacterium
ATGCTCGACCAGCTGCGCGCGCTGCAAGACCGCCACGCGGTCATCGGCCAGGTGCGCGGCAAGGGCCTGTTCCTCGGTGCCGAACTGGTCAGGGACCGCGACAGCCGCGACCCGGCGGATGAAAAGATGGTGCAGGCGGTCGTGGCCAACTGCATGAAACAGGCGGTGATCATCGGGGCCACCAACCGATCCCTGCCGGGGCACAACAACACGCTGTGCTTCTCGCCCGCGCTGATCGCGACCAGGGACAATATCGACCATATCGTCGGCGCCGTGGACACCGCGCTGACCGACGTGTTCGGGTAAACCCGCCTGTCACAGTGCGGGGCGACACGCCCGTCGAAAAAGGCCCCGGCGATCACCGGGGCCTTTTTGCATGTATCGCGAACGGCGCTCAGCCGCGCCTGGCGCGCAGGCCCCCGAGCAGCCCCAGACCACCCAGCAGGAACCACGCCGCCGCAGGCAGGGGGACAACGCCGACGTTGCCTTCGGTGTTGGACGCGGCAATCAGCAGATTGTCGAACGCGGCATAGCCGCCCGTCAGCAGATCGATCTGCAAGGTCACCAGACCGTCCGTCGTGTTCTTGGCATCCAGTCCGAAGGTGAACGTGGAAAAGTCGATCACATTGCGCGCCGAAGCCTCCGGTGAAAACACCTTGCGATCCAGCAAGGTGCCGCCGCCGATCCCGCCCACGCCCTGCCCGTCAAACAGCGAGAACTGGAAATCGGGCGTCGTGTCGAACGCACCGCGGTGAAACGGCGCACCACAGCATTCCAGATCGAGGTTGGTCAGATCGATCCGCACGTTCAGGAAATCGAACCCGGTGACATCGAATGTCAGACCCAGCAGATCGTTCTGCGCCGTCGACAGCATCCCGATCAGGAAATTCCCGGATTGTGCCAGATCGCCCGTATAGCCGCCGATCGAGTTGAACTGGCGGTCACCGCCCGGATTGACACTGTCGGTCACGTTGATCGTCTCGACCGTGAACGTGTTGCCAAAGGTGAACCCGGCAGGCTGGTTGCCATAGTTCACATTGACCTTCTGGCTATCCACATCCGACCGGGCCGAGCCGACAAAGGCGTTCGGATTCTCGAAATCCTGATCATAAAGGACCGTGGTGCTGGCGCCGAAGGCCGTGCTTCCCACGCCCATGCAAAGCGTTGCGGCCAAGCCCAGCAGACGAAACTTACGGGCAGAAAACGTCATGATATTCCCCCAAAAACAGTTCTGATGATGGGCGGAGGATACCCGATTTTGCGCCATATTTCGAGTCCGGGGTGGCGACGCGGGACGGGGCAAGCGCCGCACCCGCCTCCAGGTTCGGGATTGAACGGCGACCTTGCGACAAAAAACGGGTGCGGCAGGACCCCATTCGCAGGGTGCCCGCCCAGTGAAACGGGCGCCCCGTCAGACCTGTGCCACACGTCCCGTGTTTCAGCCAAAACAGCTCCCGCTTGCACTTGAACGGTGCCCCGGTCTTCAAGCCGGCGAAACCACCCCGCACAGAAGGTGGATCCGGGTCCTGTCCCGCGCCGCCGCGCGCATTTGCAAAGCACTTTGCGCGCCCCGGATCATCCTGTCCCCGTCCCGTCCCGCCCGCACCAGACGGCAGCGCAGGGTGAGTCGCCCGCTGACAAAATATTACAAACGAATCGAACGAAAGGACCGACCATTGCCCAAACAACCGGCAAAAAAATCGAAAATTTCGCGGAAATGTTGCCTTCAGCGGTTGAAAATGCGGGCACGCACCCAGTCAAGCATTGCCATGAAGGGCTTTGGCTGTCACTTTGGAACGATACTGGAAGAAGGGGCGTCTGCCGCCTCGAACGGCCATTTGTAAAAATGTCATTAGGAGTGAACAATGAGACTTAACTTTCTGAAAGCTGCTGCCGCAGGCGCATTCATCGCTTTGTCGAGCCCCGCCTCCGCACTGACCTTTGTGCTGGATTTCGACACGCTTGGCAGCACCGACATCTTCGGTTCGACCACCAACGCCTTCGAATCGGCTCCGTTCGGCTTTTCCGGCCTGAACGATACCCAGATCAAGCAGAACGTTCTGCAAAAGGTCGAAGACCACTTTCGCCAATACCCGACCGTGGGCCTGAACCCAAGCAGCCCCCTGCCCGTCGGACAGGAACTCGACATCGACTTTGTGATCGGCTCGATCGGCAACGCTCCGTCCAATATGGACAGCGAATTCTTCTTCCTGCAGATCGGCACCGCCGTTCCGGCCAACCCCGGCCTCTTCGGTCAGGCGTGCCTGTCGTGCGTGCGCAATGCGGCTGGCTTTGGTCCGAACTTCGGCGTGTCAAATGGCGCGGTCGTCGGCTCGGTCTACACCGATGCCATCTCGTCGATTGCCGGGCTTGCCGCGGACAACGACCAGCTCTTCAACCTGATCGCGGGAACGGCATCGCACGAAATCGGCCACTCCCTGTCGCTTGAGCATGCTGGCGCCCAGGCTCCGAACCCCGGTGAATCCGCCTGGGGCGTGATGGGATCCGGCGCGACAGCCATGCCATCCAGCCAACGCGTTCTGGATCGCGAGTTCACCTACGCCAAGTTCGAACAGTTGATCGGCGCGGTCGGCCTGCGTGACGTGCAGGGCGCGCCCAACCCCGTACCGCTGCCCGCCATGGGCTGGGCCCTGTTCGCGGTCGTCGCGGGCTTCGGTGCCTATGGCCGCCGGTCCGCCAAACAGGCAGCCTGAGGTCAGCCAAAGACATGCGAGGTGCCCCTTTGACCAAACCAGAAACGGGCCCCTCGCGCGTGTCGCGGCTTTCTGCATCCGTTCTGCTCAGCGTCGCACTGATCAGCGCCGGAGGAACGGCCATGGGTGACTGGGCTTACCGCACCCCGACCGAGATCGAAGCCGCCTCCGACCTGATTGTGACCGGCACTCTGACCGGGCGCACCACTCACAAGATCCAAGGCTCCGACAACCTCGACACCATCGGCACCGTGCAGATCGACGACGTGCTCAAGGGCACCGCTTCGGCACAGACCGTCTCGGTACGGCTCGCGCCCACGCGCCCCGGTGGGCTGGTCTCCAGCGCCGATGTGCAGATCGCGGACGGCCAGTCGGGCCTGTGGTATCTGCAAGCGGCCGAGCGTGACGGGCTGTATTCCGTGCAGCGACCCGACCAGTTCGTGCCCGCCGATCAGGCAGCCGACCAGATCAAAGCCCTCACGTCGAAATAGGCCACCCGTTCCCCGGTCAAACGTTCCGGGCGCGCGCCATTGCGTGCCGCGGTGCCTGGACGTGCCCGGCCACCTCCCCTTCCCTTCCACAAGCGGACCTGCCGTTAGGCTCACTCGCCCGTGAACCGCCCCGCCCTGTTCGCCTTTATCTCGTCCAGCGCGCGCAGCGCTTCGGCATGGATGCGGGGCAAGACGTTGTCATCGGGATAGGCCTGAACATGTCCAGCCAGCAGCGACGTCCAGTAGATGCGCAGCACCCGGTTCATCCGCGCCTGATAGCCCGGACCCAGTTTGCGAAACCAGCGCAGCATGTCGCTGTCGAGGCGCAGGGTGACGCGGGTTTTGTGGCGCGCGACCGGGTCGTGATACTCCAGACCATCCCAACCGTCCGGCAGGCTCTTGTCGATCCAGTTCACGAACAGATCGTCCTGCAGGCGTTCCAGTTCGGTTATCATGTCCATCTTCTGGCTTGTGCGTATTGAATGGGTCATCGGGTGATTTTCCTGTCATGTCTCGGTACGCCCGAAACTGTGCGCTGTCCCGGTTAAGGGCGGATGATGTGACCGAACGGTGTACGGACTGTGCACACCCTGTGTACCGGTTGTGCATCGCCTTTTTCAAAACAGGGCTTGCATTCTTCAAGTTTTTTGATACAATATGTCTCATTATTCGTGGTTTTTGGAAGAAATGACGCGGGTCGCGCAGGCGATATCCTGCGGTATTTGGTCGTAAATATTACCAGATTGAATTGTTGATAAGTCCAGATTAGACTGCACTCATGGCGTTGCCGATCGAAACCTTCTTTCTGTCCCCAAATCATCAGGGCACGCTGCAAAGCCAGGTGCAGCAGATGATAGCCCACGGCATCCTGTCGGGCCGGTTCGGCACCGGCGAAAAGCTGCCCTCGACCCGCAAGCTCGCCGCGCATCTGGGCATCAGCCGGATCACCGTGACGCTGGCCTATACCGAACTTGTCGCCTCCGACTACCTCACCGCGCGCGGGCGCTCGGGCTATTACGTGTCCGACAACGCGCCGGTGCCGCCGATCTACCAGCCCCAGGCGATGACGGCGGAATCCGTGGACTGGACGCGCGCCATCGGACAGCGGTTCGCGGGGGCGCGCACACTCAGCAAGCCCAGGGACTGGGCGCGGTTCCGCTATGCGTTCATTTACGGGCAGACCGACCCGCAATTGTTTGACCATGCCAACTGGCGGCAATGCGCATTGCAGGCGCTGGGGCAACGCGACTTTTCCGCGCTGACGGCGGATTACTATGACCGGGACGATCCGCAACTGATCGAGTTCATCCAGCGCAACACTCTGCCCCGGCGCGGAATTTCCGCCAATGCCGACCAGATCCTGATCACCATGGGCGCGCAAAATGCGCTCTGGCTGACCGCGCAGGTGCTGCTGACCCAGCGGCGCACCGCCGCGTTCGAGGACCCGTGCTATCCCGCATTGCGCGAAATTCTGATGCAATCCCGGTGCCATATGGCCCCCGTGCGCGTCGATCACAAAGGGTTGCCGCCCGATGCGGTCCCGCCGCAATCGGATGTGATCTTTGCCACGCCCAGCCATCAGTGCCCGACCACCTCGACCATGCCGATGGAGCGGCGACAGGACCTGCTGGACCGTGCCCGCGCGCTCGACGCGCTGATCGTCGAGGATGACTACGAGTTCGAGATGTCCTTTCTCGACCCGCCGTCGCCCGCGCTCAAGTCGATGGATGTGGATGGGCGGGTGATCTATGTGGGCAGCTTTTCCAAGTCGCTGTTTCCCGGCCTGCGCCTCGGTTTTCTCGTGGGGTCAGAGCCGTTCATCCGCGAGGCCCGCGCCCTGCGGGCAAGCGTGCTGCGCCACCCGCCGGGGCATATCCAGCGCACGGCGGCCTATTTCCTGTCGATGGGGCACTACGATTCGCAGATCCGCAAGATGGGCGCGGCGCTGCACACCCGGCGGATCGCCATGCAGAACGCGATCGACGCGAACGGGCTGGAAATCGCGGGGCTCGGCGGATTTGGCGGGTCGTCCTTCTGGATGCGCGCGCCTGCCGGTGTCGATGCCCGCCAGCTGGCGGAAGAGCTGCAAGAGGCCAGCGTGCTGATCGAACCGGGCAACGCCTTCTTTTCCGGGCAGGACACGCCGCGCAATTACTACCGGCTCGGCTATTCCTCGATCCAGTCCGACCGCATCGGCGAGGGAATCGCCCGCATCGCCCGCGCCATTGGACCCTAGTCTGGACCTAAACGGCGAATTCAACTGGCCCTAACGCCACCGCGCGTCGAACACTACCCTAGCCGCAACACAACCGGGGGGATTCGCTTCCCCCTTTTCATTTTGGGAGAGCGCCGTCATGAAAATGACCACCGAAGAAGCCTTTGTAAAAACACTCCAGATGCATGGGATCGATAACGCCTTCGGGATCATCGGGTCGGCCATGATGCCGATCTCCGACATCTTCCCCGACGCCGGAATCAAGTTCTGGGACTGCGCCCATGAAACCAGCGGCGGCATGATGGCCGACGGCTTCACCCGCGCCACAGGCAAGATGTGTATGATGATCGCGCAAAACGGCCCCGGCATCACCAACT
>CAZITF010000185.1:0-5795 GCA_964542095.1 uncultured Rhodobacterales bacterium
GTCGATGCGCGATGACGAAGTGATCGCGGCGGCAGACGACGCGGGATTGGCCATGGTCTTTACCGGCATGCGCCATTTCCGGCATTAGGGGTGACATGAAACTTCTCTGGATCAGTGCAGTACTTGCCTTTGGCCTCGACCAGTTGTCGAAATATCTGGTCATCCACGTTTGGGGACTGTCGGCGTTCAAACCCATTGATGTTCTGCCGCCGATCCTGAACTTTCGCTATGGCGAAAACCGGGGCATCAACTTTGGCCTGCTGGGCGACGGAACCAGCGTCTGGCTGCTGATCGGCATTGCCGTGGCGATTTGTGCCGGGGTGCTGTGGTGGATCGTCAAACATCCGCAGACACCATTTGCCCGTATCAGTGCGGGCCTGTTGATCGGCGGAGCGATGGCCAACGTGTTCGACCGGCTTCTGTATGGGTATGTTCTTGATCTTCTGAACATGTCCTGCTGCGGCATCAACAACCCGTTCGTTTTCAACGTGGCGGATATTTTCATCTTTGCCGGGGCCATTGGCCTCGTGTTCTTTGGCAACGATGGCACGCCTGCCAAAAGGAAACCGACAAAAAAGGGCACGTGACAAGCGGGCCCAAGCTGCGATAATGCGGCACAAGTTGAGGAGAGTTTGCCCATGCGCCTGATCGCCTGCGCCCTGATTTCAGTCCTGTTCCTTGCCGCGTGCGAGAACAAGGGACTGCGCCAGATCCAGCCGCGTGGCAACGGGCCGGATGAATTCATCATCGTGCCAGCCAAACCTCTCGAACAACCCGAAAGCTTTTCCGCCCTGCCCGAACCGACGCCAGGTGGGTTCAACCGCACCGACCAGCGCCCGCTCGAAGACAGCGTGGCCGCACTGGGCGGGCAGCGCACTTCGCCCAATGCGCCGATCCCCGGCAGCGACGGCGCCCTTGTAAATCACGCCAGCCGCTTTGGGCGCGACGCCAATATCCGCGCGACCCTTGCCGCGGCGGATGCACAGTTTCGCAAGCGCCAGTCCCGCCTGACGCAGATCCGTATCATCCAGGAAGACAGCTATGCGCAGGCCTATCGCCGCGAGGCGATCAGACCGGCCCGTGTGGCCGAACAGTTCCGCCGCGCCGGGATACCCACACCGACAGCACCGCCATCGGGCCGTCGCCGCTAGGCCGGAACGTCGCGGTTTTTCCTCACAAAGGCGACAGCGCCGCTTGAAGGGCGCGCTTGTCGTCGTATCTGATACACAGACCGTTCCCAGTCAGGATTTGCCATGACCCGTTTGCGTGCCGCTTTTGCTGCCTTTGCCCTGTTCGCCGCCGTTCTACCCGCCGCCACGCGCGCTGATAAGGATGCTGTTACGACCTTTGAACTCGAAAACGGCATGCAGGTGGTCGTGGTCGAGGACAACCGCGCGCCCGTCGTGCAGCACATGGTCTGGTATCGCGCCGGGTCGGCAGACGAACCGGTCGGGTCTTCGGGCGTGGCGCATTTTCTGGAACACCTGTTGTTCAAGGCGACCGATACGCTGGCCGATGGCGAACTGTCCGCCACAGTGGCGGCCAATGGCGGGCGTGACAACGCCGTCACCAGCTATGACTACACCGCCTATTTCCAGCGCGTCGCCGCCGACCGGCTTGAGTTGATGATGCGCATGGAAGCTGACCGGATGCGCAACATCCGCTTTACCGAAGAGAATGTCGCCACCGAACGCCGGGTGATCATCGAGGAACGCAACCAGCGCACCGAGAACAACCCCCGCTCCCTGTTTTCCGAACAGATGAACGCGGCCCAGTATCTCAACCACCGCTACGGCGTGCCGATCATTGGCTGGATGCACGAGATGGAAAGCCTCGACAAGGAAGACGCGCTGGGATTCTACAACACCTATTACTATCCGAATAACGCCATCCTCGTGGTGTCCGGCGATGTCGACCCGGACGAGGTCAAGCGACTGGCCGAGACCTATTACGGCGTGATCCCGCCCAATCCGGACCTGCCCGAACGCATCCGCTCCGAAGAGCCGCCGCAGACCGCCGAACGCCGTGTGATCTTTCGCGATCCGCGCGTCGCGCAGGAATATGTGAGCCGGTCCTACCTGGCCCCCGAGCGCGATCCCGGCGATCAGACGGCGGCGGCCGCGCTGACCATCCTGGCCGAGGTGCTGGGGGGCGGACAGACCAGCTACATGACCGAAAAGCTGCAATTCGACGAACAGATCGCCGTCTGGTCCGGTGCGTTCTATCGCGGCACGTCGCTGGATGACACGACGTTCGACGTTGTGATCGTGCCGGTACCGGGCCTCAGCCTGCAAGAGGCCGAGGACGCGTTGGACGCGGTTTTGGCGCAGTTCCTGATCGACGGGGTCGACCCCGAACAACTGGAGCGTATCAAGTATCAGCTGCGCGCCAGCGAGATTTACGAGCGCGACGACGTGGACAGCACTGCGCGGCGGTACGGAGCCGCGATGGCGGTGGGTCTGAGCGTCGAAGACATTCAGGCATGGCCCGACATTCTGCAGGCCGTCACCGCCGATGACATCATGGATGCCGCACGCAGCGTGCTGAACCGCAACGCCTCGGTCACCGGCTGGCTGACCCGGCCGGCGACCCCAGAGGAGATCAGCCAATGACCCGCCTGCTCATGGCCCTTGCAATCGCTCTTGTTGCCGCCCTTCCCGCGCGCGCCGAAGTTAAAATCGAAGAGGTCGTCAGCCCCGGCGGCATCACCGCATGGCTGGTGCGTGAACCGTCGATCCCGTTTCTGGCGCTTGAGTTGCGCTTTCGCGGCGGCGCGTCGCTGGATGCGCCCGGCAAACGCGGGGCGATCAACCTGATGACCGGACTTCTCGAGGAAGGGGCCGGAGACCTCGACGCCCGCGGCTTTGCCCGCGCGCAGGAGAGTCTGGCGGCCTCGTTCGGCTATGACATCGGGGATGACGCCCTGTCGGTATCAGCCAAGTTCCTGACCGAGAACAGGGACGAAGCCATCGAGTTGCTGCGCAAATCGATCACCGAGCCCGGCTTTGCCCCTGCCGCCCTCGAGCGGGTGCGTGAGCAGGTACTGACCGGCCTGCGCTCTGACGCCAAGGACCCCGACGAGATCGCGCGGCGCACATTCGACGCGCTGGCCTTTGGGGATCACCCCTATGGGACGCCTTATGAGGGCACGATCGAATCCGTGGCCGCGCTGACGCGCGAGGACATGCTGGCCGCGCATGCGGCGGTTTTTGCGCGCGACCGCCTTTATGTCGGGGTTGCGGGCGACATCACGCCCGAAGAGCTGGGTCCGATGCTGGACGAGCTTTTGGGCGCCTTGCCCGAAACCGGTGCCCCCATGCCCGAACCCGCTCCGATCCTAATCGAGGGTGGCACCACCGTCGTTCCCTTCGAGACCCCGCAATCGGTCGCCATCTTTGGCCAGCGCGGCATCGCGCAGGACGATCCCGATTTCTTTGCCGCCAACCTTCTGAACCAGGTACTGGGCGCCGGCGGCTTCGAAAGCCGCCTGATGACCGAAGTACGCGAAAAGCGCGGACTGACCTATGGCGTCTATTCCTATCTCGTGCCACAGGATTACGCCGAGACGATCCAGGGTCAGGTGGCGTCGGCCAATGACAGCATCGCCGAGGCGGTGTCGGTGATCCGCGACGAATGGGCCCGCGCCGCCGCCGAGGGTGTTACCCAAGACGAACTGGACGCGGCCAAGACCTATGTCACCGGGGCCTATCCGTTGCGGTTCGACGGCAATGGCCCGATTGCGCGGATCATGGTCGGCATGCAGATGCTGGGCCTGCCCATCGATTACATCGCCACCCGCAACGACAAGGTCGAGGCGGTGACGCTGGCGGATGTCAAGCGCGTGGCCAGCGAGTTGCTGGATCCGGAAGGGTTGCATTTCGTCGTCGTCGGGCAGCCGGTGGGACTGGAAAGCTCCGTCGCCAATTGAGTGCTTGCGCACACGCGATTTCAGGTGGAATGGGGGCTCTGCCCCCAAACCCCCGCAGTATTTCCGGCCAAAAGAAGCCCTATTCGCCGTAGGGCACCCAGACGGTCTTGACCTCGGTGGCCGCTTGCAGGAAGGCGCGCCCTTCGCCTTCGGCTCCGAACCAGTTGCGGGTCCGGGCGTTGTTCACCCATGTCCGCTTGAGGTTGCCTGCCGCGCCGTGTTCGATCTCCTTGGACAGGCCCGCGCCGGAAAAGGACCATACCGCATCGACGTTGAGGTGCTTGGCCATGTGCGGCGCGAGCTCGGCGTGATCGCCGGTCAGGATGTTGACCACGCCTGCGGGCACGTCCGAGGTTTCGAGGATCTGGTAGAAGTCGGTAGCCGCGAGCGGAAATGGTTCGGAGGCAACCAGTACCGCTCGGCTGCCCATCGCGATGGCGGGTGCCATGCACGAGATCAGGCCAAGCAGCGGTACCTCGTCCGGGCACAGGGCGGCGACGATGCCGGTGGGTTCGTTCATCGCCAGTGCGATGCCCCGCAACGGCACACCTTTGGCCGCGCCGTCGTATTTGTCGGCCCATGCGGCATAGGTGAACAGGCGCCGGATCGAGGCGTCGACCTCTTTGGCGCCGGTCTTGCCACCTTGCATCGCATCGAGCCGTCGCGCGAATTCGTCCGCCCGCGCCGACAGGTTTTCGGCGATGTAATAGAGGATCTGCGCGCGCAGATGTCCGGTTGTCCTGCCCCAGCCAGCGGCGGCCTGTGCCGCCTCGACCGCATTGCGCACGTCCTTGCGGTTGGCGAGGCTGGACTGACCCAGCAATGCGCCGTTCTTGCCATAGACGTTGCGGGAATAGCCGCCATCGGGCCGGGCCTGCCTGCCGCCGATATAGAGTTTCGCCGTTCGATCCAGCGGGTCGGTCGGTTCGTCCTTGCCCGTGTAGGCCGGGATGGGTTTCAGGGGTTTGGCGGTGCCATTGGGCCTGGTGTAGGCCAGCAAGCCTTCCCAGCCGCCTTCGCGTCCGAACCCGCTTTCACGTACCCCTCCGAACCCGGCGGCGGCATCGAACAAGTTGGTGGCGTTGACCCAGACCACGCCCGCGGCCAGTTTCGGGGCGATGTCGAGGGCGAGGTTGATGTTCTCGCTCCAGACTGTGGCGGCGAGGCCAAAGCGCGTGTTGTTGGCCAGTTCCACTGCTTCTGCGGGTGTGCGGAAAGTGGTGGAGACGAGGACAGGGCCAAAGATTTCCTCCTGCATCAGCGTATCGGCGGTGTTCAGACCGGTGATGAGGGTGGGGGGGTAGTAGCAGCCCGTGGCGGGCAGGGCGGTTTGGGCCTGATAGATCTCACCGCTGGCATTGTCGGCGACCATTTTTGTGATCGTGTCCAGCTGGATCGGGTCTACCACCGCACCCACATCGATGGATTTGTCGAGCGGGTCGCCGATGCGCAATTTGTCCATGCGGGCGCGCAGCTTGGCGTAAAAGGCGTCTGCCACCGGTTCCTGCACCAACAGGCGTGATCCGGCACAACAGACCTGCCCCTGGTTGAACCAGATGGCGTCCACCAGCCCCTCGACTGCTGAATCGAGATCGGCGTCGTCGAACACGATGTAGGGAGACTTGCCGCCGAGTTCGAGAGTCAGCGCCTTGCCGCTGCCTGCTGTCGCTTCGCGGATGCGGCGACCCACGGCAGTGGACCCGGTAAAGGCGATCTTGTCCACATCCGCGTTTACGATCATCTCGCCCACGGCGCCGTCGCCGGTCACGATGTTGACGACCCCCTTGGGCACACCCGCCTGACGACAGATATCAGCGAACAGCAGGGCGGTCAGCGACGTGTATTCGGCAGGTTTCAGCACCACGGT
>CAZITF010000186.1:0-5786 GCA_964542095.1 uncultured Rhodobacterales bacterium
CACCGCCCGTTCGCGCAGGCCACGGGCGCGGGCGAAGCGGATGTAACCCTGACGCAGCACTTCCAGCATCGCCGAACGCACCAGCCGCATGATCAGCGTCATCTGATAAAGGCCCAGCGTGATCGACGGCAATATCAACGCCTTGAGCCCGCTTTCGGTCAGGAACCCGGTGGACCAGTTGCCGATCCTGACGGTCTCTCCCCGACCGAAACTGGGCAGCCAGCCAAGTTCGACAGAAAACAGGTAAATCAACAGGATACCGATCAGAAAGGTGGGCAGCGACACCCCGATGAGAGAGGCCGACATGATCACATTCGCCGCCAATCCGTTGCGCCGGATGGCGGTGAACACGCCAAGGCCGATGCCGATGGAAATGGCCAGAAACCCGCTGACGGCGGCCAGTTCAAGGGTGGCGGGCGCGCGCTCCATCAGGATTTCGGCGACCGGGCGGCCCTGCCGGTAGGACACCCCGAAATTGCCCTGCACGGCGCTGCTGAGGAACTTGTAATACTGCACGACAAAGGGCTGATCGAGGCCCAGAACCTCGCGCAACCGTTCGATATCGGCCTGCGTGCGTTCCTGACCCAGCATGTTGTCGATGGGATCGCCGACAAAGCGGAACATCGAAAACGCGACAAGGCCCACGACCAGCAGGACGAGGGCGGATTGGGCAATGCGCTGGATGATGTAGGCGAGCATGGGCCGAGCATTCAGCGGGCGCGCGGGAGGGTCAAGCGGAAAGCGCGCTTTGACAAGCGGGGGGAATCGGCGCCGCCCTGAAAATCGTCGCAACGGTTTTGCACCGGAGTCTGCCCGACCGGAGCGAATCAGGGTTAACGCCTGTAAAACAAGGGATTTGGGCGATGCACAATGCATGCACCATGCGTGCACCCCCTGTGCACCGCGGATGCACCTGTGGCGGGGTTAACGGGGCGTGCGGTGGGGTTTGTTAAGAAAGAGTTAGCGGCGGGTGTGCGGGACATGGCCGCTGCCTGCTGTAATTGCCGGAATGGCGGCTTTCGGCCCACACCACCTTGGTCGAAGCCTTTATTCATCCCATCCACCGGGCCGCGAACCAATCTGCCTGACCGGCGAGTGCCATTTTATCACTCGTCCCTGTCGCCAAGTTCCAGCGCTTTGGAAATGGCCCTCAGCAAGTCCGATTGGCTTACCGGCTTCATCAAACGAATGTCGGAGGGCTTCAATCCATTGCCGTGCACGGTCGCCTCGGCCGCGTAGCCCGAGAGGAAAATGCACGGGAGGTCTGGTTTGATCGACCGGATCTCTTTTGCCAGTGCGGGCCCTTGAAGATTGCCCGGCATCACAACATCTGTCAGCAAAAGGTCAAACTGATCACCCGACTTGAACAGTTCCAGCGCCGCGTCACCGCTTTGTGCAGGTGTGACAGCATATCCCGCGCCTTCCAGAACCCGGGTCAAAATACGCATCACTTCGGGTTCATCTTCAGCGATCAGGATTCTGCCATGCGGCATGTGTTGACTGCGCGGTTCGCGAAGCGCGGGTCGTTGCGGCTTGCTCTCCTGCTCGGCCGCCTTGAAGTACAGCTTGAATGTCGTGCCAACGCCAACTTCGGAATAGACGCGGATCGCGCCACCGGATTGTTTGATAAAACCTTGCACCATCGACAGGCCCAACCCGGACCCTTCGCCAACGGGTTTGTCGGTGTAAAAGGGTTCAAATATCTTTTCGAATTTGTCGGATGGCACGCCGGTTCCAGTGTCGCTGATGGCGAGCATGACATAGCGCCCCGCTTCGATATCCTCGTTTCGATCAGAGACATACTCATCGTCGATTCGCATATTTGCGGTTTCTATTGTCACCTTGCCGCCGTCAGGCATCGCATCCCGCGCGTTCAGGAGAATGTTGATCAACGCGTTCTCAGCGGAAGTGGCATCCAATTCGACATCCCAAAGCCCCGCCATCAGCGAGTTTTCGATATTGATCGTCGCAGGCAGGACCCGCGAACCCCAGGCCATCGTGTTCTGTATGACCTGGTTCAGGTTGATACGTGTCGGTTCAAGATGCGCGCGTCTGGCAAAGCTGAGCAAGTTTTTCGTCAGGTCTGCGCCGCGCATGGTCGCTGTGATGGCGGCACCGATCAGCTCCTGGCGATCATCATCATTTTCGGCTTCAAGGCTCAGCTCAAGGCTCCCGAGGATAACCGCGAGAAGGTTGTTGAAATCATGGGCCACGCCACCTGTCAGCGTGCCAATCGCCTCAATTCGCTGCGATTGACGAACCTTCGCCTCTGCCTGGCGCAAGTCCGTGAGATCGATGCTGGTCCCGAGATGTTCGACCACCTTTCCCGTTGAATCAAACCTCGGTTCTTCAATCTGGCGAATGAAGCGGACTTCGCCATCAGGGCGCAATACGCGGAATTCAAATGTTTGGGACTTGCCAGAATTCAGGCAATCGATCGCGTCGATGACAATTGAACGATCGTCAGGGTGGACGTGGGGCAGCCTTACACCCGGCCCCGCTGCGATCCCAAGAAATTCGTCAGTCGTAATGCCAAGATTTTCAGCGTGCTGTTCCGAGCAATAATTGCAATTTCCGGTAAAGGCCTCAAAGGAGTAATGCCCGATCCCGGCAATTCGGATTGCAGTCGCCAGTCGCGCTTCGCTTTCCGCGACCTTGGCGGCCTGGATGTCTTTTTCGGTAATCTCATTGGCCAGAGTTTCTTGCAGCATTTGCTTGTTTTCGCGCAAGGCTCGCAGGCTGGCATCGCGCTGATCCCTCAAGCGCCCTAAAATTATACCGACCAAGAGATACAGCATCGCGCCGATGGCCGCTTGCGGCAGTCCGCCCGTCAATGTGGGTGGCCCAAACTGAGCGAGATACGCGTGGCCAATGAACAACACGGCCAAGACCCCGGCGGCGAGGCCAGAGCGCTTGCCGCCATACGCCCCGGCAATGCCGACGCAGACGATCACGATAAGAAACGGAACAGGCAGGGCAAAGCCGAAATGAACACTGCCCTCCGCCAAAATGATCGAAATAACTGTCGGGAGAACCCAGACCAAATCGATTATTGAGGGAATACCCATCTCACGCAGTCGTTTCAGCGCCATCTGGATTGTTCCCGTTCTTAACGTCATTATCTCAATCGTCTCGAAAGTCGCAGAACAATATCGAAGCTCCACGCCCATCCTGAAACGTGAAAGCCGATCTTGCAACTCGGATGCATTGAAAATTGCAGCGGTGCCTTGAGGGCCGATATTCGCTGCGTCGTGGAATTGTGGTGAGTTGGGCGCGAAGCAGACCTGGGTTTTCCCGTGCTGAATACCCAAGCGCACAAAGGCAGATCAACCCTGTCAAATGGTCAATCCGCCCTTGTCAGTCCTTGATATTTTGCAGGCCGGATTCTGTCCCGGCGTGGGACAGCCCGTTTCAGTTCACCGTCACCCAGTTCAGGATAAGGAAGTTGTCGGGCCGCTGGGTCAGTTCGATATTGGCCTGCGCCCCCCAGACCAGCGGCTGCACATAAAGCGGCACATAGGCCACCTCGTCCTGAAGGATCCCGGTCACCTCATCCAGCATCGCCTGCCGTTTCGTGTTGTCGATTTCCGACTGGATCAGTGGCAGCAATTCGTCCACCCGCGCGTTCGAATAGCCGCCGAAATTCCACGACCCAAGCTTCTTTTCCTCGTTCGGGGTGGCGGCCAGAAAGCGGATCGGATGTTCGGCGTCGAATGTGCCCGGCGACCAGCCCAGCAGGTACATGTCGTAGTTGTCCGCCCGCAGTTCGGGCCAGTAGTTCTGCACCGGCATCGCATCCAGCGTCGCCGTGATGCCGACCTGCGCCAGCATCCCGGTGATCGCCTGGCACACCGCCTCGTCATTCAGATAGCGGTCGTTGGGGCACTTGAGTCCAAAGCTGAAACCGTTCTCGTACCCCGCCTCGGCCAGCAGTGCGCGGGCGGCGTCGGGGTCATAGGCGGGCCGTGCGGCCAGACCGGGGGAATAGCCGCGCATCGCCGCGCTCACCAGCTGGCTCGCAGGTTCGGCATTGCCTCGCATGATGGTTTGCAGGATCGCGGGCACGTTGATGGCATGGGCCACGGCGCGCCGCACCCGCACGTCGGCAAACGGGTTGGCGTCGGTGGTATCGCCCGAATATTTCAGCGCGTCCGCCTCGTGCGGGAAACCCAGCATTATGATCCGCGCCTCGATCCCCTGAAACACCTTGACCGCATCGTTGTTCGCCAGCCGTGCGGTGTCCTGAATCGGCACGGGGTTGATCAGGTCGACATCGCCCGACAGCAGAGCGGCGACGGCGGTGGCCGGGTTCTGGATCGGGGTCAGCTGGGCGTTGGTGATGTTGTGCTGTGCGTCGTCCCACCAGCCCGCGTTGGGTTCGAGCACGGTCATCAGCCCCGGCTCGCGCACCGTCACGCGAAAGGGTCCGGTGCCGTTGGTGTTCAGCGTGGCATGGTTGCCGTTTTCCTTGTCGGGTCGTGTGGTGCCGTTGGCCTCGGCCCAGCCGGAATCCATGATCATCCAGTTGGCGATGCTGTCGGGAAAGATCGGGTTGGGCGCGGTGGTCATGATGTCGACGGTGTAGTCGTCGACCTTGATCACCTCCGAAACCGGCGCGAACCAGCTGCGCGTATCCGAGGATTCATCGCTCGCCCGTTGGTAGGAAAAGATCACATCATCGGCGTTGAACGCCTCGCCACCATGAAAGGTGACACCCTCGCGCAGTGTGAACCGCCAGCCCATCCCGTCTCCGATGGGTTCCCATGCGGTGGCCAGCGACGGTTCGATGGTCATGTCCCTGCCGCGCCGCACGAGCCCTTCGTAGACATTGTTGAGAAAGCCCAGAACGGGGGCGGAATTGACCGCGTGCGGGTCCATCGTCTGCGGATCGGTGGTTTCGGCCCATTTGAAGTTTTCGGCGATGGCGGGGGCGGCACCGAGGCTGAGGGCGATGGGGAGGATGTAGCGGAACATGTGGTATCCCTTTCGTGAGGTGGCAGAGCGTCGTGAGATACTAGAGCCGAGTACGCGCAGAAAGGGAAGGGGAGGGGTGCGGTCTTGCGGTGGTGTTGGGTGTGGGTTGGGGGCGTGTCTGTAGGGCACAGGGAGTGGGATAATTGGGAGCTTGGGCGAAGGGCGGGTTTGAGCCCATAGTGACGAATGCTGCACGGTTTTGGAACGTCGGCTTATTAAGCTCTGGCCAAAAACCTGTCAAAACTGAATGGAGTTTTGCCAAGAGTTTGTGGCACCAGAATTTTCATTGATTTCGGCAGGCGGGCCGTCAGTGACAAAAACGACCGTTTTTGGCTGGCACCTTTTCCTTTACGCGGTCATTGGCGCGAGCGCAGCGAATTGGCGCTTCGTCCGCTGACCTGCTGCCCGTATCGCAAACAACAACTTCATGCCCCAACCCAACGCCCAATAAAAAAAGGCGGCACCCTTGGCGCCGCCTTCTCCATCACGCGCTACACGCGCCTCAGTTCATGGTGAAATACTTCACCTTGGGCTGGTCTTCGGGATCGACCTCGATTCCGACGCCTTCGGCCATGCCCCAGTTCAGCACCTGGTGGTGCAGCGGGATATAAAGCACCTCGTCCTGCACCACACGCCAGATGTCGGCGATGTCGGCGTTGCGGGCCACGAGATCGGTGTTGGAGGCCAGCGACTTGATCTTGGCATCCAGTTCGGGGTTCGAGAAACCGGTGCCGTTCCATGTGCCGATGTCCGAGCCGCGTGTGTGGACGAGGAAGTTGAAGATATACTCGGAATCATAGGTCGGCACGCCC